>NZ_JAUSMI010000058.1 GCF_030645145.1 Microcella sp. | reverse complement strand
GGTCTTCACCACCAACGACGACCGGCAGAACGCACTTGCACCCTGGCTGGACTACTACAACAATCGACGACGCCACTCAGCCCTCGACGGGCTCCCACCCATCAGCCGAGTGTCACCAAGGTGACTGCCGAGTACACCTAGTCGTTGCGCGGTTCGGCGCTACTCGCGGCTCTCGTGCTGCACGGGGAGGATGCGGGCGGGCGGGCCGTCGCCCGCGGGTGGGAAATCGCAGCGAAAGCGACCCTCGTAGCCGAAGAGGAATCCGAAGACGCGGTTCCGCACCTCCAGCCGGATGGCGAACTCGTCAGTCGCGTCATCGAACGACTCGTGCAGGCGCGCGCGACCCGAGAGCAGCATCGGGAACTGGAACGAGACGGGCCCGGCGTGGAACCGCTGCGCGTCCGACGTGAGAATCAGGGAGCCGTCGTCGCTCGCGCGGAGGTCGAGATCGACGGCGAGGTGCTGGTGCGTGCCGAGATAGTCCACGATCGTCCCGCCGGCGCCGAGCACCATCGTCGCGTCGAAGCGGCCGGGCCTGCCTCGATCGGGGTAGTGGAAGGTGCGCACGAAGGTCACCGTCTCGCGCCCGAACGGGTCGCGGTAGGCGTGGTTCTCGACCGTGAAGGGCACGTCGCGCCCCGGGAAGGGGGCGAGGATGTTCCGGATCCGACCGATGTGCAGGAAGGGGATCGTCCACCACGGCCCTCGTCGGATGCGCGTCATGACGCCGCGACCCTCGCACGCGTACCCGCCCGCGAGGCTCACCCCGAAGCGGCGCCGCAGCATCGGGTGCAGCCGCTCGAAGTCGTCGCCCATCGCCGCCGCGAACATGCTTCGGGGCGTCACTGAGTCGACACGAGCCGGCAGCGCGGAATCGGTCACGGAGCTCCCAGATGGGCGAGTGCGCGCGGCGCGTCGGACATCGCGCTTGGTCGGCCGACGCTCCGCACGCAGTCGGATGCTCGCGGCCGGTCGCGCCCCGGACCCAGCGCGATCCGCCAGAGCGGCCAGCGCTCGGGCTCCTCTCCCGTCTCGGCCCAGCGCCGCAGCCGGGCGAAGCTCGCGGCCGTCATCCACGCCACGAGCGTCCGGACGACCGCATCGGCCGCGCGCCCCCAGCCCGGTTCGTAGTCGTAGCCGGTGATGAACCGCGTGCCGCCGTCCACCGGCTCGTACCGCCAGTACCCGCGGCCGTCGCGCAAGGGCGACCGGCGATCCCGCGTCGTGAATCGGAGCGCGGACGTGCGGGACCCGTCGGCGCTCGAGCGCGAGCCGCGGCCGATTCCTGTTCCGCGGATCGTGAGACCGAGCATCCGCCGCTCGTATCGGAACCGCCACGCGCCGTCGTCGCCCGCGCTCTCCGGGACGATCCGGCTGAATCGCGCGTCCCACCGCGCGTGGAGATCCGGGTCCTGCGTGAGTCGCCACAGTGCGTCGATGTCAGCGCCGATCGTGACCTCGACGCGGATCGAACGATTCCTCACGGGCTCAGTGTGCCACGCGGCGCGTGCTCAGTCGTCGTCGCGCGGCCGAACCGCCGGCGGCCAGGTCGCGCAGCCGAGCTCGCGCGAGATGTTGCGCGCCGTCTCGCGCAGGTCGTTGAGCACGCCCGCCTCGGGCGGCCATTCGCTCGACGGCATGACGACCGAGACCGCGGCGATGACGGAGCCGCTGCGATCGGCGACGGGGACGGCGACGGAGGACTCGCCGAGCACGGCTTCGTCGACCTCGACGGCGAGGGCCCGCTCGACGACCTGCGCGAGCTGCAGGCGCAGCGCCGCCGGGTCGGTGATGGTGTCGCCCGTGAGGCTGCGGAGCTCTCTCGCGAGCAGCTCGTCGGCGGCGGTCGGGTGGTAGGCGAGCAGAACCTTGCCGAGCGCCGACGCGTGCACGGGGATGGTGATTCCCGTCTCGAGCATCTGCTGGCTGCCGTCGGGCCGACGGTTGTGGTGGATGATGATCACCTCGTCGAACAGTTCGGCGCCGAGCCGTGTCGAGAGGCCGGTGCGGCGGGCGAGCTCGCGCGTCCAGCGCATGGCGCGGGCCCGCACATCGAGCGTGTCGAGGTACACGTTCGACAGCTTGAGCAGGGCGGGACCGAGCATGTAGCGCTGGCCGCCGGGCTCCTTCGCGACGAGGCCGTGCTGCTGCAGCGATTTGACGATGCCGTGAACGGTCGACGGCGGCAGGTCGAGGATTCCGGCGAGCTCGGTGATGCCCAGGTGGCGGGCGCCCTGCAGCGAGGAGAGCACGCGTGCGGCGCGATCGATGGCCTGGATCACGAGCGCCTCCTCTCGTCGTCGAGCGGGTTCTGGGAGTCGTCGACCGAGTCTTGACACCCCCGGTCGATCGGAGCATATTCGACATTATCGAAAACCGTTCCAATTGGATACGGGAATCGTCGACGGTGACTGCGCTCTCTGACGCGGCGATGCGACCACGGAAACCTTGCGAAGAAGGAAGGACCCCGGCCTCATGAAGAAGCTCATCAATGATCCCGATCACGTTCTCGCCGATGCTCTGCGCGGCATCGAGGCGGCGCACGCCGACCTCCGCGTCGACCACGAGAACCGCATCATCTATCGCGCCACCCCGAAGGATCACGGCACCGTCGCCCTCGTGAGCGGCGGCGGGTCGGGTCACGAGCCGCTGCACGGCGGCTTCGTCGGCTTCGGGATGCTCGACGCGGCCTGCGCGGGGGAGGTGTTCACCTCGCCGACGCCCGACCAGATGCAGGAGGCGACGAAGACCGTCGACCGCGGCGCGGGCGTTCTGCACATCGTCAAGAACTACACGGGCGACGTCATGAACTTCGAGATGGCCGCCGAGCTCGCCGCCATGGAGGCGAGCGTCGACGTGCGCACGGTCGTCGTCAACGACGACGTGGCCGTGCAGGACTCGCTGTACACCGCGGGCCGCCGCGGTGTGGGCCTCACGGTGCTGCTGGAGAAGATCGTCGGTGCCGCCGCCGAGCAGGGCCGCGGCCTCGACGACATCGTCGCTCTCGCCGAGAAGGTCAACGGCGACGGCCGCTCGATGGGCATGGCGCTCACGAGCTGCACGGTGCCCGCGGCCGGCAAGCCGACGTTCGACCTGCCCGAGGACCAGATGGAGATCGGCATCGGCATCCACGGCGAGCCCGGTCGGCATCGCGTGCCCATGGGCACCGCGAGCGAGATCGCCCAGCAGCTCGTCGAGCCCATCCTCGGCGACCTCGACTTCGGATCGTCGCCCACGATCGTCATGCTCAACGGCATGGGAGGCACGCCGCTCATCGAGCTGTACCTCATGTACGGCGAGGTCGCGGCGATCCTCGAGAAGCACGGCGTGACGGTCGCCCGCAGCCTCGTGGGCAACTACATCACCTCGCTCGACATGGCGGGCTGCTCGGTCACGGTGCTGCGCGCCGACGACGAGATCGTCTCGCTGTGGGACGCCCCCGTGGAGACGAGCGGCCTCCGCTGGGGTCGCTGACCGAGAGCGCCGCCGCGACCACCCGCATCCCGCACCGCCTGCCACCCCGGCACCGACGCCGAGACCGAGGAGAACCATGAGCACCACCGACACCATCACGATCGAGGGCTTCACCGCCTGGCTCGCCGCCTTCCGCGACCGCGTCACCGAGCAGAGGTCGTACCTGACCGAGCTCGACTCGGCCATCGGCGACGCCGACCACGGGGCCAACATGGCCCGCGGCATGGCCGCCGTGATGGAGAAGGTGGGCGCCTCGCCCGCCACGACCGCCGACGAGCTCTTCAAGACGGTGGGCATGACCCTCGTCACGTCGGTGGGCGGGGCGAGCGGGCCGCTCTACGGCACGTTCTTCCTCCGGCTCGGCATGACGGCCGGAGCGGTCGCGGAGTGCGATGCGGCGGCGCTCTCCTCCGCCCTCCGCGCCGGGCTCGACGGCGTCGTCGCGCGCGGCAAGGCCGAGGCGGGCGACAAGACGATGTTCGACGCGATGGCGCCGGCGCTCGAGGCGATGGATGCGGCGATCACCTCGGGCGCATCCCTCGCCGAGGCGACGGCCGCCGCCCGCGATGCCGCCGCAGCCGGCCGCGACGCGACCGAGACGCTCGTGGCCCGCAAGGGTCGCGCGAGCTATCTCGGCGAGCGCAGCGCCGGCCACCTCGACCCCGGCGCGACCTCGACCGCCCTGCTGTTCGACGCCCTCGCGGAGGTCACGGCGTCGTGAGCGCCGCAGCCCCCCGCGTCGGCATCGTCGCGGTGTCCCACAGCCGTCCCCTCGCCGAGGCGGCCGTCGCCCTCGCGCTCGAGATGGTCGCCGGTGATCCGCCGCCCATCGCGATCGCGGCGGGCACGGCTGACGGCGGCACCGGCACCGATGCCGTGCGCGTCTCGGAGGCGATCGTCGAGGTCGGCTCCGGCGGCGCGGGCGTCGTCGTGCTCATGGATCTCGGATCGGCCGTCATGAGCGCCGAGATGGCGCTCGAGTTCGTCGCCGACCCCGAGCTGCGCGTCCGGCTCGTCTCCGCACCGTTCGTCGAGGGGCTCCTCGCGGCGGTCGTGCGGGCGGCCGGCGGCGCCGACCTCGACGCCGTCGCCGCCGAGGCGCTCGGCGCCCTGCGACCCAAGAGCGAGCAGCTCGGCGACGCGGCCCCCGTCTCCGTCGACCGCGCGGTCGACGATGCGGGCGATCGGGCGGATGCCCCGCCCGCCCCCGCCGGCGACCTCGCCTCGACCGCGCCCCCGCCCGCGATCGCGGAGGCGGTCGTGCGCAACGTGGCAGGCCTGCACGCCCGCCCGGCGGCCGAGATCGCCGGGCTCGTCGCCCAGCGCGGCGTCGCCCTCACCCTCGCGACCGACGCGAAGGGGCCGGTCGACGCGACGAGCCCGATCGGCATCGCGATCCTCGGCGCGGGCCCCGGCACGATCGTCCGCATCGCGGCGAGCGGAGCGGGCGCCGCCGAGGCCGTCGAGGAGGTGCGCGCGCTCATCGAGTCCGGCTTCGGCGAGGAGCTCGCCGAGCTCGACGTCGCCCCCACGGCGCCGGCCGCTCCATCCCACCCGCTCGGCGTCAGCTCGGGCCGCGTCGTGGGCCCCGTCGCCGTCATGGTGCACGCGGCCGACGAGCCCGACCCGGCCGCGCGCATCCCCGCCGATCAGCGCGACGGCGCGGCGGCGCGCCTGCGCGAGGCGATGCTCGCCGTCGCGGGCGAGATGCACGAGACGGCCCAGACGCTCAGCGGCCAGCGCCGCGACGTGCTCGTCGCGACGGCCGCGATCGCCGCCGACCCCGCGCTGCACCGGGAGGCCGAGTCGTTCCTGCGCGACGAGGGCCTGACGCCCGAGCGCGCCGTCTGGGTCGAGCTCGGCCGCACGGCCGTGCAGTACCGCGAGCTCGGCGGTCGCATGGCCGAGCGCGTCACCGACCTCGTCGACGTGCGCGACCGGATCATCGCCCGGCTCACGGGCGTCGAGCGGCCCGGCGTGCCCGAGCGCGACCACCCGTTCATCCTCGTCGCCGACGACCTCGCGCCCGTCGACACTGTGGGCCTCGACCCCGAGCGGTGCCTCGCGATCGTCACCGAGCAGGGCGGGCCCACCTCGCACACGGCGATCCTCGCCCGCGAGCTCGGCCTGCCCGCGATCGTCGGCGCGGCGGGAGCCACGGCGATCGCCGACGGCACCGTCGTCCTCGTCGACGGCGACACGGGCGAGCTCATCGTCCAGCCCGACGAGGGCGCCCGCGCGACGGCCACGGGCGTCATCACCCTGCCGCCCTTCGAGGGCCCGGGCGAGACGGCCGACGGGCACCGCGTCGTGCTCGGCGCGAACGTCGGAGCGCCCCGCGACATCCGCCGCGCCGTCGAGCGCGGAGCCGAGGGCGTCGGCCTCTTCCGCACCGAGTTCTGCTTCCTCGACCGCACGCGCGAGCCGAGCGTCGACGACCAGATCGCCGCGTACCGCGAGGTCTTCGCCGCCTTCCCCGACCGTCGCGTCGTCGTCCGCACGCTCGACGCCGGGAGCGACAAACCTCTGCCGTTCCTCACCTCCGACGACGAGCCGAACCCCGCGCTCGGCGTCCGCGGCTACCGAACCTCCCGACGCGACCCCGAGGTGCTCGACGCGCAGCTGCGCGCGATCGCCCGCGCCGCCGACGCCGAGAGGGCAGATGCCTGGGTCATGGCCCCGATGATCGCGACCGTTGCCGAGGCGACCGAGTTCGCCGCGCGCGCCCGCGCCGCGGGCAACCGCACGGTGGGCGTGATGATCGAGACGCCGGCCGCGGCGCTCGTCGCCGACGAGCTGTGCGCCGCCGTCGATTTCGTGAGCATCGGCACGAACGACCTCTCGCAGTACACGATGGCCGCCGATCGCATGTCGGGCGAGCTCGCCCACCTCGCCGACCCGTGGCAGCCCGCGGTGCTCCGAGCGATCCGCCTCATCGGCGAGTCCGGCGCGCGCACGGGCACGCCCGTCGGGGTGTGCGGAGAGGCCGCGGCCGACCCCGCGCTCGCTCCCGTGCTCGTGGGGCTCGGCGTGACGAGCCTGTCGATGGCGGCGCGCGCGATCACCGCGGTCGGGGCAATCGTGTCCTCCGCGACGCTCGCGCAGTGCCGCGCGGCGGCCGAGGCGGCGTGTGCCGCGACCGATCCGGCGGCCGCGCGCGCGGCGGCGCGGGAGGCCCTGGCGACCTAGGCCCGCCGGTAGGCTCGCCCCCGATGAACCGCCGGTCGACCGTCCTCTTCTCCGCTCTCGAGGCGCTCCTCGTGGTCGGCATCGGCATCGGCATCCCGCTCTCGATCCTCACCGTGATGTGGGCCGTGCAGTTCGGCTTCCAGCTCGACTGGCTGCCGTTCTGGCGCGCCGCGGTCGACATCTGGGCGCTCGGGCACGGCGCCGACGTCACCTTCACGCTCGACCCGGTGACCGCAGCCGCCGTCGGAGCCGAGGCGGCCGCCGAGCCGTTCCTCGTCTCCCTCGCCCTCCTCGGCTTCGCGGCGCTCACGCTGCTCGCGGGGTGGCAGATGGGCCGTCGATCACTCGGCGAGCGGCACCGGGCGCTCGGCGGCGCGGTCGCGATCGCGGGCATCCTCGTCATCGGCGGGCTCGCGGCGCTCAGCGCGACCCACCCCGCGGCCCTCATCGCGCGCGGGCAGACCGCGCTCTTCCCCGCCCTCGTCTTCGCTCTCGGCTTCGGCGTCGCCTCGCTCGACGCGCGCGGCCCGTGGCGCGAGCGGGCGGATGCCCTGCTCGAGCGCCTCCCCGCCCTCGCGCGCGGCATCATCAGCTCGGCGCTGCGCATCGGCACGGGGGCCGTCATCACCGTCGTCGGCGCGGCCGGGGTCGTGACCGCCGCGGCGCTCCTCGTCGGCTACGGCCAGGTCATCGCCCTCTACGAGAGCGTGCAGGCCGACGTGCTCGGCGGCATCGCGCTCACGGTCGGGCAGCTCGCGCTCATCCCGACCGTCGTGCTCTGGTCGGCCTCCTGGCTCATCGGGCCGGGCTTCGCGATCGGCACCGGGTCCGCGATCTCGCCGCTCGGCACCGTCGTCGGGCCGCTCCCGGCCATCCCCCTGCTCGGCGCGCTGCCGGCGAGCGACGCGAGCCCCGGGCTCGTCGTCGTCCTCGTGCCGGTGCTCGCGGCCTTCGTCGCGGGCGTGCTCGTGCGGCCGCGGCTCGTCGCCGCGCTCGACCCCGGTCGGCGCGTGGAGGGCTGGGCGCTCGCGACGGCGGGGGCGGCGGCGCTCGCCGCGGGCATCCTCGCCGCCTTCTCCTCCTGGATCGCGGCGGGCGCCGCGGGGCCCGGTCGCCTCGCGACGATCGGCCCCGACCCGGTCGCCGTCGGGGTCTGGATGCTCGTCGAGACGCTCGTCGGCGCCGCACTCGGCCTGCTCGCCGGGGGAGTCCGCGTGCCGTGGTCCGCGCGGGCGTCCGATGCTCATCCGCGCAGCGAGTAGCCTGGGAGCGTGCTGCGGGTCGTCGTACTGATCTCGGGCGGCGGGTCGAACCTGCGCGCTCTGCTCGAGGCGTCGGCCCACGCGGACTACCCCGCGCACATCGTCGCCGTCGGCGCCGATCGCGAGGCCGACGGGCTCGCGCACGCCGAGGCGTTCGGGATCCCGAGCTTCACGGTGCCGTACTCGTCGTACCCCTCGCGCGAGGCGTGGGGCGAGGAGCTGCTGACGACGATCCGCGAGTGGGAGCCCGACCTCGTCGTGCTGAGCGGGCTCATGCGCCTGCTGCCCGCGACCGTCGTCGACGCGCTCGCGCCCAACGTCATCAACACGCATCCCGCGTACCTCCCCGAGTTCCCCGGCGCCCACGGCGTGCGCGACGCGCTCGCGGCCGGCGTCGAGCAGACCGGCGCGAGCGTCATCGTCGTCGACGCGGGCGTCGACTCGGGGCCGATCCTCGCGCAGGAGCGCATCCCCGTGCTGCCGGGCGACACCGAGCACAGCCTGCACGAGCGCATCAAGCCCGTCGAGCGCCGCCTGCTCATCGACACCGTGCGCGGCATCGCCACGGGCGAGATCGACCTCGCCGCGCTCTAGAACCGCACCTCCACCCCTCCGTACTCCACCCCTCCGTACCCCACACCTCAGGAGCATCCTCATGGCCGGCCCCGCCCACGACCCCGCCTCGTACCGCCACCGCGACGCCGTCCCCGTGCGCCGCGCGCTCGTGAGCGTGAGCGACAAGACCGGGCTGCTCGAGCTCGCGGCGACCCTCGCGGGCGCGGGCGTCGAGATCGTGTCGACGGGCTCGACGGCGTCGACGATCGCGGCGGCCGGGCATCCCGTCACCGAGGTCTCGAGCGTCACGGGCTTTCCCGAGGCGCTCGACGGGCGCGTGAAGACCCTGCACCCGAGCGTGCACGCGGGCGTGCTCGCCGACCTGCGCCTCGAGAGCCACGAGCAGCAGCTCGCCGAGCTCGGAATCGCCGCCTTCGACCTCGTCGTCGTGAACCTCTACCCCTTCGTCGAGACCGTCGCGAGCGGCGCCGAGGGCGATGCGGTCGTCGAGCAGATCGACATCGGCGGCCCCGCGATGGTGCGCGCCGCAGCCAAGAACCACGCCAACGTCGCGATCATCGTCGATCCGGCCGACTACGTCATGATCGGCAAGGCCATCACGCTCGGCGGTACGACCCTCGCCCAGCGTCAGCGCTTCGCCGCGAAGGCCTTCGCGCACACCGCCGCGTACGACACCGCGGTCGCCGGCTGGTTCGCCGACACGCTCGGCGTGCGCGCGCGCGGAGCTGAGGCGAAGCCCATTTCTGGGCTTCGCGCGACGCCAGCGCCCGACGCCGTCTCGGCGTCGGGCCCCGCGCACGACGGCAGCCCCGCGACCGTCGACGTGCACGCGACGCTGCAGCAGGTGCTGCGCTACGGCGAGAACAGCCACCAGGCCGCCGCGCTCTACCGGGTCGACGGCGCGCAGGGCATCGCGCACGCGCGCCAGCTGCACGGCAAGGAGATGTCGTACAACAACTTCGTGGATGCGGACGCCGCCGTGCGCGCCGCGTACGACCACGAGGCTCCCGCCGTCGCGATCATCAAGCACGCGAACCCGTGCGGCATCGCCGTCGGGTCGTCCATCGCCGAGGCCCACGCGGCCGCCCACGCGTGCGACCCCGTGTCGGCCTTCGGCGGGGTCATCGCCGCCAATCGCGTCATCACGGCCGAGGCCGCGGCGTCGATCGCGCCGATCTTCACCGAGGTCGTGGTGGCCCCCGGCTTCGAGCCCGAGGCGCTCGAGATCCTGATGGAGAAGAAGAACATCCGCTTGCTCCAGCTGCCCGCGGGCTTCGCGTTGCCGACCGTCGAGCTGCGCCAGGTCAGCGGCGGGTACCTGCGGCAGGAGGCCGACCACCGCTTCGCGGCGGCGTCCGAGTGGACTCTCGCGAGCGGCGAGCCCGCCGACGAGGCGACCCTCGCCGACCTCGAGTTCGCGTGGCGGGCGTGCCGCGCCGTGAAGTCGAACGCGATCCTGCTCGCCTCGGGCGGGGCATCCGTCGGCGTCGGCATGGGCCAGGTCAACCGCGTCGACTCGTGCCACCTCGCGGTGTCGCGGGCCGGCGACCGGACGCGCGGCTCGGTCGCGGCCTCCGACGCGTTCTTCCCCTTCGCCGACGGCCTGCAGGTGCTCATCGACGCGGGCGTGCGCGCGGTCGTGCAGCCCGGCGGCTCGGTGCGCGACGAGGAGGTCATCGCGGCGGCGCAGGCGGCCGGCGTGACGATGTACCTCACGGGCGAGCGGCACTTCTTCCACTGAGCCCGCTCTCACTGAACCCCCGCCGACCGAACCCGGTGTCGACAATCCCTCCGCTCCGGGTCTAGGCTGAAAGGCTCTGCTACGACGCGCCCGATCGGGCGCGATCGCAGCCAGGCATCGCACCACAGCCACCAGCATCCGCCACCGGAACGCGGCATCCGCCGCTTCGATGCGCGCGCCGACACGATCGGAGCGCGCCGCCTGAGGACCCACCATGTCGACGACGCAGCACGACCGACCCCGCTTGAGCACGGCCAGGGCCATCGCCCGGCTGTACCCGTACGCGAAGCCGGCGATGCCGCGCATCTACCTGGGCATGGTCGCGGCGCTGCTCGCCGGTCTCGTCGCCCTCGGCATTCCTCTCGTGCTGCAGCAGCTCGTCGACGGGCCGCTCTCGAGCGGCTCCTCCGAGGCGATCGTGCCCGCGGTGATCCTGGTGCTCGTGCTCGGCGTGCTCGAGGCCGTCATGATCGCGCTCCGCCGCTGGTTCGTGCTCACGCCCGGCACCCACATCGAGGCGCGCATGCGCAACGGCCTCTACGCGAAGCTGCAGGACCTCCCCGTCGCCTTCCACGACCGGTGGCAGTCGGGCCAGCTTCTCTCGCGCGCAGTGAGCGACCTCAACCTCATCCGCCGCTGGATCTCGTTCGGCCTCGTGCTGCTCGTCGTCAACGTCGTGACGATCCTCATCGGCTTCGCCGTGCTCGTGTACTGGAACCAGTGGCTCGGCCTGCTCTTCCTCGCCTGCTCGGCGCCGCTGTGGGTCTACGGCTTCCTGTTCGAGAAGAAGTACTCGGTCGTCGCGCGCCGCGCGCAGGACCAGCAGGGCGACCTCGCGACCGCGGTCGAGGAGAGCGTGCACGGCATCCGCGTTCTCAAGGCGTTCGGCCGCGGCAAGCACTCGCTGCTGCGGTTCGCCGACCAGGCCGAGCTGCTGCGCTCGACCGAGATCGAGAAGGCCCGCGCGATCGCGGGCATCTGGTTCTGGCTCATCCTCATCCCCGACGTCGCCTTCGCGCTGTGCCTGCTCGGCGGCGTCGGCCTCGCGGCGGCGGGCGAGATCAGCGTCGGCGAGCTGCTGGCATTCTTCGCCACGGCGACCGTGCTGCGGTTCCCCGTCGAGTCGATCGGCTTCCTGCTCGCCATGACGTACGACACGCGCTCGGCGACCGACCGCTTCTTCGAGGTCATGGACGAGGTCAACGCGATCGTCGACCCCGCGCATCCGGTCACGATCGCGGCGCCCGAGGGGCGGCTGACGTTCGAGAACGTGGTGTTCCGGTACCAGGATGCTCCCGCCGACCGCCCCGGGACCCTCGACGGCATCGACCTCACCCTCGAGCCCGGCGAGACCATGGCGCTCGTCGGCATCACGGGCAGCGGCAAGACGACGCTCACCGCCCTCGCGACGCGCCTGTACGACGTCACGAGCGGGCGCGTGCTGCTCGACGGCGTCGACATCCGCGACCTGTCGCGCGAGGAGCTGCGCCGCCACATCGCGATGGCCTTCGAGGACGCGACGCTGTTCTCGGCGAGCGTGCGCGACAACGTGCTGCTCGGTCGCCCCGACCTCACGGAGGGCGACAACCCGACCGTGCGCGCCGAGGCCGACCGCGTGCTCGCCGAGGCGCTCGACATCGCGCAGGCCGACTTCGTGCACCGCCTGCCCGACGGCGTCGACACGACCGTGGGGGAGGAGGGGCTGAGCCTCTCCGGCGGCCAGCGGCAGCGCCTCGCGCTCGCGCGCGCCGTCGCGGCCCGGCCGGCCGTGCTCGTGCTCGACGACCCGCTCTCGGCGCTCGACGTCGACACCGAGGCGCTCGTCGAGGCGGCGCTGCGCCGCGTGCTCGCGACGACGACGGGGCTCATCGTCGCGCACCGCCCGTCGACCGTGCAGATGGCCGACCGCGTCGCGCTCCTGCAGGAGGGGCGCATCACCGACGTCGGCACCCACAGCGAGCTGCTCAAGCGCAACGAGCACTACCGCTACGTCATCTCGTCGCTCGAGGACGAGGAGCTCGCCCAGATCGAGCGCGAGGATCGCGAGCTCAAGCTCGCCGAGGAGGAGGGTCGGCGCCGCGAGGCCGTCGACCGCGAGTCGCGCGTCATCGAGCGCGACGGAGAGGTCAAGCGATGAGCGTCACCGGCGTCGAGGGCGAGGAGAGAGACGACTTCACGCGCGTCGAGTCGAAGCAGATGCGGCGACGCTCGCTGCACCTGCTCGGCTCGCTCGTGCGCCCCGTGCGCGGCCGGGTCTTCGCGACGATGGGCGTCATCGTGCTGTCGACCGCGCTGCAGGTCGCCGGGCCCGCGCTCATCGCGCTCGGAATCAACCGGGGCCTCCCTGCCCTCCGCGACGAGGGCGACTGGATGCCCGTGGCACTGACCGTCGGCGCGTACCTGCTGACGGGCGTGGCCGGGGCGAGCTTCATCGCCCTGTTCCAGGTGATGTCGGCCCGCTTGAGCCAGGCGATCCTCATCGATCTGCGGAAGCGCGTGTTCCTCCACACGCAGCGACTGTCGCTCGAGTTCCACGAGTCGTACACCTCGGGTCGCATCATCGCGCGGCAGACGAGCGACCTCGACTCGATCCGCGAGCTGCTCGACTCGGGCCTCACGCAGCTCGTCTCGGGCGCGCTCTACATGGGCTTCACGGCGGCCGCGCTCGTGCTGCTCGACCCCACCTCGGGACTCGTGCTCGCGGTCGCGCTCATCCCGCTCATCGCGCTCACGCGGTGGTTCCAGGTGCGATCGCAGAAGCTCTTCCGGCAGACGCGCGTGGCCTCCGCGCGCCTCATCGTCCAGTTCGTGGAGACGATGACGGGCATCCGCGCCGTCAAGGCGTTCAGGAAGGAGAGTCTCAACGAGAAGCACTTCGGAGGGCTCGTCGAGGACTACCGGCACGCCAACGCGCGCGTGATCCAGGTCTTCGGCATCTTCGACCCCGGGCTCGTGCTCATCGGCAACATCACGGTCGCCGCGGTGCTGCTCGTCGGGGCCTTCCGGATCATCGAGGGCGACCTGCTCATCGGCTCGCTGCTCGGCATCGTGCTCTACACCCGTCGGTTCTTCGACCCGGCGGAGGAGATGGCGATGTTCTACAACTCGTACCAGTCGGCCGCCGCCGCGCTCGAGAAGATCTCGGGCGTGCTCGAGGAGAAGCCGTCCGTGCCCGACCCCACGACGCCGATCGACCTGTGGAAGGCGCGCGGAGCCGTGCACTTCGACCAGGTGCGCTTCTCGTACAACGACGACTCGGTCGTGCTGCCGCGCCTCGAGCTCACCATCCCGGCCGGGCAGACGATCGCGCTCGTCGGCACGACGGGAGCCGGCAAGTCGACGCTCGCGAAGCTCATCGCGCGCTTCTACGACCCCACCGAGGGTGCTGTGACCCTCGATGGCGTCGACCTCCGCAAGCTCCACCC
Source organism: Microcella sp. (assembly GCF_030645145.1). Lineage (GTDB taxonomy): Bacteria > Actinomycetota > Actinomycetes > Actinomycetales > Microbacteriaceae > Microcella. Next base: position 9,933 of record NZ_JAUSMI010000058.1, on the reverse strand, counting down.
GAAGGATCTGCGGCGCGCGATCGTCATGGTCACGCAGGAGGCGTACCTCTTCTCGGGCACGGTCGCCGACAACATCGCGCTCGGCAAGCCCGAGGCGACGCGCGACGAGATCATCGCGGCGGCGCGCGCGGTGGGGGCGCACGAGTTCATCGAGTCGCTCCCCGACGGATACGACACCGACGTCAACAAGCGCGGCGGCCGCGTCTCGGCGGGGCAGCGGCAGCTGATCTCGTTCGCGCGGGCGTTCCTGGCCGACCCGGTCGTGCTCATCCTCGACGAGGCGACCGCGTCGCTCGACATCCCGAGCGAGCGGCTCGTGCAGGTCGGCCTGCAGACGCTGCTCGCCGACCGCACCGCCGTGATCATCGCCCACCGGCTCTCGACCGTCGCGATCGCCGATCGCGTGCTCGTCATGGAGCACGGCGAGGTCATCGAGGACGGCACGCCGGCCGAGCTCATCGCCGGGTCGGGGAAGTTCGCGCAGCTGCACGCCGCCTGGCGCGAGTCGCTCGTCTAGGGGCTCTGCGGAAGGCGAGTCGCGCGGCGCGCTCGGGGCGCTCCGTCGGCGAGGTGGCGCTAGCGCTCGACCGCGCCGACGTGCAGCGCGATCACGCCGAGCCCCGGCACCTCGGCCGTGAAGCGGCCCTCGCCGTCGACCTCGATCACCTCGCCCGACACCGCGTCGGTGTACCGGCCGGCGACGAGCGACGTGTCGAAGCTCGCCGTCGCGCCGGTGCTGCCGGCGTTGAAGGCGACGAAGCCGTAGGCGCCGCGGCCGAAGCCCGAGACGCTCCGCAGCTCGCGCGCCTCGAACTCGGTCGCGTCGGTGAGCGGAGCGTCTCCGACCGCCGCGCGGAAGGCGAGCATGCCGCGCACGAGATCCCAGCTCTGCGGGCACACCCAGTTGCCGGGCTCGTAGCGCGGACTCGGCTCGGCGGGAGCATCCGCGCACGAGGCGTCGATGACGCGACCGTCGTCGTCGGCCGGCGCCCCGGCATCCCGCCCCTCGAAGGCGTAGCCCGAGGTGAGCTGCGGGGTGCCGTACGGGTGGGCGAGCAGGAAGGCGGTCGCGAGCGCGTAGGCGTCGCCGTCCTTGTACGAGAGCGTCTCACCGTTGCGCTCGGTGTCGTGGTTGTCGACGAAGCTGATCGCCTGCTCGCTCGGCAGCGTGCGGCCCTCGGGGCCGAAGCGCACGTCGGGGTTGAGCGCGCCGCTCTCGACCATGCTCGTGAGCGTGCGGGCGTACGAGAACTCCCAGACGGGGCCGGTCGCGGCGTAGTCCTCGGGCTGGATCGGCTCGCCCTGGCCGCGGATGACCTCCTGGTAGACGCGCGTGCCCTCGGGCAGTCCCTCGACGATCGCGGCGATGTCCTCCGGCGGCATGTGCTTCGCGGCGTCGATGCGGAAGCCCGCGACGCCGAGCGAGAGCAGGTCGTCGAGGTAGGCGCGCAGCCGCTCGCGCACCCCGTCGGCCTCGGTCGCGAGGTCGGCGAGGTTGACGAGCTCGCAGCGCTGCACCTCGTCGCGGTCGCGGTAGTCGATGATGTCGCCCGTCGGCGACTCGGTGCACGCATGGAAGTCCTCCGGCTCGAACAGCCCCGGGTATCGGTAGTGCTCGTACGCACTGCCCGCCCAGCCGACGCCCGGGCTGTCCTGCCCCGACATGTGGTTGATGACGGCGTCGGCGACGATGTCGACCCCGGCCTCGCCGCACGCCTCGACCATTGCGGCGACCTGCTCGCGCGAGCCGAGCCGCGACTCGATGCGGTGCGACACCGGCTGGTAGGCGACCCACCACTGCGGGCCGACGACGTGCTCCTGCGGCGGGCTCGTGAGCACCCAGTCGATGCCGATCTCGCCCAGGGTCGGGCATTCGGCGGCGATGGCTTCCCACGTCCACTGAAATAAGAGGATGCCCGCATCGCGCCGGTCCTGGGGCTCGGGCGGCTGCGGGGCGGGCGTGCACCCCGCGAGCACGAGCGCCACGGAGGCGACGAGCCCGGCGAGAACGGCGCGGTGGGTTCGGGTGCGGCGCATCGGGACACTCCTTCGTGCGGTCTGCAAGCGCTTGCACGAAGTGTAGCGGGGAGCCGACCATCCGCCCGGATCGCAGGGAGCAGCTGGCGGAGCGGTCAGCGCGCCGCCCTCAGCTGAAGCGGTGCCGCGCCTGCGCGAGGTCGATGCGGTAGGCGTCGGGCTCGCCGCGCTTGCCGATCCAGCGCAGGGGAGTGCCCTCGGCCTCGTAGTGCTCGAGCGCGTCGGCCTCGTGCCCCGCGGGCGGGCGGCCGTCGGCGCCGATGACGCGCCACCACGGGCCGGTGCCGTCGGAGGTCGCGAGGATGCGGCCGACCGCGCGGGCGCCGAGCGAGCCGAGCTCGGAGGCGACGTCGCCGTACGTCATGACGCGCCCGGCGGGGATGTCGTCGACGATGACGTGCACGAAGGCGGCGAAGTCGAGAGGCGACTCGCTCATCAGACGGGCAGCGAGCCGATCTTCTCGCCGTACTCGGTCTCGCCGACCTCCTCGAAGCCGAGCCGGCGGAAGAACTCGCCCGGCCCTTCCTCGCCCGTCTCCCAGATGACGCTCACGGTCTCGAAGCCGCGCGAGCGCGCCTCCTGCGCGAGCTCGCGCACCGCGAAGCGACCGACGCCGCGGCCCTGCTTGGTCGCGTCGACGTTGATGCGCCAGATGCAGCTGCGGAACTCGGGGCGCTCGTGGTCGGGGTCGAAGTTCCCCCGGATGAAGCCGACGACCTCATCGCCATCGAGCACGACGCGCGCCCACGTCGTGGTCGGGTTGAGGTACGCGTCAGCGGCCGAGTACGAGACGGGGGTGACGAACTGCTCCTGCCCGGGCCGCAGGGTGAGGCCGTTCGCGGCCACGATGGTCTTCGCCGACAGTTCTTCCAGTCTCAGATCGCCCATGACCCCAGGGTAGTCAGATCGCGCGCCGAGCATCCGACCGATTTATCTCGACGTCGAGAGAGATGACCCGACGCGATAGGATCGACCCGGGCCTCACCGTGCCCCCGAACGGCCGCCATCGCGGCCCCGGGCCGTCGACCACCTCGACGCCCGCGAACGTGCGAAAGGATCCCTGTGCAGAAGATCAAGGTCGAAGGCACCGTCGTCGAGCTCGACGGCGACGAGATGACCCGCATCATCTGGCAGTTCATCAAGGACCGCCTCATCCACCCCTACCTCGACGTGACGCTCGAGTACTACGACCTCGGCATCCAGCACCGCGACGAGACCGACGACCAGGTCACGATCGACGCGGCCCACGCCATCCAGAAGCACGGCGTCGGCGTCAAGTGCGCGACGATCACGCCCGACGAGGCGCGCGTTGAGGAGTTCGGCCTCAAGAAGATGTGGAAGAGCCCGAACGGCACGATCCGCAACATCCTCGGCGGCGTCATCTTCCGCGAGCCGATCATCATCTCGAACATCCCGCGCCTCGTGCCCGGCTGGAACAAGCCGATCATCATCGGCCGTCACGCGTTCGGCGACCAGTACCGCGCGACCGACTTCCTGTTCAAGGGCGAGGGCACGCTGACCGTCGAGTTCACCCCGAAGGACGGCGGCGAGCCGCAGAAGTTCGAGGTCTACCAGTCGCCCGGCGACGGCATCGCGCAGGTGCAGTACAACCTCGACTCGTCGATCCGCGACTTCGCGCGCGCCTCGCTCAACTACGGCCTGGCCCGCACCTACCCCGTGTACCTCTCGACGAAGAACACGATCCTGAAGGCCTACGACGGCCGCTTCAAGGACATCTTCCAGGAGATCTACGACGCCGAGTTCAAGGACCAGTTCGAGGCCGCCGGCATCACCTACGAGCACCGACTCATCGACGACATGGTCGCCTCGGCGATGAAGTGGGAGGGCGGCTACGTCTGGGCCTGCAAGAACTACGACGGCGACGTGCAGTCCGACACCGTCGCGCAGGGCTTCGGCTCGCTCGGCCTCATGACCTCGGTGCTGACCACGCCCGACGGCAGGATCGTCGAGGCCGAGGCGGCGCACGGCACGGTCACGCGCCACTACCGCCAGCACCAGCAGGGCAAGCCGACGTCGACGAACCCGATCGCGTCGATCTTCGCGTGGACGCGCGGCCTCATGCACCGCGGCAAGCTCGACGGCAACGCCGAGCTCATCACCTTCGCCGAGACCCTCGAGGACGTCGTGATCACGACCGTCGAGAGCGGCAAGATGACGAAGGACCTCGCGCTGCTCGTGAGCCCCGACCAGGCGTGGATGACCACGGAGGACTTCCTCGAGGCCCTCGACGAGAACCTGAAGCAGCGTCTGGGCGCCTAGCCGACCGCAGAACCGACCGGATGCCCGTGGCCCGCGCCACGGGCATCCGTCGTCTGCGGCGACTTGCGCTCATATACCCCCGGGGGTATTCTGAGGGCATGCGCCGGAACCGGCGCTCCCACTATCGGAAGGATTCCCCATGTGCTCTCCCGCCCGCTGCGACCGTTGCGGCAAGACCACCTGGGCAGGCTGCGGCCAGCACATCGAGCAGGCGCTCGAGGGCGTGCCCGCCGCGCAGCGCTGCACCTGCGACTAGACCCGCGACCGCGACGGCGACCGCGATGACCGCGATCGAGCGCATCGCCGAGGCTCGCGCCGCGGCCCTCGGCTCGCTCAGCCGAGCGGCCGCGGGCGACTCCCTCTGCACCCTCGACCGCGAGCGGATGCCCGCCGCCAAGTACCACGAGGGCGCCGTCGCCGCGCTCGGCGACGCCCTGCGCGCCGCGCGCCGCGACCAGCCCGCGCCGAGCGCCGACGGCTGGGGCGAGGAGTGGTCGGCCCGAGCCGAGCGCGACGTCTCGTGGCGCGCCTACCTCGCAGGCGGCCGTGACGCGCTCCGGGCGTTGGCGCCCGCCTTCGCGGCACGGTAGACCTGGGGCATGCCCCGACTGATCGCCCTCGCGCGCCGCATGCCGCTCGTCGCGCTCGCGCTCGTGATCGGCGCGATCGGCCTCGGCCTGCTCGCGGCGGGCGCGGAGCCCGCGGCGCGGTGGGGCATCTCGATCTTCGCGCTGACCGTCGCCGCGATCGAGGCGGTCCGCATGATCAGGGGGCTGCTCTCCGGGCAGTTCGGCCTCGACATCCTCGCCGTCACCGCGATCGTCAGCACGGTCGTCGTCGGCGAGTACTGGGCGAGCCTCGTCATCGTGCTCATGCTCGCAGGCGGCGCGGCGCTCGAGCTCGCCGCGGCCGGCCGCGCCCAGCGCGAGCTGCGCGCCCTGCTCGATCGCGTTCCGCAGCTCGCGCACCGCATCGACTCGACGGGGGCGATCACCGACGTGCCGGCGGGGGATGTCCGCATTGGCGACCGCCTGCTGGTGCGGCCCGCCGAGATCGTGCCCGTCGACGCCGAGCTCACGAGCGGCCATGGCGGGTTCGACGAGTCGTCGCTCACGGGCGAGAGCCTGCCCGTGGAGAAGGCGGCGGGCGATCTCGTCCTGAGCGGCTCGGTCAACGGCTCGGCGGCGGTCGAGGTCGTCGCGACGGCCGCAGCGGCCGACAGCCAGTACCAGCGCATCGTCGAGCTCGTGCGCGAGGCCTCGAGCAGCAAGGCGCCGCTCGTCCGGCTCGCCGACCGGTACGCCCTGCCGTTCACCGCGGTGTCGCTGGGCATCGCGGGCGTCGCGTGGGCGCTGAGCGGCGACCCCGTGCGCTTCGCCGAGGTGCTCGTCGTCGCGACGCCATGCCCCCTGCTCATCGCGGCGCCGGTCGCGTTCATAGGCGGCATGAGCAGCGCCGCGAAGCGCGGCATCGTCATGAAGAGCGCTGCCTCGCTCGAGAAGCTCGCGCGCGCCCGCACGGTCGCCTTCGACAAGACGGGCACGCTGACCGCGGGCCGCCCCGAGGTCGTCGGCGTGCACCCCCGTGACGGGTTCGCCGCGGACGAGCTCATGCGGCTCGTGGGCTCGGCCGAGCAGTACTCGTCGCACGTGCTCGCGGCCTCGCTGCAGCAGGCCGCGATCGACCGCGGGCTCGCCCTCGCCGAGTCGGACGACGCGCGCGAGGTCGCGACATTCGGCGTGACCGCCACGGTCGACGGGCGGCGCGTCGTGGTCGGCAAGCCCGCCTTCGTCGCCGAGCACGCGCCCGACCTCGAGCGCGCGGAGACGGCGAGCGGCGAGGCCGTCGTCTACGTCGCTGTCAACGGACGCTTCGCGGGCACGGTCGTCCTCCGCGATGCCGTACGCGCCGACGCGGCGGCGACGCTCGACGCGCTCGCCCGGCTCGGCGTGACGCGCACGCTCATGGTGACGGGCGACGTCGAGGCGACCGCGCGGCCCATCGCCGACGCGCTCGGCATCGATGATCTGCACGCCGAGTGCCTGCCGGAGGACAAGGTCCGCCTCATCCGCGAGGCCCGACCGCGCCCCGTGATCATGGTCGGCGACGGCGTCAACGATGCGCCCGTCCTCGCGGTCTCCGACGTGGGCATCGCGATGGGGGCGAAGGGCTCGACCGCGGCGAGCGAGTCGGCGGATGTCGTGATCCTCCTCGACGACGTCTCGCGCGTCGCGCGAGCGGTCGCCATCGGGCACCGCACGGTGCGCATCGCGCTGCAGAGCATCTGGCTCGGCATCGCGATCTCGATCGGGCTCATGATCGTGGCCTCGGTCGGGCTCCTGCCCGCGATCGCAGGAGCCGCGCTGCAGGAGGTCGTAGACCTCGTCGCCATCCTCGGCGCGCTGCGCGCCGTGCGCGCCGGAGCGGCGCCCGTGCCCGGTCTCGAGGGTGCGGCCCCTCGTGCGACGACGGGCTCCGAGCCGGTCGACTCGGAGCCCGTCGTGCGCTGATCGCGGCGACCGCGAGGTCGCCGCTTTCGCTCGTGCCGGCTAGGCCGTGACCTCGGCGCGGTCGTTCGCCGTCGCGACGCTGATCTTGCGCGGCTTCGCCTTCTCGAGCACGGGGAGCATGATGCTCAGCACGCCGTTCTCGTAGTGGGCGGAGATCGCCTCGGTGTCGATGTCCTTCCCGAGAGTGATCTGACGCAGGTAGGCGCCGGAGGGCCGCTCGCGCGTGAGCCACTGCACGCCCTCGGTCGAGCGCGGGGTGCGCTCGGCGCGGATCGTCAGCAGCTGGCCGTCGACATCCACGTCGACGCTGCCCGGGTCGACGCCCGGCAGGTCGGCGCTGAGCACGAAGTGCTCGCCGTCGCGGTAGACGTCCATCGGCATGAGCCGCGGGCTCTCGCGGCGGTCGAGCAGAGTGCCGGCCACGCGGTCGAGCTCGCGGAACGGGTCGAAGAACATGGTCATTCTCGTCTCCTTGTTCGCGACTCCCGGGGGTTCCGGGAGAGTGTCGAGTGGGTTGAGTCGGGGCGACTCAACTATCGATAATCTAGCACTCTCGATAGTCGACTGCCAGAGGTTCGCCGACGGCGAAGGGGCCGCTAGTACCCCGCGAAGTAATCGGTGCGCACGCGGTTCGCGCCGGCCGCGCGCAGCGCCGTCCGCCCCGCCGCCACGAGCGCCGGAGCGCCCGAGACGTAGCCGCGCCGCCCCGCGATGTCGGGCACGGCCTCGCGCAGCCCCTCCGCGGTGAGCGCACCGCGTGCGAGCGTCACGACGCGCGCGCCCGAGGCCTCGAGCACGTCCGCGTAGAGCGACTCGTCCTCGCCCGATGGGATCACGACGATCACGACGTCGCGCTGCTCGCCGCGGCGGCGCAGCTCGTCGAGCTGGCTCGCGAACGGGGTGACGCCGATGCCGCCGGCGACGAGCACGACGGGCTCCGCCGGGTCGCGGGGGAGGAGGAAGTCGCCGCTCACCTGCGTCGCGCGCACGAGCGACCCCGGCTCGAGGGCGGCGAGCGCGCGCTTGAACGAGGAGCCCTGCTCGGGCATCCGCAGACCGATCGCGATCTCGGGGGCGTCGCCCGCGGCCGCCGACGGCGCCGACGCGATCGAGAAGACGCGGCGGGTGCCGCGGATGTCGGCGGAGTGCGGCAGATGCAGCTCGAGCCACTGGCCGGCCTCGAACCGCACGGGCCGCGTGGGCGCGAAGCGGAACTCGGTCGCGGTCGGCGAGAGCGCCCGCGTGCCCGTCAGGCGGAGTGCGAAGCCGGGCCGTCGGGAGACCGCGAACGCGACGACGTTGCCGAGCAGGAGCGCGAGCTCGGGCGAGGTGTAGATGAGCACGGGGCCGAGGTCGAACGAGAACGGGATCGAGAACGCGACTGCGACGACCGCCGCCATGAGCCACTGCTGCCAGCGCCGAGGCGGCAGGGTGATGGGCTCGGAGAGCATGTACCCCGCGAGGAATATGACGGGGTAGACGACGAGGACGGAGAGGTAGGCGTCGAGCGGCGTGGCACCCGTGAGCACGAGCCTCGTGCCGATGATCGCGACCGTCAGCGCCACGAGCACGACGCCGACGTCGAGCCGTCGCGTGCGGTCGAGCAGCAGCAGCGCGCCGAGCGCCACGATCGGCAGCATCTCGGGCGTCGCGATCCACCAGATGCCGACCGTGAGGCCGAACAGGCCCGCGACCCAGACGCCCGTCGCCGCCGGGTTGAGGATGTGCCGACCGCGCCAGATGAGCAGGTACTTCGACAGGGCGGCGATGACGCCCGCGGCGGCGGCGCCGACGAGGTCCATCGTCGCGACCGAGGGCGGCACGAGGCACACGATGATGAGCGCCGTGATGACGCTCGACTCGCGGTGCGGCACGACGCGTGCCGCCCGCGCGGCGATCTCGTTCGCGCCGAGAGTGGCGACGCCGACGACGCCGAGCGTGCCCAGCAGTCCGATCGGGTCGGCGCCGATGATGTCGAGGGCGCCCAGCAGGAGGCCCATCGCGAGCACGGCGGCGAGGGCGATCGTCGCCAGTCGGTACATGCTCACGCGGCCGGTCACGGCATCCACGGTCGCTCTCATCGGAACAGCTCGCCCTCCCAGTTCGCGCTCGCCTCGAGGCGGCCGTCGCTGAACATCCTGGCCCACGAGAACGCGAACTCCGCCTCGAGCTCGCGCGGCTCGGCGAGGAAGAGCGCCGTCGCGAGCCCGTCCGCCTCGAGCGCGGTCGGCGCGACCGCCCACGTGCCGATGACGCCGTCGACCGGTCGGCCCGTGACGGCGTCGATGATGTGGTGCAGCCCCTCGCCCCACGCGCGCCGCGACGGCGACGACGCGCACAGCGCCGCATCGCGCAGCTCGACGACGCCGATCGCCTTCGTCGGGTTGGCGGGGTTCTCGAGAGCGATGCGGATGCCCGCCCCGCCCCGATGACGGATGTCGCCGCTGCCGTCGACGACCGTCTCCGTCGCGCCGCGGGCCGCGAGCAGGTCGCCGACGATGTCGACGAGGTGCCCCTTCCCGGCCGCGCCGACGTCGAGCAGCACGGGCCTCCGGGTCGTGAGCCGCACGGCGCCCGCGTGATCCGTCGTCAGGTCGAGGAGCTCCTCCCACTCGGGCGCCGGCAGGGGCTCGCCCGCGGGCCGCAGCCGGTAGGCCGCGTCATAGCCGAGCCGCTCGAGGGAGGCGCCGACGAGCGGGCTCACCCGCCCGCGGCTGAGCGCGTGCAGCCGCGCGAACAGCGCGAGCAGCGGCGCAGCGTCGTCGGGGAGAGCCCACGTGCCGCCGTCGGTCGCGGCGGCGATGGTCGACACGAGGGAGTCCGCGCGGAAGCGCGACCAATCGCGGTCGAATCGCTCGACGCGCTCGGCGACGGCGGCGCGGTCGTGCTCGTCGAGCGCTCGATCGGCGTCGATGCGCCAGGCGGTGCCGATCGCCTCGAAGAGCCAGGCGTCGCCAGCGCTAGCTGTAGTGCCCAGGCACGTTGTTTGATCTGGCACCCGTGACATAGCGAGAACCTCCGGACCAGAGTGGAGCTGTCTAGTTCACCGCTCTGAGTCCAGGAGGTTCTCGTGTCTCACGGTAATGCGGCCCTGACGCCGCGCCAA
>NZ_JAUSMI010000106.1 GCF_030645145.1 Microcella sp. | reverse complement strand
GAGCATCCTCACTCATGACGATCAGTCAATACGCTCGCACCCGGTGACGCAACGAGCGCCGCGCCGCGAAGGCCGCTGCCGCGCGGACCTTCCCCGGTGCGCCGAACCAAATGCAGTCTGAACCACCGGGTGCGCGCCGCGCTGCCGCTCTCGCAGCCACCTTCCGTCGCCAGGAACTGCATTCGGCATCGCGTGGGGCACGCGGTGAGCGCAGCGACGTGGCGAGACTCCCGCGCGGGCCGCCCGACCCGCCCGCGCACGGCCCGTCGCGCGACCCGAACGCCCCGCGCTCAGTAGACTCGGGCGCTATGAGCGGCAAGACGACGACGGGCACCGAGCTGCCGGGCATGACCGCGAGCCCCGGCGTGAAGAAGGGCCCCACCGGGCGCCCCGCTCGCGAGTTCGACGCCCCCGCCCCGCTCGACCAGCACGGCCCTGCCCGCATCATCGCCCTCTGCAACCAGAAGGGCGGCGTCGGCAAGACGACGACGACGATCAGCCTCGGCGCGAGCCTCGCCGAGTACGGCCGCCGCGTGCTCGCGATCGACTTCGACCCGCAGGGCGCGCTCTCGGCGGGTCTCGGCATCGAGAGCCACGACGTCACGACGATCTACGACCTCCTGCTCGGCCGCGAGAAGGACACCAAGGCCGCCATCCAACACACGAGCGTGCCGGGCTTCGACATCATCCCGGCCAACATCGACCTGAGCGCGGCCGAGGTGCATCTCATCAACGAGGTCGCGCGCGAGCAGATCCTCGCCCGCGTGCTGCGCCCGGTGCTCGGCGACTACGACGTGATCCTCATCGACTGCCAGCCGAGCCTGGGCCTGCTGACGGTCAACGCGCTCACCGCGGCGCACGGCGTGCTGATCCCGCTCGAGTGCGAGTACTTCGCCCTGCGCGGCGTCGCCCTCCTCGTCGAGACGATCGAGAAGGTGCAGGATCGCCTCAACCCCGCCATCCAGCTCGACGGCATCATCGCGACGATGTACGACCCGCGCACGCTGCACTCGCGCGAGGTGCTCGAGCGCGTCGTCGACGCGTTCGGCGACCGCGT
>NZ_JAUSMI010000011.1 GCF_030645145.1 Microcella sp. | reverse complement strand
GGACCGCGTCGTCGCCCGGCGCGCGCTGCGGTCCGCGCCCCCGTCGCCGCTCTCGACGCTCGCCCGCCTCTTCCTCCTCGCCGACCCCGTGAGCGCCGACGAGCTCGCCGACGCGCTGCCCTCGCTCGGGCTCGACGGCGTGCGCGAGCTCGGTCTCGCCGCGGGCGACGTCGCGGGCGGCACGTGGCAGGCGCTGCTCGACGTGCGCCCCTACTCCGCCCTGGACGCCACCGGCGCCGTCTCGTGGTGGGTGGTCTCCGACCTCGGCGAGCTCGCGACCGGGGGCGCGCTCGACGCGGGCCACGTGCTCGGCGTCGGCGGAGCATCCACGACCCTCTCCTCGCTCATCCCCACGAGCGGGGCGCGACGCGTCCTCGATCTCGGCACCGGATGCGGAATCCAGTCCCTGCACGCCTCGCGCCATGCGGGCGCGATCGTCGCGACCGACATCTCGCGCCGCGCGCTCGACCTCGCCGCCCTCACCCTCCGGCTCAACGGTCTCGAGCTCGGCCCGGGCGGCATCGACCTGCGGCACGGCGACCTCTTCGCACCCGTCGCGGACGAGCGCTTCGACCGCATCGTCTCGAACCCGCCGTTCGTCATCACGCCGCGGCGCGAGGGCGTGCCGCTCTACGAGTACCGCGACGGCGGGCGCGTCGGCGACGGCATCGTCGAGGAGGTCGTCCGCGGCGTCGCCGACCACCTCGAGCCGGGCGGCACCGCCCACCTGCTCGGCAACTGGGAGTACCGCGACGCGATGGGCGGCGACGGCCTCGCGCGCGTGCGCCGCTGGGTCGAGGAGTCGGGGCTCGACGCATGGATCGTCGAGCGCGAGCGGCAGAGCCCCGCGCAGTACGCCGAGACGTGGATCCGCGACGGCGGCACGCGCGTCGGCTCGCCCGAGTTCGAGGCGCTCGCCGAGGAGTGGCTCGCCGACTTCGAGGCCCGCGGCGTCACGGGCGTGGGTTTCGGCTACGTCGTGCTGCGCCGGCCGCTCGACCCCGCTGCGCCGCGGCTCGTGCGCACCGAGCGCCTCCTCGACGCGCTGGGCGCGACGCCCACGGGCATCGGCGACCACCTCATGGCCGGCTTCGCGGCGCACGACGCGATCGCGCCCCTCGACGACGCGGCGCTCGTTGCGCTGCACCTGCGGGTCGCGCCCGACGTCACGGAGGAGCGCCATCAGTGGCCGGGCGCCGACGGACCGACCGTCATGCGGCTGCGGCAGGGCGGCGGCTTCGCGCGCTCGATCGATGCGGATGCCGCACTCGCGGGCCTCGTGGGTGCGAGCGACGGCGAGCTCTCGGTCGGTCAGCTGATCGGGGCGCTCGCGCAGCTGCTCGAGGTCGACGAGGCCGCGCTCGCCGACGACCTGCTGCCGCGCGTGCGCGAGCTCGTGCTCACGGGTTTCCTGACACTCGACGCCTGAGCGCGCCCGACCAGCGCGGCACCGTCACGAGGATGGCGATCGCGCTGAACGCGATGCCCCACTGCGCGACGTGCCAGCTGCCCGCGCTCTGACCGCCGCCGAGGGGCTCACCGGTCGCGACGACGAGGTCGTCGACGAGTCCGACCCCCAGCATGAGCAGTGCGGGCTGCGCGGCGATCGCGAGCGCGCTCGCGAGGATGGCCGCGAGGGCGATGAAGCGCCGGGGAGCCAGCACGCGGTCGAGACCCGCGCGGGGCATCCGCCCCAGAAGGAAGAGGACGACCGCCGCCGCGACGGCGAGGACCGCCCAGACGATGACGGCGACGACGAAGCCCGAGAGGCCCGCGGGCTCCCACGCGTCGTAGACGGCGCCGAGCGGCAGCGCTCCGCCCGCGAGGGCGAGCGGATGCTCGACAGTCAGCACCCACGCGATGATCGCGGACCAGGCGAGCAGGGCGCCGGCGAGCAGCGTGCCGAGAGCGCGCCGCGACACGCGACGGCGCGACGCGGGGGTCGGATGCTCGGACTCCCAGCCCTCGGGGAGGATGATGCGCGGGCCGCTCGGCAGGCGCGGGGCATCCCACTCGCCGCTCGCCAGCCGGTCGACGCCGCGCACCCCGCGACGGATCGCGAGCACGTTGAGAACGGCGCCGGCCACGACGAGCAGGAGCGCCACGATCGGCGCGATGACGCCCCACGCCGTCGCGACGCCCACCACGACGTCGGGCGTCGCGGGCAGCAGGCGCACGAGCGCGCCGGGCGACAGCAGCCACGACAGGAACGCGAGCGGCGCGAGCAGGAGGCACGTGATGCCCCAGCGGACGAGAGCGGTGGCGCGCATGCGGCTCCTCGGGTGATCGGTTGCGGCAACCCTAGCGAGGGCCGCCCTGCCCGGGGAGGGCTCGGCCGCCGGGTTCGCTGACGGCGTGCCGCGGTCGGCTCGCCAGCCCGTGCTCCTTCGCCAATCCGTCCTGTTTCGGGCACATCGTGCGCCCCGGGGCACCCGGATCGCCCCGAACAGCACGAATTGCGCCGGAGGGGGTGCGGGCGGCGCATCCGCGGCGTGGATGCGCGGCTCCGTCGTGCGCGCCCGGTACCGTCGCCGGGTGACCGCCTCACCCCACGGCCCCGGCTCCTCCGACGCGTACCGCGACCCGTACGGCGGCGACGTGCTCGGCGGCGACTGGCGGGCGCGCGGCCGCGTCGTCGTGCCCGAGGTTCCCGCCGAGAAGGACCTCGTGGTCGAGCTGCCCGACTCCGGCTTCGTGGGCGCCGTCGTGCGCGTCGAGCTCGGCGCGGTGCACCTCGAGGATCGCCGGGGGAGGGTGCGGGTCTTCCCGCTGGGGGCGGGGTTCCTCGTCGAAGGCGCCCCGGTCATCCTCACCGCCCCCGCCGCGGCGAAGCCCGCGGGCCGTCAGCGCACCGCGAGCGGATCGTTCGCGGTCGAGCAGCAGCGGGCCCGCGTCGCCCGCGGCAGCCGCATCTGGGTCGAGGGCCGCCACGACGCCGAGCTCGTCGAGCAGGTCTGGGGCGACGACCTGCGCGTCGAGGGCGTCGTCGTCGAGTACCTCGACGGCGTCGATGACCTCGCCGAGCGGCTGCGCGAGTTCGCGCCGGGGCCCGGCCGCCGCGTCGGCGTGCTCGTCGACCATCTCGTCTCAGGCTCGAAGGAGGAGCGCATCGCGCGCGAGGCGCTGCGGGGCGCGGATGCCCGGCACGTGCTCGTCGTCGGCCACCCGTACATCGACATCTGGCAGGCGGTGAAGCCCGAGCGGGTCGGCATCGCGGCCTGGCCCGACGTGCCGCGCGGCGAGGACTGGAAGACCGGCACCCTGCGACGCCTCGGCTGGCCGCACGGCTCGCAAGCGGAGACGGCGGCGGCGTGGCGGAGGATCCGTGGGTCGGTGCGCAGCTTTGCCGATCTCGACCCGGCTCTGCTCGGCCGGGTCGAGGAGCTCATCGACTTCGTGACGGCGCCGTGACGACGGCGCATTAACGACGAAAGCCGCCCCACATCATCGGGGGGCGGCTGTCGTGAGGTTCGCGTGATCTCTCACGCGAAGCGCTTCAGTCGGTGAGGACTAGAGCGGGCGGATGTTCTCGGCCTGGAGGCCCTTGGGGCCCTGGGCCACGTCGAACTCGACCTTCTGGTTCTCATCGAGCGAACGGTAGCCGTTGCTCTGGATGGCGGAGAAGTGCGCGAACACGTCGGCGCTTCCGTCATCGGGGGTGATGAATCCGAAGCCCTTTTCGGCGTTGAACCACTTAACGGTGCCTGTCGTCATTTCTGACTCCCTTGTTTCCTACTTCACGGAGTTTCGACTGTCGAAACCACCAGTCGAACCAACTCGTGAACCGTATCCATCGGGGAGTAGCGACCTGCTTGGTGTTCCAGGACGCCCGGCGCAGCGAGGCGTATCAACTTCGTTGCTCACAGTAGTGCACACCCCGGCATCCAGCACCATCGTCACCGAGTTGTTACCGACCATGCGCTCAGCCCGCTGCGAGGAGAGAGGCATACCGTCGGCTCGACCGACCCTCTTGCTCCCGATCCAGGAGACGACCGCATGAGCCTCTTCGACCGCATCTTCGGCAGCCGCACCCCCGAGCCCGAGGCCGCCCCTCCGCCCCGCGCCCCGCGCGGCGATGACGAGCGCGCCGTCGAGCGCTACCGCTACCTCCTCGAGACGGCCCCGCCCGAGACCATCGAGCGCGTCCACGCCGAGGCGTTCGCGAAGCTCACCCCCGAGCAGCGGCGCATGGTGTTCGAGCGGCTCACCGAGTCGGCGCCGCAGGGCGAGGCGCCCCGCGACGACCAGCCCGCGACCCTCGCGCAGGCGGCCACGCGCTCGGAGCTGCGGCAGCCCGGCACGATGGAGCGCTCGTTCGCCGGCCCGTCGTTCGGAAGCATGATGGGCGCCTCGCTGCTCGGGACGGTCGCGGGCTACGTCGTCGCCTCGGCCCTCGTGAGCGTCTTCCTGCCGCCCATGGACGGCGGCGGAGCCGAGGCGGGCGGCGACGGCGGCGACGCCGGCGATGCGGGTGCCGCCGACGCCGGCGCGGGCGATCCCGGTGCGGGCGACCCCGGCATGGGTGGCGACCCCGGCGGCGACGGCGGCGGCTTCTTCGACGCCGGCGGGTTCGACGGCGGCGGCTTCGGCGACTTCGGGTTCTGAGATGGCCCGCCGCGACCCCCGAGCCGGCCGCATCGAGCCCGGCCCCGGGCAGGAATCGGTGTGGGACTACCCGCGCCCGCCCCGCGTCGAGCCGGTGCACGCCCGCGTGACGATCGAGCTCGGCGGCGCCCTCGTCGCGGACTCGACGCGCGCGATGCGCGTCCTCGAGACGAGCCACCCGCCGGCCTACTACCTGCCGCCGGAGGACTTCGCGCCGGGCGCGCTGCGCCCCGCCGATGGCTCGAGCTTCTGCGAGTTCAAGGGGCGCGCGGCCTATGCCGACGTGCTCGGCGGCGACCGCGTCGTCTCGCGTGCCGCCTGGTTCTACCCCGAGCCGAGCCGCGGCTTCGAGCAGATCGCCGGGTTCGTCTCGGTCTACCCCGGCCGCATGGACCGCTGCACCGTGGACGGCGAGGTCGTCACCCCGCAGGAGGGCGACTTCTACGGCGGCTGGATCACCGCGAGCATCGTCGGCCCCTTCAAGGGCGCGGAGGGCACCTGGGGCTGGTGATGCAGCGCTGGTGACGCCGGGCTGGTGACGCGGGGCCGGTGACGCGGGGCCGCTGACGCCGGGCGGCTCGGCGTTTCGGGCGGCCGAACTGCGGCCCGGGCATCCGCCCTGGCACACTGACCGCGTGAGCCAGGCGACCCGCCCCGACGAGCCGAGCCGCGCCGATATCCGGCGCTGGCGGCGCTACCTCGCCGACGAGCGGGCCGAGGCGGCCGTCTACCGCGACCTCGCCCGCCGTCGCACGGGTGAGGAGCGCGCGATCCTCCTCGCCCTCGCCGACGCCGAGGGCCGTCATGAGGCGCACTGGATGTCCCTCCTGGGCGATCGCGCGGCGCGCGTTCCCGCCGTCTCGCTCCGCACGCGCATCCTCGGTTTCTTCGCCCGACGCTTCGGGAGCGTGTTCGTGCTCGCGCTCGCGCAGCGGGGCGAGTCGCGCTCGCCGTACGCCGCCGACGTGCACGCGACGCCCGCGATGGCGGCCGACGAGCGCATCCACCAGGAGGTCGTGCGCGGGCTCGCGGCCCGCGGTCGGGCTCGGCTCTCCGGAACGTTCCGCGCAGCGGTCTTCGGCGCGAACGACGGGCTCGTCTCCAACCTCGCGCTCGTGCTGGGCATCGGCGCGACGGGTGTTCCCGCGACGACCGTGCTCTTCACGGGCATCGCGGGGCTCCTCGCCGGCGCGCTGTCGATGGGTGCGGGGGAGTACGTGTCGGTGCGCTCGCAGCGCGAGCTGCTCGACGCCTCGACCCCCGACCCCGACGCGCACACCGCGGTGCCGCACCTCGACGTCGACGCGAACGAGCTCGCGCTCGTCTACCGGGCCCGCGGCATGAGCGAGCAGGAGGCGCTCGCGCACGCTCGCGCGGTCGTCGCCGAGTACGACCCCGCCGTCGCGGCGGCGCGCGCGGCCGAGTCGCGCGCGCTCGGAGCCGCGACCGACGAGCACGAGGAGATCGGCTCGGCGTGGGGTGCCGCAGCGTCGAGCTTCAGCTTCTTCGCGAGCGGCGCGGTCATCCCCGTCATCCCCTACCTGCTCGGGCTCACCGGGCTCGCCGCGGTCGTCACGGCGGCGATCCTCGTCGGCATCGCGCTGCTCGTCACGGGCACGATCGTGGGCATCCTGTCCGGAGCGTCGCCGTGGCGCCGGGCGCTCCGGCAGCTCGCGATCGGCTATGGAGCGGCCGCCGCCACCTACGCGCTCGGGCTCGCCTTCGGCACGACTCTGGCCTGATCAGACGGGGTTTCCCGGAGCGCGCGGCCGAGTCGCTCACAGGACTTTGCCAGGTTCGGGCCCGCACTCTGGGATAGCGGCTCCGACAGCCGTAGGGGAGAGCATCCCCGGTGCGATGACATCCACCGGGTGCGGTGCGATGACCTCCTGACGCCGGTTCAGCCGATCTGGTGCGAATGCGCAACGACGTGCACAGCCCGTATTCGACCGGCGCCCCACCCCGGGCGCTGCCACGAGAAAAGCCCCACGCTCCATGCCCCTTTCGCTTCACCGTTCCCGCGTGCGCGCCGCCGCGCGCCCCTCGCCCTTCCTCCCCGCTCGCGCCGTCGACCCGCTCCACCTGCGTGAGCAGGTTCTGGCGATCGCCGTCGCTGTCGTCGCCGCGTCAGTGCTCGCCGGGAACGGCGTCGCGGCCATCGGCTCGACGCTCGGCGAGGAGGAGCGGGCCGCCGCCCAGCCGCGCCCGCAGTCGTACTCGGTGAGCGCCACGACGCCCATCCAGGCCGCCGTGCGCGACGACTTCACGGTCACCTGGACGCCGCCCGTCGTCTACCCGCTCGGCCCGGGCGCCGAGCAGACCGACGGCTTCGGGTTCCGCGCCTCCCCGTGCGCGGGCTGCTCGAGCGACCACAAGGGCGTCGACTGGACGCCCGGCGCCGGGACGCCCGTCGCGAGCATCGCCGACGGCGTCGTCACCGCCGCCGGGTACGACGGCACGTACGGCATGCGCGTCGAGATCGAGCACGTCATCGATGGTCAGACCGTGCGGACGTTCTCGGCCCACCTGCAGGGCGGCTCCGTGCCGGTCTCGGTCGGCGAGTCGGTCGAGACCGGGCAGATCATCGGCGCGGTCGGGTCGACGGGCGCGAGCACGGGAGCGCACCTCCACTTCGAGGTGCGCATCGGCGGCACGCCGATCGACCCGGTGACGTGGCTCGCGGCGAACGTGCGCACCCAGCCGCGCTGACGCGCCCGGCCGAGGCGGGCATCCGCCCCGCACCGTCGGCGCGACGCGCCGCAGGGCGCGCCGACCGAACCGCGCGGTCATCGGCTCCGAATCCCGTGTGCTTAGACTGACGCCACGCAGCCCACCGCCGCGCCGCGCGTCCGCCGGACCACCCGAGGAGACAACAGTGTCGATCGCCGCTTTCGCCCGACGGATCGAGCTGCAGACGCGGCCCATCCACCCCGAGACGGAGGCCGCGCTCCAGAAGCGCTGGGCCGAGCACCCCGAGCACGCGAAGACGCCCGAGCAGCTGCTCGGCAAGTGCGCCGTCGGCTGCGAGGGCACGCACGGCGTCTTCCCGAAGTGCAACCTGACCTGCTCGCCCTGCTACCACTCGGCCGACGCCAACAAGGTGCGCATCGACGGCGACCACACGGTCACCGAGGTCACCAAGCAGATGGCGCTCCTGCGGCAGATCCGCGGCCCGCGCGCACACGCCCAGCTGATAGGCGGCGAGGTCAGCCTGCTGCCGCCCAAGGCGCACCGCGACACCCTCAAGGCAATGCGCGCCGTCGGCCGCGAGCCCATGTCGATGACGCACGGCGACTTCGATTACCAGTACCTGCTCGATGTCGTGCTCGACGACGACGGCAAGCCGGCGTTCAAGAAGGTCTCGTTCGCCGCGCACTTCGACTCGCTCATGCGCGGCCGTCGCGGCGCCGTTCGGCCCAAGAGCGAGGCCGAGCTCAACCCGTTCCGCGAGAAGTTCGGAGGTCGACGTCGGCGGGCAGGTCGGCGAGCGCGGTCATGGGCTGAGGCTACTTCGCGCACGAGCGGGTTATGCTCCGGGACGTGGCGCGCGAACGATATTCCTCCGGCGCGCGTCTCTACGACGCGCTGTCAGCAGAGTGGCCGGTGTACCGCGTCGGCCGCACGACGGCGATCGAACGGCTCGACCCCCGGCCCGGCGAGCGCGTGCTCGACCTCGGCTGCGGCACGGGGCTCAATCACTCGCTGCTCGACGCGGCCGTCGGGCCCGACGGAGCCGTCCTCGGCGTGGACCGCAGCGCCGCGATGCTCGAGGTCGCCCGCCGCCGGGCCGAGCGCCGCGGGCTCCGCACCGTGCGGCTGCTCGAATCTGATGCGACCGCGCTCGACGTCGACGCCGCGCGCTCGGCGCTCGGGGGGCCCGCCGACGTCGTCATCGCGACCTACACGCTCTCGATCATGAGCGACCCGGTCGAGGCCTGGCGCCGCGCGCTCGCCGTCGCCCGCCCCGGCGCCCGCGTCGCGATCGTCGACATGAAGGAGCCCCACGGCTCCGCGCGCCTCGTCGCCCCGCTCGCGCGAGCGTTCGCGGGGTTCGGCGGCGCCGACCTCGACGTGCAGCCGTGGCGGATGATCGAGACCGGCGCCCGCGGCGTGAGCGCGCGCGGGCTGCGCGGCGGGCACATCCAGGTGCGCGTCGGGACGCTGCCCGAGGCGCCGTCCGCCGCCGCCGACGCTGCCACGAGCGAGGAGCCTGCCGCATGATCGACCGCCCCGTCCTGCGGCCCCTCGTGAGCGCGGATGCGCCCGCCCTCGTGGCGCTCAACGATGCGGCGCATCCGGCCGTCCCGATCACGACCGCCGACGAGATGCGCGCCCTGCTCGAGCTCGCGGGCCTCGCCCTGGGGCTCGAGCGCGACGGCGCGCTCGTCGGCTTCGTCATCGCGATGCACCCCGGCGCCGCGTACGCGAGCGAGAACTACCGCTGGTTCGAGGCGCGCGGCACGGGCCACGTGTACGTCGACCGCATCGTCGTCGCCGAGAGCGAGCGGGGCCGAGGGCTCGGCCCGGTGCTGTACGACGCGGTGTTCGCCGAGGCCCGCCGGCTCGGGCACCCCGAGGTCACGTGCGAGGTCAACCTGGACCCGCCGAACCCGGGGAGTCTCGCGTTCCATGCGCGGCTCGGCTTCGCGCAGGTCGGCACGCAGGCGACGAAGGGCGGCTCGGTCGTCGTCGCGCTGCTCGCGGCGCCGGTCGACGCGCGGGTCGGCGTCTGACGGGCGCGGGCTCGCGCTACGGCTTGCGCATCCACTCGGTCGCGAGCACGGCCGCCTGCGTGCGGCGCTGCAGTCCGAGCTTCGAGAGGATCCCGCTGACGTAGTTCTTCACCGTCTTCTCGGCGAGGAAGAGCCGCCCGGCGATCTCGCGGTTCGAGAGCCCCTCGGCGATGAGGGCGATGATCTCGCGCTCGCGCGGCGTGAGGTCGGCGAGGGGCGAGCCCGCGCGCGTATCGGCGCTCGCCGCGGTCATCCGGGAGCGGACGCGCGCGACGACCTCGGGGTCGAGCAGCGATTCGCCCTGTGCGACGCGGCGGATCCCATCGACGAGTCGCGTCGCCCGCACCTCCTTGAGCAGGTAGCCGTCGGCGCCCGCGAGCACAGCACCGAGCACGGCCTCGTCGTCGTCGTACGAGGTGAGGATGACGCACCCGATGCGCGGATCAGCTGACTTCACATCGCGGCAGACATCGATCCCGCTGCCGTCGGGCAGTCGCCCGTCGAGCACGGCGACCGTCGTGCCCGCGGCGAGAATGGCCTCCGCGGCACCGGTGACCTCCCCGGCCTCGCCCACGACGATGATGCCGTCCTCCTCGGCGAGGAGATCGGCGAGGCCTCGACGCACGATCTCGTGATCGTCGAGCAGGAAGACGCGCACGGGCTCGCTCATGACGCCTTCCAGGGTACGACCCAGCGCAGCTGCGTGCCGCGCGGCGAGGCGGGCCCGATGGCGAAGGTGCCGCCGCGCTCGACGGCGCGGGCGCGAAGGTTCTCGAGCCCGCTGCGCCGGGTCGTGGCGGGCATCCCCTGGCCGTCGTCGGTGATCGTGATGACGACCTGGGCTCCCCGCACGGCGACGCTCACCGCGACCGCGCGCGCGTGCGCGTGGCGCACGGCGTTCGAGAGCGCCTCCCGCACGACCGCGGCGACCTCGTCGCCGAGCGAGGTGTCGACGAGCGTGTCGACGGGGCCGCTGAACTCGAGCCGCGAGTCCAGGCCCTCGCCCTCGAGCGTCTGCCGCACGAGCGTGTTGATGCGCGCGCGGAGGCTGTAGGTCTCGGCGCTCGGCGGTGCCGACAGCCGGTAGATCGCCTGGCGGATCTGCCGGATGGTCGCGTCGATCGCGTCGACCTGCGCGGCGAGCTTCGCTCCCGTGGGCGAGGCGGGGTCGCCGACGGCGCTCTGCAGCGTGAGCCCGATCGCGAAGAGGCTCTGGATGACGTGGTCGTGCAGGTCGCGGGCGATGCGCTCGCGCTCGTCGGCGAGGGCGAAGCGCTGCTCGTCGATGCGCGACAGGGCGAGCTCGCGGGCGATCGCGACCGAGCGGGCGAACCGCTCGGCGGTCTCGCGCTCGCCCTCCTCGAACGGATGCCCGCCCGGCCCGCGGACGATCTCGAGCGTCCCGAGACGGCGCTCCTCCGCTCCCAGCAGAGGCACGTCGAGGCGCGGGCCGTCCCCTCCCGCGGCGCCCGCCGTCGCGGCGAGCTCCGCATCGCCCTCGCCGATGCGGAGGACGACGCCGCGCGCCTCGGAGACGGCGAGCACGGTCTCGGCGACCTCGGCCGCGTCGTCGGGGCTCAGCTGGCCGGCGAGGAGGCGCTGGATGACGCGCTCGGAGGCCTCGAGCCAGCGGCGCTCGGCCTGCGCGCGCTCGTAGAGGCGCGAGTTGGCGATCGCGGTGCCGGCCATCGCGGCGAGAGTCGTGATGAGGGCCTCGTCGACCTCGTCGAAGGGATGCCCGCCCGCCCGCTCGGTGAGGTAGAGGTTGCCGAAGACGGCGCCGCCGACGCGGATGGGCACGCCGAGGAACGAGCCCATCGGCGGGTGGTGCGCGGGGAATCCCGTCGAGCGCGGGTCATCGGCGAGCCGGTCGAGGCGGATCGTGCGGGCATCGGTGACGACGGCGCCGAGGATCCCGTGCCCGGTGGGCAGGCTGCCGATGCGCTCGGCCTCCTCGAGCGTCAGCCCCGAGTGCAGGAAGCGCTCGAGGCTGCCGTCGGGCGCGATGACGCCGAGCGCGCCGTACCGGGCGCCGACGAGCGCGCGCGCGACCTCCACGACGCGCTGCAGGGCGTGCGTGAGGTCGAGCTCGCGCGTGACGGTCTGCGCGGCCGAGAGCAGGAGCGCGAGACGATCGCGACCGGCCGCGGCGTCGTCGGTGCGGTCGAGGATCCGCGAGACGAGGGCGGTGAGGTCGTCGTGCCCCTCGATCTGCACGCGCTAGGGCTTCGTCGGTGCGGGGACCGTCTCGCCGGTCTCCTTGACCATGATCGGGCGCAGGTGCACGGGCTCGATCTTCTTCTCGCGCTTCTTGGCGGCGCGGCCGCGGGCGATGAGGTTGAGCACCTCGACGCCGATCGCGAAGGCGATGGGGCCGTAGATGAGGGCCTTGTCGATCTTCACGTCGAAGCCCTCGGCGATGAGCATCGCGCCGATGAGGACGAGGAAGGCGAGGGCGAGCATCTTGACCGTGGGGTGGCGATTCACGAAGTCGCTCACGGCCTTCGCGGTGAAGAGCATGATCAGCACGGCGATGACGACGGCGGCGACCATGACCCACAGCTCGTCGACCATGCCGACGGCGGTGATGACGGAGTCGATCGAGAAGACCATGTCGATCAGGAGGATCTGGAAGATCACAGCGCCGAAGGTGGTGGCCTTGCCGCCGCCCGAGGTGTGGGCCTCCTCGCCCTCGAGGCGCTCATGGATCTCGGTGGTGGCCTTGTAGAGCAGGAAGAGACCGCCGGCGATCAGGATCAGGTCCTTGCCGGAGAAGCCCATCCCGAACAGCTCGAAGAGATCGGCGGTGAGGGTGATGACCCACGACGCCGCGAACAGCAGGCCGATCCGCAGGAACATCGCGAGGGTCAGGCCGATGATGCGGGCCTTGTTCTGCTGCTCGGGCGGGAGCTTGCCGGCGAGGATGGAGATGAACACCACATTGTCGATGCCCAGCACGATCTCCAGCAGGAGGAGCGAGGCGAACGCGATCAGCAGTTCGGGCGTGAAGACGATGTCCATTACGAGGATCCTAGTGACGCCGCCGACGTCGGAGGCTCAGCGCGGCGCGTCCTCCCAGCCGAGCCGACGCTTGACGACCGACGCCGCCTCGGCGGGCCAGTCGGCCCAGCGCGCGATCGCGGTCGCCTCCGCGACGTAGAGGAGCCCGCGCGCGGCCGTCTCCGGGTCGCGCTCGAGGGCGCGCTCGATGACGGCGGCGAGGTCGGGATGCACCTGCTCGACCCGGCGGAACAGGTCGAGGTCGTCGAGCCGCGGGTCGTTGCCGCCCGGCACGACGCGGCGGTGCAGCGCGAGCAGGTGCGCGAGCGCGTGGGTGCGGATGAACTGGCCCGCCGTCAGGGTCTCCCCGCGTCGCGCGCGGCCCACCCCGATGAGCACGAGCGCGAGGAACAGCTGAGCGTGCTCGAGCGGCGACCGCTCTGAGCCCGGCTTGGGCTTCGCCGCGACATCCTTCATCGTCGCGTAGACGCCGCCGCGATCGAGAGGCACCTCGAAGGCGTTCGCGTGCGCGAGACCCAGCTCGTCGGGGCCGAAGACGGCGAACTCGAGCACGTGGCCGTCGCGGTAGACGCACTTGAGGCCGTGCTCGGTCTCGCGCGCCGCGATGACGAGGTCCTGGTGGTCGGGCAGCCAGCGCAGGTCGGTCCGCATCGCCTCGGCGTCGTGGTGGCTCGAGCAGACCACGAGGAAGTCGTGGTCGCTCCACTCGTCGACGCGCGAGCGGTCGGCGGTCGAGCCGGCGAGGACGAGGCCCGTGACCTCGGGGCGGGATTCGAGCGAGTCGATGAGCCGGTCGAGGTAGGCGGAGAACGCGCGGCGGACGCCGCTGATGTCGAGCATGCGCACCACCCTAGGGGTGGAGGGGGCGTACACTGGATGCTGTACACGGGAGTCCGGTGAGCCGGGCTGAGAGGAAGCTTCTCCAAGCTTCGACCGTCGAACCTGATCCGGATCATGCCGGCGCAGGGAGGACTTCTCGCACCCGTGCCGAACCGTTCGGCGTCGCTCCGACGCCCTTCTCGAAAGGCACGATCATCATGGTCTCGACCGCACCCTCGACCACCTCTGCGGCCCGCTCGCCGCGCCCCTCGATGCGCTGGCGCGTCGTCGACATCGTCGTCGCGAGCGTCCTCGGCGTCGCCGGCGGCCTCGTCATGGTCGTCTGGAACCTCACCTACCAGCCGATCACCGCCCCCATCGAGGCCGCCCTGCCCGGCCTGCAGGCGCTCCTCTACGGCGTTTGGCTCTTCCCGGCCGTGCTCGTCGGCCTCGTCGTGCGCAAGCCCGGCGCGGCGCTCTACGGCGAGCTCGTCGCGGCGGCGACCTCGGCGCTCCTCGGCGGGTTCTGGGGGTGGACGGCGATCCAGTGGGGCCTCGTGCAGGGCCTCGGCGCCGAGCTCGTCTTCGCGATCCTGCTCTACCGCGCGTGGGGTCTCGTCCCCGCCCTCCTCGCCGGTCTCGGCGCGGGCGTCGGCATGGCGGTCATGGATCTCACCTTCTACTACCCCGACTCGCGCCCGGAGTTCGCGGCCATCTACGCCGTGAGCGCGATGACCTCGGGCGCTCTGCTCGCCGGCGGCGGCTCGTGGCTGCTGACGCGCGCCCTCGCGCGCACGGGCGCCCTGAGCCGGTTCGCGGCGGGGCGCGAGCACGCGGCGCGTGCCGATTCCTGACACCGGTCGACCTCCGGGCGCGGATGCCGCTCTCGCGCCGCGCGCGGGGGCGGCGTCCCTCGCCGCCAAGGCCTGGAGCTGGACCCCCGCGGGCCGCACTGCCCCCGTGCTCGCCGGCCTCGATCTCGCGATCGAGCCCGGCGAGCGCGTGCTGCTGCTCGGCGCCTCCGGCAGCGGCAAGTCGACCCTCCTGCAGGCGTTCGCGGGTGTGCTCGGCGGCGACGACGAGGGCACGCGCGCGGGGGCGCTGACGGTCGACGGCCGCGACCCGGCCGACGCGCGCGGTCGGGTCGGCCTGCTCCTGCAGGATCCGGACGCCCAGCTCGTCCTCGCCCGCGCGGGCGACGACGTCGCCTTCGGCCCCGAGAACCTCGGCGTGCCGGCGGAGGAGATCCACCGCCGCGTGCCGCTCGCACTCGCCGCGGTCGGCCTCGACCTCCCGCTCGACGCCGACACGACGCGACTGTCGGGCGGGCAGAAGCAGCGGCTCGCGCTCGCGGGCGTGCTCGCACTCCGCCCCGGTGCGCTCCTGCTCGACGAGCCGACCGCGCAGCTCGTCCCGGCGGGCGTGCTCGAGGTCGCCGCCGCCGTCGCGGCGCTCGTCGCCGACCGCTCGATGACGCTCCTCGTCGTCGAGCACCGCGTCGACGTGTGGGCGCCCCTCGTCGATCGCGTCATCGTGCTCGAGGAGGGGCGGGTCGTGGCCGACGGGCCCGTCGCCGACGTCATGCGCGCGCAGGGGGAGCGGCTCGCCTCGCGCGGGGTCTGGGTTCCCGGGCGCGCGCCCGAGCATCCGTCGCCCGCGTCGCAGGAGCCGGGGGAGACCCTGCTGAGCGCGCGGGGCCTCGCGGTGCGGCCCCGCGGCGGCGCGGTCGTGCAGACCGGTCTCGACCTCGATGTGCGCGCGGGCGACGTCATCGCGCTCACGGGGGTCAACGGCGCGGGCAAGACGACGCTCGCCCTCACGCTCGCGGGCCTTCTCGAGCCGGCCGCGGGCGAGGTCGCGGCGACGGATGCCCTGCGCGGCATGGATCCGCCCGTCGACGAGCCCTCGCCCGCCGCGTGGAGCTCGCGGGCCCTCGTTGCCCGCCTCGGCGTCGTCTTCCAGAACCCCGAGCACCAGTTCGTCGCGGCGACCGTGCGCGAGGAGCTCGGGGTCGGACCTCGGGCCCTCGGCCGCAGCGAGGAGGAGACGGCGTCGATCGTCGAGCCGCTGCTCGACCGCTTGCGGCTGCGCGCGCTCGCCGGCTCGAGCCCGTTCACGCTCAGCGGGGGCGAGCAGCGACGGCTCTCGGTCGCGACCGCGCTCGCGACGGCGCCGCCCGTGCTCGTGCTCGACGAGCCGAGCTTCGGGCAGGACTCGCGCACGTGGGCCGAGCTCGCGGCGCTGCTCGCCGCGCACCGCGACGCCGGCGGCGCGATCGTCATGGCGACGCACGACCGCGAGCTCGTCGCGGCGCTCGGC
>NZ_JAUSMI010000004.1 GCF_030645145.1 Microcella sp. | reverse complement strand
CCGCGGCGCAGCTGCGCGAGCGCGGCCAGGCCGCGGGCGGCACCGCCGCCGAGGTGCTCGACGCCCTCGCGATGATGGCGGAGGACCCGGCGCTCGCCGCCGACGTGCAGCACCGCACGGAGGACGGCGCGACCGCGGAGTTCGCGATCCACGCCGCCATGACGACCTTCCGCGAGCTCCTCGCGGGGATGGGCGGCTATCTCGGCGAGCGAGCCGGCGACCTCGATGACGTCGCGCGCCGCGCGATCGCCCGCCTGCAGGGGCTGCCGGCCCCGGGCATCCCCGAATCGGCGACGCCGTTCGTGCTCGTCGCCCGGGACCTCGCGCCCGCCGACACCGCGACCCTCGACCTGGACCGCGTGCTCGCTCTCATCACGACCGACGGCGGCCCGACGTCGCACACGGCGATCCTCGCCCGCGAGAAGGGCATCACGGCGATCGTCGGCGCGTCCGACGCGGCCGGGCTCGTCGACGGCGACCTCGTGCTCGTCGACGCCGAGAACGGCACGGTCGAGCTCGACCCCGCGCAGGAGCGCATCGACCTCGCCCGCCAGCGCACCGCGACGCTGCAGGCCATCCGCGCCGCGAGCACCGGGCCCGGCCGCCTCGCCGACGGCCGCGCAGTGCCGCTGCTCGCCAACATCGGCTCGCCCGAGTCGGCGCGCGAGGCGGCGGCCCGCGGAGCCGAGGGCGTCGGGCTCTTCCGCACCGAGGTGCTCTTCCTCGGCGCCGAGAAGGCGCCGAGCGTCGATGAGCAGGCTGCCACCTACCGCGATGTGTTCGCCCAATTCCCGGGGCAGAAGGTCGTCGTGCGCGTGCTCGACGCCGGTGCCGACAAGCCGCTCGCGTTCCTCACCGATCAGGGCGAGGAGAACCCGGCGCTCGGCCGCCGCGGGCTCCGCGCGCTCGCCGCGCACGAGGAGGTGCTGCGCGATCAGCTCACGGCCCTCGCGACGGCCGCCGCCTCGAGCGAGGCGCACGTCCAGGTCATGGCGCCGATGGTGTCGACCGCGGCCGAGGCGAAGTACTTCCGCGACCTCGCCCACGAGCTCGGCATCGCCGTCGCGGGCGTCATGGTCGAGGTGCCGTCGTGCGCGATCATGGCCGATCACGTCGCCGCGAACGCCGACTTCATGTCGATCGGCACGAACGACCTGACGCAGTACGTCTTCGCCGCCGACCGGCTGCTCGGCACGGTGTCGTCCTTCCAGGACCCGTGGCACCCGGCCGTGCTGCGGCTCATCGAGCAGGTCGGCCGCGCCGGTGCCGAGCACGACGTGCCGGTCGGCATCTGCGGCGAGGCCGCCGCCGACCCGCGGCTCGCCCTCGTACTCGTCGGACTCGGCGCGACGAGCCTGTCGATGTCGTCGACCTCGATCGCCGACGTGCGCGCCGAGCTCGCGCTGCGCACGTTCGACGAGGCGACCGAGCTCGCCGCCCTTGCACTCGGCGCGGATAGCGCCGAGTCGGCTCGCGCCGCGGTCGCGGACCGCATCGCCTCCTGGCCCCCGCCCGTCCTCTGAACCGCACCACGGCATCCGCCGCACCAGCCCGCACCAGCCCGCACCAGAACATCCCGCACCGACGAACACCCCGAACCACTGAGAACAAGGAGCGACACCCATGACGACGACGTCAGCCCCGCCCGCCAGCTCCGCACGCGTGCGCGTGCAGCGCTTCGGCACCTTCCTGAGCGGCATGATCATGCCCAACATCGCGGCCTTCATCGCGTGGGGCTTCATCACGGCCTTCTTCATCCAGACCGGCTGGACCCCCGTGCCCCAGCTCGGCGGCTTCCCCGACGCCGCGGGCAACGAGTACACCGGGCTCGTCGGCCCGATGATCGTGTACCTGCTCCCGCTGCTCATCGCGAACACCGGAGGCCGCATGGTCTACGGCACGCGCGGCGGCGTCGTGGCCTCGATCGCCACGATGGGCGTCATCGTCGGCACGAGCGTTCCGATGTTCCTCGGCGCCATGATCGTCGGCCCGCTCGCGGCCTACCTCATGAAGAAGGTCGACGCGCTGTGGGCCGGCAAGATCCGCGCCGGCTTCGAGATGCTCGTCGACAACTTCTCCGCCGGCATCCTCGGCTTCGGCCTCGCGATCCTCGCGTTCTTCGGCCTCTCGCCCGTCTTCACGGTCGTGAGCGATGCCCTCGGCGCCGGTGCGAGGTTCCTCACCGAGACCGGCCTCCTGCCGCTCGCGAGCCTCGTGATCGAGCCGGGCAAGGTGCTCTTCCTCAACAACGCCATCAACCAGGGCGTGCTGACCCCGCTGGGCATCCAGGAAGCCTCGTCGGAGGGCAAGTCGATCCTGTTCCTGCTCGAGGCCAACCCCGGCCCGGGCCTCGGCCTGCTGCTCGCGTTCGCGTTCTTCGGCGTCGGCATCGCCCGCGCCACCGCTCCCGGCGCGATCATCATCCAGTTCCTCGGCGGCATCCACGAGATCTACTTCCCGTACGCGCTGTCGAAGCCGATGACGATCCACGCCCTCATCGCGGGTGGCGCGACCGGTGTCACCACCAACATGGTCCTCGGTGGCGGTCTCGCCTTCCCCGCGGCTCCCGGAAGCATCATCGCCGTGACGGCCGCGGCCTCGAGCCCGGCCGCCGGCGGCATCGCGAATCTGTTGGTCGTGTACTTGTCGGTGCTGCTCGCAGCGACCGTGACGTTCCTGATCACCGCGGTCATCCTGCGGGCATCGCGTAAGCGCGACCTGCTCGCCGAGGCCGACACGTTCGGCGCCGCGATCGCTCAGACCGAAGCCAACAAGGGCAAGTCCTCGGC
>NZ_JAUSMI010000168.1 GCF_030645145.1 Microcella sp. | reverse complement strand
CGGCCGCCCCGCCCACCGCGAGCACCCCCGCCCTCGTCGCCGTGAGCCTCGGCGGCACGACGCGCATGATCCGGCAGGACTCGATCCAGTTCGTGCAGGCCCAGGGCGACTACGCGCGCCTGCACACCGACGACGGCAGCTACCTCGTGCGCGTGCCGATGAGCGACCTCGAGCGGCAGTGGTCGGCGGCCGGCTTCGTGCGGATCCACCGCTCGTACCTCGTCTCACTCGCGCACGTGTCGCGCCTGCGCCTCGGCGCGAGCAGCCCGACCGTGCTCGTCGGCGGCACCGAGCTCCCCGTGAGCCGCCGCCTCCTCCCGGCCCTGCGCGACCGCGTCGCCGCCAACCGCATCCGGCCGCGGGCGTGAGCGAGGGGGTTCGCCCGCAGCGGGTGCGGGTGACGGCGCCGAGACCCGGCGAGCCCATCGCGGCCCCGGCGGAGCATCCGTCGATCGAGCGCAGCGACACGGCGACGGTCTACGTGAGGTCGCTCATCCGGTCGCAGCTGCGCCTCGCGATCATCTGCGCGAGCGGCTTCATCGTGAGCCTCGGGATGCTCTGGGCCGTCCTCGCCGCCGCTCCCGCCCTCGAGGCGGTCGTCGTCGCCGGCGCACCCGTGTCGTGGCTGCTGCTGGCGTTCGGCGCCTACCCGGCGATCCTCGCGTTCGCCGTCATCTTCGTCGTCGCGAGCACCCGCAACGAGGCGGGCTACCGCTCGCTCATGAGCGCGGATCCCGAGTCGTGAACCCCGTCCTCGGCTACGTCGCGATCGCCGCGGTCACGATCGCGACGGCGCTCATCGGCTTCTTCGGCCTGCGCATCTCGCGCACGACGCAGGACTTCTACGTCGCCTCGCGCACCGTCCGCCCGTGGTGGAACGCCTCGGCGATCGGCGGCGAGTACCTCTCGGCGGCGAGCGTGCTCGGCATCGCGGGGCTCATCCTCCTGCAGGGGGCGGGCGGGCTGTGGTTCCCGATCGGGTACACGGCCGGCTACCTCATGCTGCTGCTGTTCGTCGCGGCCCCGCTGCGGCGGTCGGGCGCGTACACGATCCCCGACTTCACGGGCGCGCGGCTCGAGTCGCGGCTCGTGCGGCGGCTGACGACGGTGCTCGTGATCCTCATCGGCTGGTTCTACATCGTGCCGCAGCTGCAGGGCGCCGCGCTGACGATCCGCATCACGACGGGCCTGCCGTCGTGGATGGGCGCCGCGGCCGTGTCGATCATCGTCGGCCTCATCGTCGCCGCGGGCGGGATGCGCTCCATCACGTTCGTGCAGGCGTTCCAGTTCTGGCTCAAGCTCACGGCGATCGCCGTGCCGGCCGTCCTGCTGCTCATCACCGTGGGCCGCGATGGCGGGCCGGGCGTCGACCCGGCGGTCGCGTTCCCGGCGGCGCTGGGCCCGGCATCCCTCGATGTCTACTCGACCGTCTCACTCGTCATCGCCCTGCTGCTCGGCACGATGGGCCTGCCGCACGTGCTCGTGCGCTTCTACACGAACCCCGACGGCGCGGCCGCGCGGCGCACGACCCTCATCGTGCTCGGGCTGCTCTCGGTGTTCTACATCTTCCCGACGGTCATCGGGCTGCTCGGCCGGGCGCTCGCCCCCGAGCTCGCGAGCCCCGGCGAGGCCGACGCGCTCGTGCTGCTGCTGCCGGGCATGGTCATCGGCGGGATGCTCGGCGACGTGCTCACCGCGCTCGTCATCGCGGGAGCCTTCGGCGCCTTCCTCTCGACGTCGTCGGGCCTCGTCGTGTCGCTCGCGGGCGTGATCTCGCAGGAGCTCGCGGGCGGCTCCGTCCGCGGCTTCCGCATCGCGGCGATCGCCTCCTCGCTCGTGCCGCTCGCGGTCGCGCTCGTGCTCGAGCCGGGCGGGCTCGCCGGCAGCGTCGGGCTCGTGTTCGCCTTCACGGCATCGACCCTGTGCCCCGTGCTCGTGCTCGGCATCTGGTGGCGGGGGCTGACGGCGCGCGGCGCGGTGGCGGGGATGCTCGGCGGCGGCCTCTTCTGCGGAGCGGCCATCCTGCTCGGGCCGCTCCTCGCGGCTGCCGGGGGCTGGCCCGCCTGGCTGCAGGCCGCCCTCGCTCAGCCCGCGGCGTGGACGGTGCCCCTCGCGTTCGCCCTCACCGTCGTCGTGTCGCGCCTCGACCGCCGCCGCGCGCCCCGCGGCGCCGATCGCGTGCTCGCGCGCCTGCACGCGCCCGAGGCCGCCGCGTAGTCCTGGCGCCGCCGGCCCTCAGCCGACCCGGCGCGGCCAGCGCAGGCGCCGCTGCGCGAGCAAGACGCCGACGATGACGAGCAGCGCCCCGACGGGCTCGTTCCACACGAGCACCTCGCCGAGCACGAGGATTCCGAGCACGACCCCGACGACGGGAGTGATGTACGTGACGGTCGCGGCCCGGGTGGCGCCCCACGCGCGCACGACGTTCTGGTTCCAGACGTAGGCGAAGCCCGTGCCGAACGCGCCGAGCAGCACGATCGCGACGACCACCGTCACATCGAGCCGAAGCGGAGACGGGCTCGCGATCGGCGCGAGCGCGAGCAGCAGCACGGCCGCGATCGCGATGTAGACGAACGTGAACGACACCGCCGAGACGCCCGTGTCGGTCAGGAACCTCCGCATGTACGACAGGCTGAACCCGTAGCAGGCGGTCGCTCCGAGCATCGCGAGCTGCGGCACGAGGTCGCCGCCGAGCTCGACCCCCTGCCACGGTCCGATGATGACGATGACGCCGACGATGCCGATCGCGATGCCGAGCACTTGCGCGCGCGTGAGCCTCTCGACCCGCAGCACGAGCGAGGCGATGATCGCCGTCATGATCGGCGTCGTCGCGTTGTAGACGCTCGCGAGCCCCGAGGCGACGTACTGCTGCGCCCACGCGAACAGCAGGTACGGAAGCACGCAGAAGGTCACGCCGACGACGGCGAGGTGCCCGTAGATGCGCCCCCACGCCGGGAGCCGGTCGCGCGTGACGAGCACGATGAGCCCGAGCGTGAGCGCCCCGAGCACGGCTCGCCCGGCCGCGACCTGCACGGGCGTCATGCCCGTGAGCGCGATCGCGATGAACAGGAAGCTCGCGCCCCACACGAGCCCGCTGAGCGCGAACTGCGTCGCGACCCAGCCCTCGCGGGGCGCGGCGGATGCCCGCGGCGCGGCGCTCGATTCGGTCACGTCCCGACGCTAGCGGCTCGCGCCGACGCCGCAGGCTGCGCGCGAGCGCGACGGCCGAAAGCCGCCGCGACTACCCCTGCGGCGCGCCCGGCTCGGCCGAGATCGCGCCGGTCGACGCGATCTGCTCGTGGTGGTGGATCACCTCGGCGACGATGAAGCTCAGGAACTTCTCCGCGAACGCGGGATCGAGCTCGGCCTCCTCGGCGAGCGCCCGCAGCCGCGCGATCTGGATGCGCTCGCGGTCGGGGTCGGAGGCCGGCAGCCCGACGGCGGCCTTGAGGCGCCCGACGGTCTGCGTGCACTTGAACCGCTCCGCGAGCAGGTGCACGAGCGCCGCGTCGATGTTGTCGATGCTCTTGCGCAGCGAGCCGAGCTCGCCGAGGGCCGCGTCGTCCATGCTCCGAGCGTATCCCGCGCGCGAGCGCGCTGGCCGCCCGAGGCGGGGTCAGTCGTCGGCGATCTCGGTCTCGGCGCGCTGCGCCCAGACGTCGAGCTCCTCGCGCTCGATCGCGCGGATCGCCTCGTCGACCTCAGCGGGCGTCACGAGCCCGTCGGCGACGGCCCGCTCGACATCGCCCTCGCTCAGCAGCACCGCCGCGAGCAGCACGCCGCGCGCGCTCAGGTCGCTCGGAAGCTCGCGCGCGAGCGTCGGATGCGGGCTGGGCGCGGGCTCGGGGTCTCCTGCGCACCCGGCGAGGCCGAGTGCCGCGAGCAGTGCGATCGATGCGGCGAGGGATGCCCTCGCCCGCATCACTTCCCGCCGGGCTTGCCGGCGTGGTCGGGCTTGCCGCCCCCGCCGCCGTTGCCCGATCCGCCGACCTTGTCGGCCTTGTCCGGCTTGCCGGTCTTCTCCGGCTTGCCCGGCTTCTCCGGCTTGCCCGGCTTCTCGGCCGACTCGGTCTCGGCGTCGGTCGACTCGTCGCCGCTCTCGAGCTTGGACATCGCGCGCTCGAGGCGTGCGGCGTCGCGGTCGGCGACGCGCTCCTGCGTGCGGTCGAGCTTGTCGAGCGCCTTGGCGAGGCGCCGGTCCAGCTCCGCCTGCGCGGCGGCGCGCTCCTCCTCGGGGAGGGCGGCGATGGCCTCGCTCTGCGACTCGAGGAACTGCACGAGGGTCTCGGCGAACGCGACCTGCAGTCGACCGGAGAACGCGACGGCGCAATCGCCCTTGCCGCCCTCGGCCTCGGCGCGGCACGCGTCGAACTCGGTCTTGACCTCGGCGAACGCGGTGCGCCACAGCTCGGCGCGCTCGTTCCAGGCGAGGAAGGACTCCTCGAGCTCCTCCTCGGTCGACTCCTCGGAGTCGCCCTCGGCGTCGTCCTCGGTTCCGTCCTCGACTCCATCGTCCGTGCCGTCCTCGACGGGCTCCTCGAGCGCGTCGTCGAGCAGCTCCTCATCGACGAGGTCGTCGACGAGCTCCTCGATCGCGTCGACGCCGAGCGACGACAGCGCGGTCGACACCGTCGTCCGCATGTCCGTCGCGAACGCGGCGGTTCCGATTCCTCCGATGACGAGCACGGCCATAGCGGTGCTCGCGGCGAGCGCGATGAGTCCCCGATTCCCCATGCCCGCACTGTACGCCCGACCGGTCCGGGCGCGCGTTCCCGCGAACGGGGGCACGGTACCCGCGGTTCGCAGCTTCGGCAACGGGGTGGGGGCGACGGATGCCCGGGGTTACGGTTCCGCGCATGACTGATCACGCCGCTTCCCCCGACCCCTCGACCGGCTCGACCCTCATCGAGCGCATCTCCCTCAGCCACCCCCGTTCCGGCGCGGAGGGCCGTCTCTACGCCGAGGCGCTGCAGGCCCTCGCCGAGTGCGCGACCGCGTGCACCGTGTGCGCCGACGCCTGCCTGAGCGAGGACGACCCGACCGCGATGCTCGAGTGCGTGCGCGTCGACCTGCTGTGCGCCGCGATCTGCGCGGCGACGACGCAGGCCGTCGCCGGCGCGCCCGAGGAGCACTCGTCGATCATGCGCGCCCAGCTGCAGGCGTGCATCGAGGCCTGCCGCTCGTGCGCCGAGGAGTGCGAGCAGCACGCCGGGCACCACGAGCACTGCAAGCTGTGCGCCGAGGCGTGCCGCCGCTGCGAGCAGGCCTGCGAGGCCCTGCTCGCCGTCATCGGCCGCTGACGGCCGGCGGCGCGGGACCGCACGACACGAGCACCCCCGGACGACGAACGGCGCGGGCCCCGATCGATCGGGGCCCGCGCCGTTCGCGGTGAGTCGGGTATCAGCGCGCGCTCTCGAGCTCGCGCACGTCGCGCACGGCGGTCTCGGCGGTCGCCGCGGCATCGGCCGAGCGGGCTCCGCGCTCGTCCTCCTGCACGTCGACGTCGCGCAGGGCGAGGGCGGCGGCGCTGAGCACGCGATCCCCCTCGATGACGTCGCACGCGCGCAGAGCGCTCTCGGCGTGCATCCATGCGTCGAGGGTGTGCGCGGCGGCGACGTGGTCGACGAGTCGGCGGGCGTCGCGCGCGAAGCGCCGGGCGTCGGTGCGCACCGGTGCGCTCGCGTCGTCGAAGGGGATCTCGACGTCGAAGCGCGCCGCCGCGGCGGCGATGCAGCCGGCGAGCGGGGGCAGCTGGGCGGCGGCGGCGGTACGGCCCCGCAGCGCGGTCGCCGCGAGCATCGTCGCGGTCGTCCGGGCGGTGATGACGCGGACGTCGACGGCGTCGACGTAGTGGCCGGGCGCGCAGTCGAGGCCCGCGCGCTCGAGCGCGGCCGACAGCTCCGGAAGGGAGTCGCAGCTCGCCGACACAGCGGCGATCGCGAGGAACTCGTCGAGCTCGGCGGTCGTCGCCTCCTCGCGGAGGAAGGCGGCGAGACGGTCGGTGCCGTCGGCCACGATCGGGGCGCGCGCGAGGCGGTCGCGCAGCGCCTCGTCGAGTGCCGTCTCGAGCGTCCTGCGGACCTCGGCGAGGATCCCGTCCTCCGCCCAGCGCGAGTCGACGCCGACGATGCCGCCGTCGCCGAGCGCGTGGAGGAAGAGCAGCGCGAGCTGCAGATCGTCGTCGGTCAGGATGTCGCGGCTGTTGATCACGGCGCGCTCGACCTGAGCATCCAGCGACGAGACGATGGGCGGCAGGCCGATCGGTCCGGTGACGACGGCGACGACCGCGGCGCTCACGGGGCCGCGCGGAGTGGGGATGGCCATGGGCTCGCGCGTCGAGCGCGCGGCGGGGGCGATGCGGGTGGTCATAGTAGCGACGGTAGGTGCGCGCAAGAATGGCGAACAGGGGATTGACAGGCGTGCGCCGGTTCGATGGGGTCGGGTGTGCGCGCGGAGCAGCCGGGCTCCGCGCCCCCGATCGGAAGGACCCCGGATGACCGAGACCGCACGCGCGGAGCCCACCGTCTCGGTCGTGATCCCGGTGCGCGATGACGCCGTCTACCTCGAGCGGTGCCTGCGCGCGCTCGCGGTGCAGACGTCTCCGCCGCTCGAGATCGTCGTCGTCGACAACGGCAGCACCGATGAGAGCGCCGCCGTCGCCCGTCGCCACGGAGCCCGTGTCGTCGAGCAGCCGCAGGTGGGCATCCCGATCGCGAGCGCGACCGGGTACGACGCCGCCGTCGGCGACGTCATCGCGCGTCTGGATTCCGACAGTCGGCCCGGCCCGGAGTGGGTCGCCACGGTGCAGCGGCTCTTCGCCGAGCATCCGGAGGCGGATGCCCTCACCGGCAGCGGCCTGCTCGAGACGGACGAGGGCGAGCCGCAGCCCGTGCGGTCGCGCCTCTACCTCGGGCCGTACTTCGTCCTCGTGCGGTGGGCGCTCGCGAACCTGCCCGTGTTCGGGTCGGCGATGGCACTGCGGCGCTCGGTGTGGGAACGCGTCGCCGAAGATGTGTGCCGGTACGACGCCGACGTGCACGACGACATGGATCTCAGCGTGCACCTCGGCCCCGACGCCGTCGTGCTCTTCGACGACCGGCTGACCCTGCCGGTGTCGGCGCGCCCGCTCGAGGACGTGCCGTCGATGCTCCGCCGCGGATGGCGCGGCATGTACACGCTCGCTCGGCACTGGCCGCGCGAGCACCCCGTCGGGCGGCACGTCCGGCGGCTGCGGGCGCGCCGGTCCGTCCGGCGGCTCAGTCGAGCAGGTCGTGCCGCGCGATGATCGCGTCGCGACCGGGGCCCACGCCGATCGCCGAGATGCGCGCGCCGCTCATCGCCTCGATCGCGAGCACGTAGTCCTGGGCGTTCTTCGGGAGATCCTCGAACGTGCGCGCGCCTGAGATGTCCTCCGACCAGCCGGCGAACTCCTCGTAGATCGGCGTCGCGTGGTGGAAGTCGCTCTGCGAGACCGGGACCTCGTCAACCCGCACGCCGTCGACCTCGTAGGCGACGCAGACGGGGATGCGCTCGAGCCCGGTGAGCACGTCGAGCTTCGTCATGACGTAGTCGGTCACGCCGTTGATGCGGGCCGAGTAGCGCGCGATGGGCGCGTCGTACCAGCCGCAGCGTCGCGGGCGGCCCGTCGTCGTGCCGAACTCGTGGCCGTTCTCGCGCAGGAAGTCGCCCGAGGCATCGAAGAGCTCGGTCGGGAACGGCCCGGAGCCGACGCGCGTCGTGTACGCCTTGACGATGCCGATGACGCGGTCGATGCGGTTCGGGGCGATGCCCGACCCGGTCGCGGCGCCGCCGGAGGTCGCGCTCGAGGAGGTGACGAAGGGGTAGGTGCCGTGGTCGACGTCGAGCATCGTCGCCTGGCCGCCCTCGAAGAGCACGGTCTCGCCGCGCTCGAGCGCCTGGTGCAGCTCGAGAGCCGTGTCGACGACCATCGGGCGAAGGCGCTCGGCGTACGACAGCAGCTCGGTCACGATCTCGTCGACGGCGATCGCGCGACGGTTGTAGACCTTCACGAGCAGGTGGTTCTTCTGGTCGAGGGCCCCCTCGACCTTCTGGCGCAGGATGTTCTCGTCGAACAGATCCTGCATGCGGATTCCCACGCGGTTGATCTTGTCGGCGTACGTCGGGCCGATGCCGCGACCGGTCGTGCCGATCTGGCGCTTGCCGAGGAATCGCTCGGTGACCTTGTCGAGCGTCCGGTGGTACGCCGTGATGACGTGCGCGTTGGCGCTGATCCGCAGCTTCGACACGTCGACGCCGCGGGCCGAGAGGGCCTCGAGCTCCTGGAAGAGCACCTCGATGTCGATGACGACGCCGTTGGAGATGACGGGCGTGACGCCGGGGGTCAGGATTCCGCTCGGGAGCAGGTGCAGCGCGTACTTCTCGTCGCCGATGACGACCGTGTGACCGGCGTTGTTGCCGCCGTTGAACTTGACGACGTAGTCAATGCGGCCGGCGAGGAGGTCGGTCGCCTTGCCCTTGCCCTCGTCGCCCCACTGGGCTCCGATGATGACGGCGGCTGGCATAGGGGGTCCCTTCGAATCGGAATGGGATTGCACCCCAGCCTATCGGGCGGGTGCGGCGGGGCGCGGGGCGCGGCTCAGCTGAGCCACTGGCCGCGCGCGGGCGCGCGGTCGGCCGCCGCGAGAGTGCCGGGCGCGATCGCGAGGCGGGCCTCGACGGCGCCGAAGACGACCTCGTCGGCGGCCCGGGCATCCACGATGCCCATCGCGTGGTGCTGCACGGCCATGCCGTCGGCGAGGGCCGTGAGCATGCGCGAGTCGGCGTCGACGTCGAGACTGGATGCGGCTCCCGCGGCGACCGCGCGCCGGATCACGTCGGCGAGGATCCGCTCGCAATCGCGGTGGTGGCGCGCCACGGCGGCGGCGAGCGCGGCGTTGCGCGGGGCCTCGCTCCACGCGTCGATCCAGACGAGGTAGTGGTCCTCGGGCGTGGTCGCGAACCACGCGGCGAGCGCGGCGACCGGGTCGAGGCCGGCGAGCATCGCCTCATCGCTGGCGAGCTCGGCGGTCACCGCGTGGTCGAACGCGGCGGCGACGAGCTCGTCGCGGCTGGCGAAGTAGTGGCGGATGAGCCCGTGCACGATGCCGACCTCGGCCGCGACGTCGCGCAGGGTCACGCTCGCGAAGCCCTTGCGCGCGACGAGGCGCAGGGTCGCGCCGATGATCTGCTCGCGACGCTCCTCGGAGCTCTTCCGTTCGGCCACGCGTCGAGCATAGGCGCTCGTTGTCCGCGCGGATAAGGCGTGCTAGCGTTGTTGTCCAGTTGGACAACTTTGGAGCGGGAGAATGACGACCATGGAGCGGGCGATGACCGGAGCGGGCGCGAACGGCGGAGCCGACGGCACCCGCGGTCGCGGCGCGGGCGACGCTCGCGAAAGCGCCGCGACGTCCGCCGCCCGCCGCGCTCGGCTGCTCGTGCCGAGCGTCGTCGCGGCGATGGTGCTGCTGTCGTCGGCGTCGTTCGTGATCTTCCCGCTCATCCCCGCGCTGCAGGGCTCGCTCGGCGTGAGCACGGCCGAGGTCGGCTACCTCGCCGCCGCGGGGTTCGCCGCCGCGCTCGTCGCGGAGCTCCTCGTCGCGCCCGCGGCCGACCGCGGGCACGCGCGCCTCATGGCCGTCATCGGAGTGCTCATGGTCGCCGGGTCGCTCGGTCTCAGCGCCGCGGCGGCCGAGGGCTGGCAGCTCATCGCGGGGCGCGCGGTCGGCGGCTTCGGCTTCGGCATCTTCGTCATCGCGGCGAGCGCCCTCATCGTGCGTCACGACCACCGCCGCAGCGGTGAGCTGCTCGGTCGCCTCGGGGCCGCCGAGCTCGCCGGCATCGCGGTCGGGCCGCTCGGCTCGGGCCTCGCACTGTCGTTCGCCGGGCCGTCGGCGATCCTCGCCGTCTCGGCGGTCGTCGTGCTCGTCGCCCTCGTGCCGGTGCTCGTCGGGTTCCGCGAGGCGACCGCGTCGGGGACGCGGGGCGGCGCGCGCGGCGGCCACGGGCATCCGCGCACCGGCGACTGCGACGCGACCCGCGGAGCGACCGACGGCACCGAGCCGATCGGCGACGATCCGCATCCCCCCACCGGCGGCATCGCCGCAGGTGTGCTCGGGTTCGACGGCACCGACGCCGACCGGTCGCTGCGGTTCGGGTCGAGCGCTCCGCGGACGAGCCTCGACCTGCTGCGCTCGCCGCGCATCGTCGGAATCGTGCTGCTCTACGCGGCCGTCATGGTGCCGACCGGGGCGTACGACGGCGTGTGGCCGCGCTTCATGGCCGACATCGGCGCCGACCCCGTGCTCACCGCGCTCAGCTACGCGCTCTTCGCCGTGCCGTACGTTCTCGTCGCCGGGTGGGCGGGTCGCCTCGCCGATCGCCGCGGAGGGGTCTCGGCGTACGCACGCGGGATGCTCATCCTGCTGCCGATCGTGACGCTCTACGGCTTCGTGGCGAACCCGTTCATCGCGACCGGCATGGGGTTCGTCGAGTCGACGGGGCAGGCGCTCGCCTTCATCGGCGCGGCCGCGGCGATGGCGCACGCCGTCGACCCGGCCCGCGCGGGATCGGCCCAGGGGCTGCTGCGCGGCATCGGACTCGCGGCGGCGACCGTCGCGGCCGCGGTGTCGGGGCTCGCGTACGAGCTCGGCGGGGCGCTGCTGCTCTTCGGCGGAACGGCCGTCGCCGTTGCGGCGATCGCCGCGGTCGGGCTCCTGCTCGCGCGCACGCGTCGCGCCCGCTGATCGGTGCGGGCGCCGACGCGCAACTCAGGAACATGAGCCGGAAAGCTCGAACGCGGCGGCCACGAGGCGCCGAATTCCGCGGCAGATGCGCCGCGGCAGCGCACGGCTTCCTGAGTTGCGCATCGCGCTCGGGGCGCGCTCGGCGGCGCCGCGCAGAATGGCGGGCATGGGCCGACAGCGCGAGCCGCGCGACTCCGGGGGCGAGCGCGCCGACAAGGTGTGCCGCTCGTGCGGGCGCCGCATCGAGTGGCGCGCGGCGTGGGCGAAGAACTGGAACGACGTGGCCTACTGCAGCGACGCCTGCCGGGCAAGGAAGGTGCGACCGGTCGATCGCGAGCTCGAGGAGAGCATCCGCCGCCTGCTGGGCGAGCGCGCCGCGACGGCGACGATCTGCCCGAGCGAGGCCGCGCGCGCGGTTGCCGCGGCGCAGGGCGACGCGAGCGATGACGCCTGGCGCACGCTAATGGAGCCCGCACGCCGCGCCGCGCGGCGACTCGTCGCCGCGGGCGAGGTCGAGATCACGCAGTCTGGCCGGGTCGTCGAACCGTCGACGGCGAAGGGTCCTATCCGCATCCGTCGCGCCCGCTGAACGGGCGCCCGGCCGAGAGCGCTACCGAATCCGCGTCTGCTGGTGCGCCGCGACCCGCCAGCGACCCTCGACGTACGCGTAGGTCGTCGCCATGCGCCGTTCGAAGACCTGGCTGCCGCGGTGCGCGATCACGCGGTACACGAGCACGGCGGCGCGCTCGCCGAGGCGCACGATGCGGTGCTCGCTCATCGTGTACGAATCCCACGTCTGGCCCTCGAGGGCGGCGATCGCGGCGTCGCGCTCGATGATGCCGTCCTCGACGATGAGCACGCCGTCGGGCGTCATCGCGTGGTGGTAGAAGGTTCCGCCGTCGCCGCGACAGACCGCATCCCACCCCTCGTGCTCCTGGTGGATGAGCTGAGCAGGCAGATCGTCGGTGATCGCGGTCATGCCGACCAGGCTACGGCTCGACG
This sequence comes from Microcella sp., assembly GCF_030645145.1. GTDB lineage: Bacteria > Actinomycetota > Actinomycetes > Actinomycetales > Microbacteriaceae > Microcella. Next base: position 4,228 of record NZ_JAUSMI010000168.1, on the reverse strand, counting down.
CGACCCGGCGCGTGCACCCGCACCCACTCGTGCATGACGACCGCGGCGGCCGCGCTCGCGTTGATCGACCGCGTCGACCCGAACTGCCGGATCTCCACGACCCGGTCGGCGGCGGCGAGCGCCTCGTCCGAGAGGCCGGGGCCCTCCTGCCCGAACAGCAGCACGCATTCGCGCGGCAGGGGCGCGGCATCCACCGGCACCGAACCGGCCACGTTGTCGACTGCGACGATCGGCAGCGCGGATGCCCGGGCGAACGCCACGAGGTCGGCGATCGTCTCGTGGTGGGTCACGTGCTGGTAGCGGTCGGTGACCATGGCGCCCCGCTTGTTCCAGCGCCGGCGCCCGACGATGTGCACCTCCGCGGCGAGGAAGGCGTTGGCGCTCCGCACGATCGAGCCGATGTTCATGTCGTGCTGCCAGTTCTCGATCGCGACGTGGAACGGGTGCCGGCGGGCATCGAGGTCGGCGACGATCGCGGCCATGCTCCAGTAGCGGTAGCGGTCGATGACGTTGCGGCTGTCGCCGTCGCTCAGCAGCTCGGAGTCGAACTCGGGGCCGTCGGGCCACGGCTCGGGGTGCGGGCCGACGCCGTGCGTCGTGCGCTCGGGCCACGGCTCGGGGTCGGTCACGGCTCCAGGCTAGAGCTGTGCGAGCCGCACGCTCGCTCCTCCCCATCTCGAAGCAGGAACAGGTCGTGAGTGGGTCGCGCCGAGCCGGGGGCAGTGTCGCCGCTCAGCCGTACACTGACACCACGTCGATCGAGGAGTGGGCATGAGCACGTCGGCAGCAGATGACCGTTCAGAAGCTGAGGTCTCGCGCGAACGCGCTCTCGGCGAGATCAGCGACGTTCTTCTGAACCTCGAGCACACCCTCGCTCGCGCCAAGAAGGCGCTCGTGCGTGTGAAGAAGTCGGGCGGCGACCACAACGTCGAGCTCGCCCTTACCGAGCTGATCGCCGACCTCGAGCGCAACCACAAGCGGTTCATGCACGACACCTACTACGCCGGCGACACGCTGCGACTCATCTGACCGTGCGCAGCGGTCTCGAGATTCAGGCGGCTCTCGCTGTCTTCGTGAAGAAGTGGTCGGGGTTCTCCGGCACAGAGAAGGCCGAAGCGCAGACCTTCCTCAACGAACTCTTCGCCTGCTACGGCAGCGACCGCGGTGAGGTCGGTGCGCTGTTCGAAGACTTCGCCACGTCGGCCGGCTTCATGGATCTGCACTGGCCCGGGGTGCTCATCGTCGAGATGAAGGCGCCGACGGTCGACCTCGAGAAGGCTCGAGACCAGCGCCAGCGCTACTGGCTCGAGTCGTCCAATCCCGCGACTGACACGCCCGCCGCTCGGTGGGTGATCGCCTGCAACTTCCGCGAGTTCGAGGTCTGGGAGCCGGGGCGCTACCCCGGTGAAGCCCGTGCACGGTTCGCCCTGCACGAGCTGCCCGACCGCTACGACGCTCTGCTCTTCCTGCAGAGCGAGACGATCGAACCCGTCTTCGCCGAGCACCGGCGAGAGCTCACGACCGAGGCCGCGCGTCACATCGCCGACCTGTACACCGCGCTTGCCGACCGTGCCGCAGCACCGATCGACGAGATCCAGCGCTTCACGATGCAGCTCGTCTGGTGCCTCTTCGCCGAAGACCTCGGCATGCTCGAGGGCTACCCCCTGCAGGCGACGATCCTCGACCTCCTCGCGTCGCCGAACCCTGACAGCGCTCGCGACATCGGGTACCTGTTCGAGCTGCTCAACCAGAAGGGCAACCACAACCGGCACGGTCGCTACGAGGGCACGCGGTATGTGAACGGTGAACTCTTCGCGCGCCCGGCGAAGGTCTACATGACCAAGCCCGAGCTCGAGCACCTGCGGCGAGCGTCAGAGTTCGACTGGCGGGCCGTCGACCCGACCATCTTCGGCTCGCTCATGGAGGGCATCCTCGGCGACGAGCGCCGCGAGCGCCTCGGAGCGCACTACACGCACGAGGCCGACATCATGAAGATCGTCGCTCCGACCATCGTGCGCCCCTGGCGCGAGCGCATCGACGCGACCTCGACTCCTGCCGAGGTACGCGCGCTGCTCGATGAGCTCGTGACGTTCCGCGTGCTCGACCCCGCCTGCGGATGCGGCAACTTCCTCTACGTCTCGTACCGCGAGCTGCGCGGGCTCGAGCACGAGCTCAAGCAGCGCTATGCGCGGCTCTGCGCCGAGCACGGCGAGCCGGTCGCCACCGATCTGCCGTACTACCCGCTCAGCAACATCAAGGGCATCGACATCGAGCAGGTCGCGGTCATGGTTGCGCGAGTCACGCTGTGGATGGGCCATCGCCAGATGGTCGAGCGGTACGGCCCTGCCGAGCCGGTGCTGCCCCTCACTGACCTCTCGGGGGTGCGCGCCGCTGATGCGCTCCAGGCCGAGTGGCCGGAGGTCGACGCGATCGTCGGCAACCCGCCGTTCCTCGGGTCGCAGCTCCTGCGCGCGAGCCTCGGCGATGGGTATCTCAAGTGGCTGAACTCGAGCTTCGGCGTGGGCATCAAAGACCTCTGCGTCTACTGGTTCCGCAAGGCGCACGATCACCTCGAGCCGGGCCAGCGGGCGGGTCTCGTTGGAACCAACTCGGTGTCGCAGAACACGGCGCGCGATGCTTCGCTCGACTACATCGTCGAGAAGGGTGGCGTCATCACCGATGCCGTCTCGTCACAGCGCTGGCCGGGGGACGCGAAAGTTCACGTGAGCCTCGTCAACTGGGTGAAGCATCCACCGGCGCCCATCGAGCAGTTCGTTCTCGACGGCGACGAGGTCACGGGCATCACGAGCTCGCTCCGCGTCGGCGGTGCCGACGACTGGAAACCGCAGCCGCTCACCGCGAACCGCAACAAATGCTTCCAGGGGCCGATTCCCGTGGGCAAAGGGTTCATCGTCACCGAGGTCGAGGCGAAGGGGATGCTCGATGACGACTCTGCCGAATATGAGCAGGTGGTGCGACCCTTCCTGACGAGCGATGACATTGCCTCGCGACCTGACCAGTCGCCGAGCCGGTGGATCATTGACTTTGCGCAAATGGGTCTGGAGCAGGCAACGAAGTTCCCGAAATCACTCGCGATCGTTCGGGAACGCGTCAAGCCATTTCGCGAAACGGTACGGCGGGAGGGCCACCGGCTCAAATGGTGGCTGTACGGCGAACCTCGGGTCGGGCTCCGGAAGGCAACGGCGCCACTCGCCCGAGCCATCGCCGTCGGTGCTCACGCGAAGCGCTTGAATCTCACATGGATCGCTCCTCGAACTCTGGCGAATAACGCAAACATGGTCTTCGCGTTCGACGACGACTACAGCATGGGCATCCTGCTCTCGAAGGCGCACGACGCATGGGCGTGGGCGCAGTCGTCGACGCTCAAGGGCGACCTCCGCTACACGCCGACCACAGTGTTTGCCACGTTCCCCTGGCCCGACCCCGTGACCGATGCACAACGTCAGGCTGTGGCGACCGCAGCATCCGCCCTCTACCAACGCCGCAGCGAGCTCTGCCGCGAGCACAACATGGGCCTCACCGCGCTCTACAACCTCATGGACGACGGCGGCTTCGCCGATCTCGCCGCCCTGCACAAGAAGCTCGATGTCGCGGTCGCCGCTGCCTACGGATGGCCGGCGACGGTCGCACAGAACCCCACCGAACTCGTCGCTCGCCTCTCCGAGCTCAACAAGCTCATCGTGACGGGCGAACGCCAGTACGCGCCCTTCGGGACCACGCCGCTCTGAGCAAACCTCTCGATCGGATGTCGGTGCTCGCCGCTAGCGTGCGAGACGACCCGAAGGGAGGTGAACCATGGCGAAGACTCCGAAGAAGTCGTCGACCCCGTCGAAGGCTGCTCTTTCCAAAGCGGCCAAGACGCTCGCAAGCAACTCGTCGAGCAAGCCCGCCAAGTCGAAGGCAGGCTCCACGCTCGGCAAGGGCTGACCACCGGCGCTCGGTCGGCGCGACCCCGAATCGCGCCGGCCGGGCGCCCGCGAGCGCCGTATCCTTCCGCGCCTGTTAACCTCCCCCCATGACGCCCGAGCCCGCCCCGCTCTGGCACGCCGGCTCGCCCGATCTGCTCGTGCACGCCGACAACCTGGCCGCGATGCGGCGGATGCCCGACGCGAGCATGCGCATGGCCTACCTCGACCCGCCCTTCAACACGGGCCGCGCGCAGCTGCGCCGCACGACGACGCACAGCCGCGCATCCGCCGCCCCCGCG
>NZ_JAUSMI010000164.1 GCF_030645145.1 Microcella sp. | reverse complement strand
TCCGATCGCGGCTCCTTCCGTTGTTGAGGAATGACGTAATCGCTTTTCGTCACTCCTCGACAACGGAAGGACGCGGGCTGCGGGCGAGCCCCCCGGGGCGGCGAAGCGGCGCGTCGAGGTCGGGATGGGCGGCCGGAGGGCGGCCGACCCGAGCCGGGAGGGCGGGGCGGGCGCCTACGCGTCGCCGGTCGGGAGGCCGGCGAGGGCGAGCATCCCGTAGACGATCGCGGCGGCGGCGACCAGCACGCCGGTGAATCCGACGGCGGCGAGCAGCGGGCGGTTCTCGTACCAGTAGGCGGCCTGCGGCCACTCCTCGTGGAACTCCGCCGCGGTGAGCGGCTCGTCGCTGCGGATCACCGCCGCCTTCGTCGCGAAGGCGACCTGGTCGATCGCGACGCGCGTCCAGAACTGTCCGCGCATGCGGAAGAGGCGCTCGCCCTCGGCGGAGAGCGCGAGCAGCTGCGGAATCGCTCGCGCCGTCCCCGACGGATACACCTCGACCACGTGCACCGTGTCGATGCGCTCGAGCGGCACCCGGAACGGCGGCGACAGGAACACGCGCTTCACGAGCTCGCCCTCGCCGATCGTGATGCCCGCGCGGGCGAAGTCGAGAACGCCGACGATGCACAGCACGACGACGACCCCGACGGCGATGAGCACGACGGGAAGGGTCCCGTTCGGCACCGCGAACAGCAGCAGCGGCGCCGCGAGCGCAATCAGTACGAGCCCGATCGCGAGCAGCCCGTCGCGGAGGAGGCGCCGCCGCGGGCGCACGACAAGCGGTGCGTCGTGGGCTCGGCTCACGATGCTCCCCTTGTCTCCGTGGTGGTGGCGACCGCCGTCAGGGTTGCGCAGGGCTCGGCGATCGGAGTGCGGAGGATGGGGGATTCGAACCCCCGAGGGCTTGCACCCAACACGCTTTCCAAGCGTGCGCCATAGGCCACTAGGCGAATCCTCCAGCGGTCGCCCTGCGCGAACGCGTGACGACCAGGAGCGATCCTACCCGTAAACTAGACACGGCTCCTCGCGTGGCGCCATCCAGGCCAACTCCCCCAGGGCGGAAACGCAGCAAGGGTAACCGGGCTCTGGCGGGTGCGCGAGGGGTCCTTTTTTTGTGCGCGGGCACCGTGCGCGGGCACCGTGTGCGAGCACCGTGCGCGGGCACCGATCGCGCGGATGCCCGGTGCGAGCATCCGCGCCCGCCGACCTCGCCCCACCAGCCCTACCGCCGCGACAGCCCCCGCTTCGCCGGCCCCTCGAGTCGCGCCCCGTCGGGCGCGAACCGCGAGCCGTGCGCCGGGCAGTCCCAGGAGCGCTCCGCGTCGTTCCAGTTGAGCGGCGCCCCGAGGTGCGAGCACAGCGGCGATACGCGGCACACGCGCCCGTCGACGCGCGACACGGCCTCGAGCCGTGCCCCGTCGCGGCCCGTCATGCCCGAGCCCTCCGACGGCGCGGCCGCCGGCAGCGGGGTCGTGAGCACGTGCGCGAGCCCCTTCCCGTACCACCAGGCGACCTTCGCGTTCGCGACGACGCCCTCGAGCAGCGACCCAGGCACGAGCGGTCGCCGCCCCATCGCCTCCGCCCACCGCGGAACCTCCCCGTCGAGCAGTCGCGCGCTCAGCTGCAGCGCCGCCTGCACGGCGTTCGTCATGCCCCACTTGTCGTACCCGGTCGCGAGGGCGATGCGGCGGTGCGTGAACGGCACCCATCCGACGAAGGGGATGCCGTCGGTCGGCTCGTAGTCCTGCGCGCTCCACACGTGGGTGCGCTCCGCTCCCGGCCAGTGCTCCTCCGTCCACGCGGTGAGGTCCTCGATGCGCGCCGCGGGCGACGGGTTCTTCCCGCCCGGCCCGTCGGTGCCGTGCCGGCCGACGGCGTGCCCGTTGCCGCCGATGAGCAGCAGGTCTCCGCTCTGGCCGAGCGAGCTCCCCGCGGCCCGGTCGGGCGTCGTGCGCACCGAGCGCGACGGCTCGTCGACGCTCAGGTGCTGCCCGCGCGGCAGGCCTCCCGGCACGCGGAACGCCGCGGCGTACGAGCGCTGCGGCGTCATCCGCGCCCAGTACAGCCCGCGATCGATGACGGGGATGCCCGTGGCGAGCACCACGCGATCCGCCCAGACGCTCGCGCGCGTCGTCGTGACCTCCACGAGGTCGTCGGTCGTGGTAGTCGCGTACTCGGTCGAGCCGGGGCCGAGGGACGAGCGCGACGGCGCGCGCATCCCCGTCACCGGGAGGTTCTCGATGATGACGCCCCCGCGCGAGCGGAAGTCGGCGGCGAGTGCCGCGAGCACGTCGAGCGGGTCGAACTGCGCCTGGTCGGCGAGCACGACGGCGCCGTGCGTCGCGAAGGGCATCTCGGTCGCGTCGGTGAGCTCGGTGGGGAGGCCGAGCGAGCGCGCGACGTCGTGCTCGCGCTCGACCGTCGAGCGGCCCGAGGGGGTGCCGGCGTAGCTGTAGGCGTCGCGCGTCTCGATCTCGATGCCGTGCTCCGCGGCGTAGCGGAGCATCCACGACTGGCCCTCGCGGTTGGCCTCGACGTACGCCTCGAGCGCGCCGCGCGACGCACGCGAGGCGATCTGCTGGAGGTGCGTGCCCTGCAGCAGGCTCAGCTTGGCGGTCGTGTTGCCGGTGGTGACGGCGCCGATGCGCCGCGATTCGATGACGGCCACCTTCTGACCCGCACGGGCGAGCAGGAGGGCGGTCGTGAGTCCCGTGAGCCCGGCGCCCACCACGATGACGTCGTAGCGCGCGTTCTGCTCGAACGGGTCGGTCTCGATGTGCGGAGCGCGGTCAAGCCAGAGAGAGGTCATGCGGGCCACGGTAGGCACCGAGCACTCACAGGGCCAGCGGGTTGCACGCCCGCGCGGAGGGGTCTACGGGCGGGGCGCGTGGTGCGGCGCGCGGCGCCGGGCGCACGGCACGGGCACGGCGCCAGGCCCCGTGCCGAAAGACCCTGGGAGCCGCCAGGCCCCCGCACCTAGGCTGGGCCCGATGGCCAGGAGCATCTACCTCACGTCCGCCGAGGGCAACTCGGGCAAGTCGTCGATCGCGCTCGGCGTGCTCGACACTCTCGCGCACAAGCTCGAGCGCGTCGGGGTCTTCCGGCCCGTCGCGCGCGGGCGTGACGAGGGCGAGCCCGACTACGTGCTCGAGCTCCTGCTCGCCCACGCGCGCGTCGACCTCGACTACGACGAGTGCATCGGCGTCGGCTACGACGACGTGCACGCCGACCCGGAGGCCGCGCTCGCGCGCATCGTCGACCGGTTCCACGCGGTCGAGAAGAAGTGCGACGCCGTCGTCATCGTCGGCAGCGACTACACCGACGTCTCGAGCCCGACCGAGCTGAGCTTCAACGCGCGCGTCGCCGCGAATCTCGGCGCCCCCGTGCTGCTCGTGCTCGGCGGGCGCGCGACGGGTCAGGCGGGCGCGCGCGGGCTGAGCGACTCCGACGCCCGCAGCGCCGACGACATGCGCCGCGCCGCCGAGGTGAGCGTCGCCGAGCTCGAGCACGCGCACGCGCAGCTGCTCGCCGTCGTCGTCAACCGCGCCGACCCCGACGCACTGACCGACATCGTGACGGCCGTCCAGGAGGTCGCGCCCGACGCGCTCGTCTCCGCCGTCCCGGAGGACCGCTACCTCGTCGCCCCGACCGTCGAAGCCGTCATGGAGGCCTGCGGCGCCCGCTTCGTCCGTGGCGACGCCGAGCTGCTGCGCCGCGAGGTCATGGCCGTCGTCGTCGCCGGCATGACGATGGAGAACGTGCTGCCCCGCCTCATCGAGGGCGCCGTCGTGCTCATCCCCGGCGATCGCAGCGAGGTGCTGCTCGCCGTTCTCATGGCGCATGCGAGCGAGACGTTCCCGTCGCTCGCGGCGGTCATCCTCTACGGCGGGTTCGAGACGCCGGATGCCGTGCAGAGCCTCGTCGAGGGCCTGGACCCGGCCCTGCCCATCCTCCGCACGGACTCCGGCACGTACGACACGGTGCTGCGCGTGACCGAGACGCGCGGCCGGCTGGCTGCGGACAGCCAGCGCAAGTACGACACGGCGATCGCCCTGTTCGAGCGGCACGTGGATGCGCCGCAGCTGCTCGAGCGCCTCGAGATCAGCCGCAGCTCGGTCGTCACGCCGCTCATGTTCGAGCACGACCTGCTCGAGCGCGCCCGCGGCGATCGCAAGCGCATCGTGCTGCCCGAGGGCGACGACGACCGCATCCTGCGCGCCGCGAGCACGCTCCTCGGCCGGGGCGTGTGCGACCTGACGATCCTCGGCGATGAGACGAGCATCCGCGCCCGGGCGGCCGAGCTCGGCCTCGACCTGTCGGCCGCGCAGATCATCAGCCCGCTCGACGAGGAGCTGCGCGATCGCTTCGCGACCGAGTACGCGCGGCTGCGGGCGCACAAGGGCGTCACCTACGAGACGGCGCGCGACGTCGTGACCGATGTGAGCTACTTCGGCACGATGATGGTGCACCTGAACCTCGCCGACGGCATGGTGTCGGGGGCGGCGCACACGACGGCGCACACGATCCGCCCGAGCTTCGAGATCATCAAGACCGACCCGGGCGTGGGGGTCGTGTCGAGCGTGTTCCTCATGTGCCTCGCCGACCGGGTGCTCGTCTACGGGGACTGCGCGGTCATCCCCGACCCGACGAGCGAGCAGCTCGCCGACATCGCGATCAGCTCGGCGGCGACGGCGGCGCAGTTCGCGATCGAGCCGCGCGTGGCGATGCTGTCGTACTCGACGGGGGAGTCGGGCTCGGGCGACGACGTCGAGAAGGTGCGCGCCGCGACGGCGATCGTCCGTGAGCGTCGGCCCGACCTGCTCGTCGAGGGGCCGATCCAGTACGACGCGGCGGCCGAGCCGAGCGTCGCTGCGACGAAGATGCCCGACTCGGAGGTCGCCGGGCGTGCGACGGTGTTCGTCTTCCCCGACCTCAACACCGGCAACAACACGTACAAGGCCGTGCAGCGCTCGGCGGGTGCCGTCGCGATCTGCCCGGTGCTCCAGGGGCTGCGCAAGCCCGTCAACGACCTCAGCCGCGGAGCCCTCGTGAGCGACATCGTCAACACGGTCGCCATCACGGCCATCCAGGCGCAGCGCACTCCGCCGCCGCCGACGCAGCCGATCTCGACGATCGGGGGCACCGAGTGACGCGCGTCTTCGTCGTCAACTCGGGGTCGAGCTCGATCAAGTACCAGCTCGTCGACGTCGAGAGCGGCGAGGCGGTCATCGGCGGACTCGTCGAGCGCATCGGCGAGCCGGGCGGCGACGCGCGCGATCACACCGAGGGGATGCGCCTCGTCCTCGACCGGCTGGGCTCCGCGGGCGGGTCCGGCGGGGCGGGCGGCTCCGACGCCGACAGCGCGTCCGGCCCCGACGGCACCGCCGCCCCCGCGTTCGTGGCCGTGGGCCACCGCGTCGTGCACGGCGGCGCGCTGTTTACAGAGCCGACGCTCATCACCGACGAGGTGGTCGAGCAGATCGAGCGGGTCTCCGCGCTCGCGCCGCTGCATAATCCGGCGAATCTGGCGGGCATCCGCGCGGCTCGCGAGGTCATGGGGGATGTGCCGCACGTCGCCGTCTTCGACACCGCGTTCCACCAGTCGATGCCGGCCGCGGCGTACACGTACGCGATCGACCGCGATGTGGCGCAGGCGCACGGGGTGCGGCGGTACGGATTCCACGGGACGAGTCACGAGTTCGTCGCGCACCGGTCGGCCGAGCTGCTGGGGCGGCCGTTCGACGAGCTGAAGCTCATCGTGCTGCACCTCGGCAACGGGTCGTCGGCGACCGCGATCGACGGGGGGCGCTCGGTCGATACGTCGATGGGGCTGACTCCGCTCGAGGGGCTCGTCATGGGGTCGCGCTCGGGCGACCTCGACCCGGGCGTGCTGCTGCATCTGCTGCGCACGGGCCTCGAGGTCGACGAGCTCGACCGTCTGCTCAACAAGCGCAGCGGGCTGCTCGGGCTCACCGGCCGGTCGGACATGCGCGACGTCGTGCAGGCCGCCGATGACGGCGATGCGGATGCTCGGCTCGCGCTCGACGTGTGGGCGCACCGGATCCGGCACTACGTGGGCGCGTATCTGGCCCAGCTGGGCGGGCTCGACGCGCTCGTGTTCACGGCCGGGATCGGCGAGAACTCGCCCATCATGCGCGCCCGCGCGCTCGCGGGCCTGCAGCACCTGGGCCTGTCGGTCGATGCTGATCGCAACGCGATGTCGTGGCGCGAGCCGCGCGAGATCTCGCCGGACGGCGCGGCGGTGAAGGTGCTCGTGGTGCCGACGAACGAGGAGCTCGCGATCGCGCGCGCGGCGGCGGCGCTCGCCGGCTGAGCCGAGCTGGCGGCCAGTCGACGCGCGGCGGCGCTCGTCGCGTGACCCGAGCCCGCGCGCCTTGCCGACGCGCGCCGGCGCCGCCCGTGGCAGTGGCAGGGGCAGGTGCAGGGGCGGGGCCGGGCTGCGGCTAGGACTCGGCGCTTCGCAGGGCATCGGCGAGCGCCCGACTTCGGCTGGGCATGTCGATCGTCTCGTCGTGCGGCTCGAGTGCGCGACCACGTTCGCGGTCCGGTCCGGGCGCGGGACCCGGTGCGGGTTCTGGCGAGGGTTTCGGTGCGGTGAGGCGGTAGTGCGGCCCGGCCCTCGAGATCTGCCAGCCGTTGTTGTGGACGAGCAGGTGGTGATGTCGGCAGAGGAGGACTCCGTCGGCGACGTCGGTTCGCCCTCCGTCGCGCAGCCAGTGGTCGATGTGATGCGCCTCGCACCAGGAGGGCGGCCGCTCACAGCCGGGCCAGCGGCAGCCGCCGTCGCGGGCGGCGAGGGCGATGCGCTGGGAACGACTGAAGAGGCGACGCTCCCGACCCAGGTTGAGCGGCTGACCGTCGTCGTCGACGGTGATCGTGATGGTTCCGGCCGCGCAGGCGAGCCGCTCGGCGGTGGCGACGGAGACCGCGTCGGGCTGGCCCTCGAACCAGGCGGCGCCTCGGCGGTGGGTGAGCGTGCGGGCTGCGACGAGCATCCGCACCCCGATGGGGCCGTCGCCGAGCAGCTGTGAGGTGTCGGCTGCGGCTCCGTGCCGGAGCAGCTCGGCGAACCCGTCGCTCGCGAGCTGCTCGGCTGTGCGCGGCTCGTCGAGCACCGGTTCGGTCGGCTCGTCATCGGCGGCGAAGCTGGGACCACTGCGTCGTGGCGAGGTGATGCGGTCGTACGCCTCGCTGACAATCGCGAACGTCTCGGGGTCGAGCACCCAGTGCGCGTACCCCATGCCGTCGGGGCGCCGACCGACGCGCAGCGACCGTCGGTCGCGCTGCTCCGCCTCGCGCTCCTGGATGCCCGCGGCATCGAGCTCGTCGCGCACGGCCCGCGCTTCTCGGGCCGCCCGGTCGGGGTCGAGCCCCGCGACGCGGTCGACGAGCTGCTCGGCGGCGGTCGCGAGAGCGGACTCGTCGACTCCCGCCGCGGCCACGCCCAGCCCGGTGCTGATCGCGTCGGCGACGACGACGCTGACCCGTCCGTCGAGCACGGCGTCGGTAAGCGGCCCGGCATCGGCGACCGCCGCCCCCACGCGCACGGCCGTGCGGGCATCAGTGAGGCGGGTGCCGGTGGTGACGCGGACGAGCTCGTCGGGGGTGCGGTGGCCGCGGCTCTGCGCGAGTCCGGAGTGCCCGAGCTCGGGCGCCGACCGCCGAGCGATCTCGCCCGCGAGCAGTGAGACATGCAGCTGCGCGAGGCGCACCTCGTCGGCCGCGAGCCGCGTGAGCGCGAGCAGCGCGGCGTCGTCGAGAGCGCGGTAGGGGTCGAGGGCGCGGGGGACGGCGGCCAGGGCATCCACCGCCGAGCGCAGCGCGATGCCCACGCGACCGACGCCGCTCTCCGGAGCGAGCGATGACTCAGCGCGCCAGGACGCGGCGATGTCAGGCGCGACGCCGGTCGCCTCGATCACTCCGCTTGTCATGATTCGAACATACGTTCGACCACCGACATTCGTCGGGGCCGTCCACAGATGCCTATCGCAACTTCAGTTGCGCAAACGCCGAACCAGGCGTACTCTCTCAGTGCAACACAAGTTGCGTTACGAGAGAAGGCCCCCGATGACCACCCCCACCAACCCCACCACCCCCACCCCCACCCCCGCCGTGACGAGCGGCGCCGTCCACGTCGAGATCCGCACGAGCATCGACATCGACGCGACCCCCGAGACGGTGTGGGGCGTGCTCACCGACACTGCCGCCTACCCCGAGTGGAACGGCTTCATCGTCGAGTGGACGGGCGACCTCGCCCTCGGCGCCCGCCAGAACGTGCTGCTGCAGCCCGCCGGCGGGAAGCCGCAGCGGTTCCGCCCGCGCATCGTCACCCTCGACGCGGGCCGCGAGCTCGTGTGGCTCGGGCGCCTCGGAATCCCGGGCCTGCTCGACGGACGCCACCGCTTCGTGGTCGAGCCCCTCGCCGACGGACGCACGCTGCTCCGCCACGAGGAGATCCTCGCCGGCGCGCTCGTCCCCGCCCTGCGTCGCCTGCTCACGGAGACGACGCCCACGGGCTTCGAGCGCATGAACCGCGAGCTCGCGGCCCGCGCCGAGGCGGCCACCGCGTGACCCCCGCCCCCCAGCGACGAGGCCCCGCCGTCGAGTCCCGCGTGCTCGAGGCGACGCTCACCCTCCTCGCCGAGCGCGGCGCGGCCCTCACGGTCGACGAGGTGGCCGCCGCGAGCGGCGTGCACAAGACGACGATCTACCGCCGGTACGCGACGCGCGAGCAGCTCATCGCCTCCGCGGTCATGAGCCTCGCCGAGCAGGCGGTGCCGCCCGTCGCCGACGACGATCCGCGTGCCGCGATCGAGAGGCTCGCCCTCGCGGTGGCCGCGACCACGCGCACCGATGCAGGCCCGAACATCCTGCGCGCGACGATCGCCGCGAGCGCGGCGTCGAGCGAGCTCGTGCAGCTCGCGGATGCGTTCTTCCGCGCGCGGTACGCGCTCGCCGTCGAGCACCTGCGCCGGCTCGCCGAGTCGGGCGACCTGCGATCGGGCATCGACCCGGTCGTGGTGTGGGAGCAGATCGTGAACCCCATGCACGTGCGCGCCCTGTGCGGCCGCCCGACGAGCGAGGCGGATGCGCGCCTGCTCGTCGAGCTCGCCCTGCGCGGTGCGGCCGCCTGAGGCGCGACGTCAGAGCGCGGCGACCGCCTCGGCGATCGGCGTCTCGCCGCTCACGACCTCGAACTGCGCGCCGACGCCCGCTCCGGTCGCGAGGAGCGTCGCGATGAGGGCGGCGACGTCGCCGCGGGGGATGCTCCCCTCGACCTCGGCGCCCGCCTGCACCTTCCCGGTGGGGGAGTCGTCGGTGAGCGACCCGGGCCGCACGATCGTCCAGTCGAGCTGGTCGTTGCCGCGCACGGCGGCGTCGGCCTCGCTCTTGGCGCGCAGGTAGATCTGGAAGATGTCGTCGGAGTCGCCGTCGTACGTGTCGGCCCCGCGCGACGACAGCATGACGTAGCGACGGATGCCCGCCTGAACCGCGGCATCGGCGAGCAGTATCGCCCCGTCGCGGTCGACGCTGAGCTTGCGCTCAGCGGTGCTGCCCGGGCCCGAGCCGGCGGCGAACACGACGGCGTCGCAGCCCGTGAGGGCCTCGGCGAGCTCGGAGTCGTCGCAGTGCTCGAGATCGATCACGAGGGGCGTGGCTCCCGCGGCGGCGACGTCGGCCTCCTGGTCGGCGTTGCGGATCAGCGCGACGGGTTCGTGCCCGCCGTCGGCGAGCAGGGTCGAGAGCTTGCGGGCGATCTGGCCGTGTCCTCCGGCGATGGCAATACGCATGGGTTCCACCCGACCACGCCGCCCTGGGCGCGGCCTCCACGGGGCCTGGCCTCGGCGGTCGGTCGTCAGTGGTGGCGACTACGCTGATCGGGTGGCCACCGCCCTCTACCGCCGCTATCGGCCCGAGACCTTCGCCGAGCTGATCGGCCAGTCGCACGTGACCGATCCGCTGCGCGCCGCTCTGCGCAGCGACCGGGTGAACCACGCCTATCTCTTCAGCGGCCCGCGCGGCTGCGGCAAGACCACCTCGGCCCGCATCCTCGCCCGCTGCCTCAACTGCGCCGAGGGCCCGACCGACACCCCGTGCGGCGTCTGCCCGAGCTGCGTGGAGCTGTCGCGCGCCGGAGGGGGCTCTCTCGACGTCGTCGAGATCGACGCCGCGAGCCACGGCGGCGTCGACGACGCCCGCGACCTGCGCGAGCGCGCCGTGTTCGCGCCTGCCCGCGACCGCTACAAGATCTTCATCATCGACGAGGCGCACATGGTGACCTCGGGAGGCTTCAACGCGCTGCTCAAGATCGTCGAGGAGCCGCCGGAGCACATCAAGTTCATCTTCGCGACGACCGAGCCCGAGAAGGTCATCGGCACTATCCGCTCGCGCACGCACCACTACCCTTTCCGGCTCGTCCCGCCCGCGCAGCTGCTCGACTACGTCGCCGAGCTCTCCGCGAGCGAGGGCGTGACGATCGCGCCGGGCGTCCTCCCCCTCGTCGTCCGGGCGGGCGGCGGCTCCGTCCGCGACACGCTCTCCCTCCTCGACCAGCTCATCGCCGGCAGCGACGCCGACACCGTCACGTACGAGCGCGCCGTCGCCCTCCTCGGCTACACGCACGGCTCGCTCCTCGACGAGGTCGTCTCCGCGATCGCCGCCCGCGACGCGAACGCCGCCTTCCACGCCGTCGATCGCGTCATCCAGACCGGCCAGGACCCGCGCCGTTTCGTCGACGACCTCCTCGAGCGGCTGCGCGACCTCATCGTCGTGCAGGCCACCGCCGGCGACGCAGGCGACGTGCTGCGGGGCATCCCCGCCGACGACCTCGCCCGCATGCACGAGCACGCAGCGCTCTTCGCGCCCGCCGATCTGTCGAAGGCGGCGGATGTCGTCAATCGCGCCCTCACGGAGATGACGGGAGCGACGTCGCCGCGCCTCCATCTCGAGCTCATGATGGCGCGCGTGCTCGTCACGGCCTCGCCGAGCGGAGCGGTGCCGGTCGCCCGGACGACGGCGCCCGCCGCGGCTCAGACCACTCCTGCTCCGGCCGCTCCTGCGACGCCGGCGCCTGTCGCCGCATCCGCGGCGCCCGCCCCGGCCGGGGAACCCGTCGCCGAGCCCGCTCCTGCACCGGCCTCGGAACCCGCGGCGGAACCCGCCCCGGTCGAGCCGCCCGCCGCCCTCGCCGGCCCGCTCACTCTCGACGCACTTCGCAAGACGTGGCCCGCGATCCTCGAGCGCATCCAGTCCGAGAAGATGAGCGCGTGGACGGTCGTCTACCTCGCCGAGCCCGTCGAGCTCGAAGACGGAGACGTGCTCACGCTCGCCTTCACCTCCGAGAGCGACGCGAACCGATTCAAGGAGCGCACGAGCCCGGCCGACAGCGTGAGCGAGCACGTGCGCAACGCGATCCAGCACCACCTCGGCGTGCGCGTGAAGTTCAAGGTGCGACTCGGCGGCGCTCCGCGGCCGGCACCGTCTGCCGCATCGGCGCCCGCGCCGAGCGAGACGGCGCCGCCGGCCGACCCCGACCCGGCTCCGCAGGCGGAACCCGTCACGCTGGCCCCGATCGTCGAGAGCGCACCGCAGCGGCCGGCCAAGACGGCCTCAACCACGACCACCGCGCCCGTCACCGGGTGGAACGTCGTCGCGATCCCAGGGTCCGCGGCGCCCGCCGCCGAGGCGAGCGGATCGACGGACGACGAGCCCCCCGCCCTCGACGACGCCGACGCCCCGCCGGCCGACGACGAGCCCGCCGACGATCTGCCGTCCCCGCCTCCGCCGCCCGTCCACCCCGCGGAGGCGGCGGGCCGTCAGCGCTACGGCGAGTCCGTCGTGCGCGAGGTGCTGGGCGCCCGCTTCATCGGCGAAGAGATCATCGAGCCCGCCGTGAGCCTCACGCCGGCTCCCCGAGAGGACGACTAGCCCGTGTACGACGGCATCATCCAGGACCTCATCGACGAGTTCGGTCGCCTTCCCGGCATCGGGCCGAAGTCGGCGCAGCGCATCGCCTTCCACATCCTGCAGACCGAGAGCTTCGACGTCAGCCACCTCGCGCAGCTGCTCACCGACCTCCGCGAGAAGGTCCGCTTCTGCCAGATCTGCGGCAACGTCGCCGAGCAGGAGACCTGCGGCATCTGCCGAGACCCGCGACGCATCCCGGCCACGATCTGCGTCGTGGAGGAGGCGAAGGACGTCGTCGCGATCGAGCGCACCCGCGAGTTCCGCGGGCTCTACCACGTCCTCGGCGGCGCGATCAGCCCCATCGACGGCATCGGCCCCGACGACCTCCGCATCGCGCAGCTGCTCGGGCGCCTGAGCGACGGCACCGTCACCGAGGTCATCATCGCGACCGACCCCAACCTCGAGGGCGAAGCGACCGCGACCTACCTCACACGCCTCCTGGTGCAGCCGAACCTCACGGTCTCGCGCCTCGCGAGCGGCCTCCCCGTGGGCGGCGACCTCGAGTACGCCGACGAGGTCACGCTCGGTCGCGCCTTCGAGGGCCGCCGCACCGTCGAGCGCTGAGACGCTGCGCGACCCGGCTACAATCGACGCAAGGCCCGCCGCCGCCGTCGTGCCGTGCGTCCGGCCGACGAGGGCGGTCACCACCGCGAAGTCACTGCAGCACCTTCCACCCGCACCCCACCGGATGCGGCGAGCGGACGCGCACCCAGCCCCCACAGCCACAGGAGTTCCGCCGTGAGCCTCATCGTGCAGAAGTTCGGCGGATCCTCCGTCTCCGACGCCGAGAGCATCAAGCGCGTCGCCAAGCGCATCGTCGCCACGCGCAAGGCCGGCAACGACGTCGTCGTCGCGGTGAGCGCCATGGGCGACACCACCGACGAGCTGCTCGACCTCGCCCACGAGGTCAGCCCCCTGCCCGATCCGCGCGAGCTCGACATGCTCCTCACCACGGGCGAGCGGATCTCGATGGCGCTCCTCGCCATGGCCATCAAGAGCATGGGCGTCGAAGCCCTCTCCTTCACCGGCAGCCAGGCCGGCATGATCACGGATGCCCAGCACGGCTCCGCCCGCATCGTCGACGTCACCCCGGTGCGCGTCCGCGAGGCGCTCGACCAGGGCGCCATCGCGATCGTCGCCGGCTTCCAGGGCTTCAACCGCGACAGCCGCGACATCACGACGCTCGGCCGCGGCGGCTCCGACACGACGGCCGTCGCCCTCGCCGCCGCGCTCAATGCGGACGTCTGCGAGATCTACACCGACGTCGACGGCGTCTTCACCGCCGACCCGCGCATCGTCAAGAAGGCGCGCAAGATCAACCGCGTCACCGCGGAGGAGATGCTCGAGCTCGCCGCGAGCGGCGCGAAGGTGCTGCACATCCGCGCCGTCGAGTTCGCCCGCCGACACGGCGTCACCATGCACGTCCGCTCCTCGTTCACGCACGACGAGGGAACGTGGGTCATCAGCCCGACCGAGGGAGAAGAAGTGGAAGAACCGATCATCACCGGCGTCGCGGGCGACCTCAGCGAGGCGAAGATCACGGTCGTCGGCGTTCCCGACACCCCCGGCAAGGCCGCCGACATCTTCACGATCGTCGCGAAGACCGGCGCCAACATCGACATGATCGTCCAGAACGTCAGCGCCGCCGCCACCGGCCGCACCGACATCTCCTTCACCCTTCCGAAGTCCGACGCCGAGAAGGTCCTCACCGCCCTCCGCGCCGAGCAGCCCGAGGTCGGCTTCGAGTCGCTGCAGCACGACGACCAGATCGGCAAGCTCTCCGTCGTCGGCGGCGGCATGCGCACCAACGCCGGCGTGAGCGCGCAGCTCTTCACCGCGCTCAAGGACGCGGGCATCAACATCGAGATGATCTCCACCTCCGAGATCCGCATCTCCGTCATCACGCGCGCCGACATCCTCAACCACGCCGTGCAGATCGTGCACACCGCGTTCGGCCTCGACGGAGACACCGAGGCGACCGTCTACGCGGGAACGGGGCGATAGTCATGAGAACCACGGGCATCCGCATCGGCGTCGTCGGCGCCACGGGCCAGGTCGGCGCCGTCGTGCGCCAGCTCCTCCTCGAGCGCGACTTCCCCATCACCGAGATCCGCTTCTTCGCGAGCGCCCGCAGCGCCGGCACCGTCATCCCCTTCGGCGATCGGGATGTCGTGGTCGAGGATGCCGCGACGGCCGACCCCACGGGTCTCGACATCGCGATCTTCTCCGCGGGCGCCACGACGAGCAAGGCGCAGGCGCCCCGCTTCGCGGCCGCCGGCGTCACGGTCATCGACAACTCCTCCGGCTGGCGGATGGACCCTCAGGTGCCGCTCGTCGTGAGCGAGGTCAACCCGCACGCGATCGACCAGGCCGAGCTCGGCATCATCGCCAACCCCAACTGCACGACCATGGCCGCGATGCCCGTGCTCAAGGTGCTCGACGCCGAGGCGGGCCTGCAGCGCCTCATCGTCAGCACCTACCAGGCGGTCTCGGGCGCGGGCCTCGCCGGCGGCGAGGAGCTGCTCGAGCAGGCGACCGCTGTCGTGAGCCAGGATGCGATGGGACTCGTGCGTGATGGCTCGGCCGTCGAGTACCCGGCGGCGCAGAAGTTCCCGAAGAGCATCGCCTTCAACGTCATCCCGCAGGCCGGTAGCTTCGTCGACGACGGCCTCGGCGAGACGGACGAGGAGAAGAAGCTGCGCAACGAGAGCCGGAAGATCCTCGAGCTGCCCGACCTGCTCGTGAGCGGCATCTGCGTGCGCGTCCCCGTGTTCACCGGCCACTCGCTCGCGATCAACGCCGAGTTCGAGCGCCCGATCAGCCCCGAGCGCGCGCGCGAGCTGCTCGCCGACGCGCCCGGCGTCCAGCTGATGGACGTCCCGACGCCGCTCGACGCGGCCGGAGCGGACCCGAGCCTCGTGGGGCGCATCCGCACCGATGAAGGAGTGCCGGGCGGTCGCGGTCTCGCGCTGTTCATCAGCAACGACAACCTGCGCAAGGGCGCGGCGCTCAACGCCGTGCAGCTCGCCGAGCTCGTGGCCGCGAAGAAGGTCGCCGCCGCGTAGCGCGCGGGCGCGGCGCCCAGCGCGGGCGCGGTACCGTCGAGGGATGCCCACGACCTCCGCCGCCGGCGCGCGGCGCGCACTGCTCACGACCCTCGCCGCGATCGCGACGTCCGCCCTCGTCGGGTGCGCCATGCCGGGCACGGCGGGCTCGCCCGCATCCCCCGCTGACGGCGATGGCCCGCTCGTCGCGTTCTACGGCGACTCGTACACGCTCGGCACCGGGGCCTCCGACCCGAGCAAGCGGTGGTCGTCGATCATCGCCGGCGACCGCGGCTGGCGCGAGTTCAACCCGAGCGTCAACGGCCTCGGCTACGTGCGCAACCGTCCCTTCGTCGGCGACGGCGACCTGCCTTCGATGATCATCGAGCAGAAGCCCGACATCGTCGTCGTCACGATGGGGCTCAACGACAACTTCGCGTACGAGCGGGCGGGGGAGGAGATCCGCGACGCCATGATCGCCGACCTCGACCGCCTCGTCGCCGCGCTGCCCGACGCGCGCTTCATCGTCGTCGAGCCGTTCTGGTACACCGACGAGCGCCCGGACTCGGTCGAGATCATCGGCGGCTGGCAGCGCGAGCAGGCCGACCGCATCGGCGCCGAGTACATCGCCGGCGCCTCGCGCTGGATCGAGGGCCAGCCCGACTGGATGGCGATCGACGGCCTGCACCCCAACGACGAGGGCTACGCGGCGATGGCCGAGCGCATGGACGCCGAGCTCGAGAAGCTCGGCCTGTGATCGTCGGCAGCTACGCCGCGATCGGCGACAGCTTCAGCGAGGGCATGGGCGACGAGCTGCCCGACGGGAGCCCGCGCGGCTGGGCCGACCTCGTCGCGCTCGGGCTCGCCGCCGCGCACGCCGCCTCGGGAGGAGAGGGGTTCGGCTACGCGAACTTCGCCATCCGCGGCCGGCTCCTCGGCCCGATCCTCGCCGAGCAGCTGCAGCCGGCGATCGCCCTCGGCCCCGAGCTGCTCACGATCAACGGCGGCGGCAACGACATCATGCGCCCGCGGGTGTCGGTAGCGGCGACGGCCGACCGCCTCGTGGCCGCGGCCGGCGAGGCGACGGCCGCGGGCATCCGCGTCGCGATCGTCAGCGGGGGCGACCCGACCCGGCACATCCCGCTCGGTCCGTTCATCAAGGCGCGCGGCGACGAGCTCGCCCTCGCGGTGCGCGAGCGGCTCGACGGGACGGCCATCGCCTACATCGACAACTGGTCGGATGCGGCGCTCACCGACCTGAGGTACTGGTCGGTCGATCGTCTGCACCTCAACGCTCTCGGCCACGCCCGCGTCGCCGGCAACGTGCTCGCAGGGCTCGGGGTCGAGGTGCCGGAGGCCGCGCACGCTCCGCACGGCGAGGGCGAGCCCGACATCGCGCGCCCCCGCACTGCCGAGTACTGGCGGCAGTACGTGCTGCCGTGGATCGGCCGGCGGCTCACCGGGCGGTCGTCGGGCGACGGGCGCACGGCGAAGCGGCCGACGCTGCTGCCGGTCGAGCTGCCCGGGTCGTTCTAGCTGTAGTTCCCAGGCAGGTTGTTCAGGTCGAGCTCCTCCAGGCTTGAGGGTGTCTAGTCGCTCTCACCTGAAGGAGCCCGATGGAGCTTCACGCTAATGCCCGTTTGTCTGTTGAAGGTCGACGACTGCTGTGTCG
>NZ_JAUSMI010000156.1 GCF_030645145.1 Microcella sp. | reverse complement strand
CGCGGGCGCGCCCTCGACGACGACGACGATCTCGCCGCGCGCGCCCTCGGCGTAGCGGTCGGCGAGCTCGGCGAGAGTGCCGCGCGCGACCTCCTCGAACTTCTTGGTGAGCTCGCGGCAGACGGCGGCGCGGCGATCGGCTCCGAAGGCGTCGCGCAGGTCGGCGAGCGCCGCGCCGATGCGGTGGGGCGCCTCGAAGAAGATGAGCGTGCGCTGCTCGGCGGCGAGGCCCCGCAGGTGCGACGCCCGGCCCTTGCGCGGCAGGAACCCCTCGAACGCGAAACGGTCGGTCGGCAGCCCGCTCAGTACGAGCGCCATGAGCACGGCGCTCGGACCGGGCAGGGCGGTGACGCCGACTCCTGCCGCGATCGCCGTCTCGACGAGCACGTAGCCGGGGTCGCTGATGCCCGGCATTCCCGCGTCGGTGAGCACGACGACGTCGATGTCGCGCGCCCGCTCGACGAGCTCGGCCGAGCGCGCGCGCTCGTTGTGCTCGTGCAGGGCGAGCAGCTGCGGCCGGTTCTCGATGCCGAGCGCCCGCAGCAGGTGGGCGGTCGTGCGGGTGTCCTCCGCGACGACGAGCTCGGCGGCCTCGAGGGTCTCGATGAGCCGCCGCGACGCGTCGCCGAGGTTGCCGATGGGGGTGGCGGCGAGCACGATCATCGGGCCATCCTCCCACCGGCGGGCGCGGCTAGCATGAGCGCGTGACGCGAGCAGAGCCGACCCCCGCGCCCGAGGCGGTCGGCGACGGGATGCCCGACTCGCGCCTCGACGAGCGCTGGGCCGCGGCATCCCCCGCCGCCCGCCGCGCGGTGCGCATCGCCGCGCCGACGCTCGTGCTCGGCGTCGCGGCCGCCACGCGCCTGATCGGGCTCGACGAGCCGGCGACGCTCGTGTTCGACGAGACCTACTACGTGAAGGACGCGCTGAGCCTCCTGCAGCTCGGCTACGAGGGCCGCTGGCCCGACGGCGCGAACGAGGGCTTCGCGGCGGGCGCGCCCGGCTCGCCCGGGTCGGAGGCGGCGTTCGTCGCGCACCCGCCGCTCGGCAAGTGGATCATCGCGCTCGGCCTCCTCGCGGTCGGGCCCGAGACTCCGGTCGGCTGGCGCATCGCGACCGCGCTCGCGGGCGTCGCGGTCGTCGGGCTCGTCATGCTCATCGCCTTCCGGTTGTGGCGGTCGGTCGGGCTCGCGAGCCTCGCCGGCGGGTTGGTCGCGATCGACGGCAACGCGATCGTCATGAGCCGCGTCGCCCTGCTCGACGGGCTGCTGACCCTGTTCGTGCTCATCGCGGTGCTCTTCGTGATCCTCGATCGCCGCGCGAGCCATCATCGGCTGCGCGAGTGGCTCGCCCGACGACGGTTCGAGGGGCGGCCGACCGACTGGGGGCCCGTGCTGTGGGGGCGGTCGTGCCTCATCGCCGCGGGCGTCGCGTTCGGCCTCGCCGTCTCGATCAAGTGGAGCGCCCTCTACCTGCTCGCCGCCTTCGCCGTGCTCACCGTCGCCGCCGATGCCCTCGACCGGCGCAGCGCGGGCGTCTCCCTCTGGGCGTCGGGAACGCTCCTGCGGCAGGCGCCGGCGAGCGCGCTGCTCGTCGTCCCGGTCGCTCTCGCCGCTCACCTCGTGACGTGGACGGGCTGGTTCCTGTCGAACAACGGCTACGACCGGCAGTGGATCGCCTCGGGTGGTGAGCGCTGGACGGGCATCCTCGCCTGGGTGCCCGACGCGGTGCAGAACCTGTGGCACTACCAGGCGTCCGTGTACGGGTACCACGTGGGCGAGTCGAGCCCGCACGCGTACGAGGCTCCGGCGCTCGGCTGGCCGCTGCTGCTGCGGCCGACCTACATGCACTACGTCGACGGGGGCGACGGCACGGCCGTCGCGATCTCGGGCATCCCGAACCCGCTGCTGTGGTGGGCGTCGGTCGCGGCGGTGATCGTGCTGGTGATCGGATGCCTCATGACGGCCGTCGCGGTGGCGCGCGGCACCGGCGCCCGCGCCGCGATCGCACCCTTCGGCTCCCCCTGGGCGCTCGCCGTGATCCTGACCGGGGTCGCGGCCGGTTGGCTGCCGTGGCTGCTCTACCCGGAGCGCACGATGTTCTTCTTCTACACGGTCGTGCTGACGCCGTTCCTCACGCTCGCGCTCGTCGCCGTGCTGCGCGCCGTGCTCGGAGGGCCCGCCGACCCGGCGCCCCGACGCCGGCTCGCCCTCGCGGCCGTGGCGCTGCTCGTGGTCGTGGCCGTCGCCCTGAGCGCCTTCTTCCTCCCGATGTGGACGGGCTGGCCCGTGCCGATCGACTTCCTGCGCCTGCACTACTGGCTCCCGGGCTGGATCTGAGCGGCGCGACGCCCGTTACCGACGCGCCCTTCTTGACCGCGCGCACACAGTGCCGAATGTTTACCTGATCGTTATACGGAACGGCGCACGCAGGTTTACCGTGGCCTTACCCGAACCAGGTTCACCCTCGGCGCGCCCTCACTACCCGCTCGGCGCGCTGGCACTCCCCCACTTCCGTGCGTCGCTCCACCATCCCGAAAGAGACCCCCGCTCTTGGTGAGAATGACCGTTGCGGCGCCGCGCGCGCTCGCCGTCCTCCTCCTCCCGCTCGTCAGCACGCTGACGATGGCGCTCATGACCTCCGCGCACGCCGTCGCGAGCACGTCGACGCTGTCGTGGAGCACCTCCACGCCCTACCTGCACCCCGACACCCCCATCGGACTCCAGGGCAGCAAGGCGGCCGGCGCGAGCCTCGACGTCGAGCTGCGCACCCCCGCGGGCGGCGGCTGGCGCTCGGTCGCCGACGCGTGCGCAGGCGCCGTCGCGGATGCCACGAGCTGGAGTTGCAGCATCCCCGCCCCGAACGGCGAGTGGCACAAGGGCGACCACCACCTGCGGCTGACGCAGACCGCGACGGACGGCGCGCGCGTCGTGCAGACCGGTCACGTCGTCGTCATGCCGCCCGCGGCGAAGAAGCCGCTGCAGCCGCTCGTGACCCCGCCGAAGCCCGACCCGACGACGCCCCCGCCGGCCC
>NZ_JAUSMI010000151.1 GCF_030645145.1 Microcella sp. | reverse complement strand
CGACGAGCAGGATGCGGCCGAGCGGCGACTCGACCACGAGCCGACCGGCCGCGGGCGGGGCGGCGGGGGAGGCGCCGGCAGGGGCGGGCGCGGCGGCGGGAGGGGCGGCGGGGGCGGTGGTGCTCGTCATGTCGACAGGCTAATCGCCCGTGGCATCCCCGACCGGCGGGAATCGGACGCGGGGGACGAGCGCGCGGAGGAGCACGGCTGGGGAGGAGCGGCGGGCCGCGCTCCCGGGCGACTGCGCCAGGATGGAGGCATGAGCGAGATGACCTACCGCACCCTCGGCCGCTCGGGCCTCCGCGTGTCGACGATCGGGCTCGGCTGCAACAACTTCGGCCGCCCCGGCAGCGCGACCGAGTCGCAGGAGGGCACGACGCGCGTGCTGCACGCCGCGCTCGACGCGGGGATCACCCTGCTCGACGGCGCCGACATCTACGGCTACGCCTACGGCCGCAGCGAGACGATGATGGGCGAGGCCCTGAAGGGCCGCCGCGACGAGGTCGTCCTCGCCACGAAGTTCGGGCACGCCGACTACGCGAGCCCCATCCCGCACTGGGGCGCGAAGGGCTCGCGCCGTTACATCCGCCTCGCCGTCGAGGGCAGCCTGCGCCGACTGCAGACCGACTGGATCGACCTCTACCAGTTCCACACGCCTGACCCCGCGACCCCGATCGAGGAGACCATCGCGGCGCTCGACGAGCTCGTCGACGAGGGCAAGATCCGCTACTTCGGCCACTCGAACTTCGCCGCGTGGCAGCTCGTCGAGGCCGACCTCGTGGCCGAGCTTCACGGCCACGAGCGCTTCGTCTCCGCGCAGAACGAGTACAGCCTCCTGACGCGCGGCGCCGACCGCGAGCTGCTGCCGGCGGCGACCGCCCGCGGAGTGGGCCTTCTGCCCTACTTCCCGCTGTACAACGGGCTGTTCACGGGCAAGTTCACGCGCGACGGCGGCCCGAGCGACTCCCGCATCATGCGCCAGCGCCCCCACATCGTCGAGAACGCGCCCTGGGACCGCATGGAGGCCTACGCGGCCTTCTGCGAGAGCAGGGGGGTGGGGATGCTCGAGGCCACGGTCGCGTGGCTCCTGAGCCGCCCGGCCATCGCGAGCGTCATCGCGGGTGCCACGACGCCCGAGCAGATCGCGCAGAACGCGGCGGCAGCGGATGCGTGGCAGCCCACCCCCGACGATCTCGCCGAGATCGAGCGGATCTTCCCGACGAACGACGTGCTGACGAGCTACTGACGAGCCGGCCGCGGCGCCCGGCGCCGGGGCGCTCAGCCGCCCGTGGGCGCCTCGACCCCGTCCCGCTCCTCGATCGGCACGAGCTCGCCGTTGATCGAGCGATTGAGGTCGTCGGCCTCGGCGTTGAGCGCGTCGAGCTCCTCGAGCAGCGCGTTGTACTGCGCGACGAGGGCGTTGGTCGCCTGCAGGCGCGCATCGAGCTCCTGCTGCCGCGCGACGAGCGCGTCGCGGTCGCGCAGGAACACCGACTGGCTCGTGTAGCCGCCGGGCTCGGCCGCGCGCGCGTTGAAGGTCGTGATCTCGACCTCGAGCGCGGCGGCGTCGACGTCGTAGGCGGCCTGCTCGGCGTCGATGCGCACGCCGAGGGCTTCGAGCTCGTCGCTCAGGGCGGTGAGCCGCGCCTCGAGGTCGGCGAACACGGCGTTCACCTGAGCGGTCAGCGCGGCCGACGCCGAGCGGTCGGCGAAGTACCGTGCGTAGTGCTCCTCGAGCGCGGCGGGCACGGCCACGATCTCACTCCCGACGATCGCGTAGAGCTCCGGGATCCGCGAGCGCGCATCCTGCGCCTCGTACGCGGCGATGCGCTCGACGAGCTCGTGGTCGGGGCCGAGCGCGGCGAAGGCCTCCTCGAGGAGCGGGGCCAGGGCATCCTGCTCGGTCGCCGTCAGGCGGTCCCACGCGGCATGCAGCATCTCGTGCGCCGCGACGACGGGCTCGAGCGCGGCGAGGTCGGGGTTCTCGACGTCGTAGAGATAGATGCGGCCGTCGTCGAGCGTGTAGCAGCCGAGCACGCCGATGCCCGGCTCGTCCGAGGAGCAGTACTCGTCGAAGTCTTCCGCGGGCACGATCGCGGTGAGGCTCGCGTGCAGGAGGTCCACGCCCTCCTCGCCGATGCCGGCCATGACCGCGTAGTCGGCGACCACCGGGTCGAGCTCGGTCGTGAGCACCGTCACGCGATCGGCGACGACGCGCGGATTCGCGACCGCCCATCCCGCTCCCGCGATGACGACTCCTTGCGCGGCGATCGCGAGAAGAGCGAGCCCGATGAGGATGCCCCTGCCGCCGCGAGCGCGCGGCCGGCGGCGGTGCGCGGCGGGCGTCGGGGTCACGCCCTCACGCTACCCGCGGCGAGGGGCTCAGCCGGCGAGCACCGCGATCGCGGCGTTGAGTGTCGTCGCGTACAGCACCCACAGCCAGTAGGGGACGAGCAGCGCGGCGGCGATGCGGCTGACGTCGCCGAAGCGGATGATCGCCGCGAGCACGGCGAAGTCGAGGGCGACGATGATGCCGAGCGCGATCCACAGCCCGGGGCCGCCGATGAGCGAGCCGAGGCCGAAGAAGGCCGGAGTCCAGATCGCGTTGAGCGCGAGCTGCACGCCGTACGCGGTGAGGGCTCGCGTGCGGTCGTTCGAGGCCGGTCGGCGCCAGACGAGCCATGCGGCGACTGACATCGCGCCGTACAGGATCGTCCAGACCGGGCCGAAGACGGCGTTCGGGGGAGTCCACATGGGCTTCGCGGTGTCGGCGTACCAGCCGTCGATCGCGGGCTGGGAGATGACCGAGCCGACGAGGCCGATGATGAGGGCGAGGGAGAGGAATCCGAGGAGCACGAGCCCGGAGCGGACTCCGGAGCGGTCGGCGATCTGCGTCGTCGTCGCCGCGGTGCGCGTATCGGTCATGCAGCCCTCCCTTCCGCATCGCAGAGTAGGGGCGCTTGCTCCGAGCCTCCTGCGCGTGCGCTGGGCGGGAGCGGTTCAGTGGCCGACGAGCGGGGCCATCGCGCGCGCGATGAGCGAGCGGCGGCCCGTCAGGCGCTCCTCGACGTCGGCGCTCGTCATCGCGACGAGGCCCGCGTTGGCGCCGAGGAACCGCAGCGGCTCCGGCTCCCACGACGGCGACCGGTGCCCGACCCACGGCAGACGCGTGAGCTCGGTGTCGGCGCCCGTGATGAGGTCGGCGAGCGTGCGACCGGCGAGGTTCGTCGTCGCCAGGCCGTCGCCGACGTAGCCGCCGGCCGAGCCGACGCCCGTCTCGGGGTCGTAGACGACGCTCGCGTGCCAGTCGCGCGGCACGCCGAGCGGTCCGCCCCACGTGCTGCTGATCTCGAGCGGGGGGAGCTG
This sequence comes from Microcella sp., assembly GCF_030645145.1. Classification (GTDB taxonomy): domain Bacteria; phylum Actinomycetota; class Actinomycetes; order Actinomycetales; family Microbacteriaceae; genus Microcella. The sequence goes on along the minus strand of NZ_JAUSMI010000151.1, from coordinate 15,750 downwards.
CGGGTACAGCTCGTGCAGAGTGCGGCGCAGGTGGTCGAAGACGCCGTCGACGCGGTCGTACTCGGGCCGGATGGCGCTGCCGAAGTGGTACCGCGCCCCCCGCCCGCCGAAGGCGATGCGGTCATCCGCCGTGCGCTGCCCGTAGATGACGAGATGGCGGCCGTCGGCGAAGGTCTGCCCGTGCGCGATCCCGATCTCGTCCCACACCGCGGCAGGCAGGGGCTCCGTCGCGATCATGAGCGAGTAGAGGGGCAGGATGCGGCGGCGCGACTGCGCGACCGTCGCCCCGTACCCCTCGAGGGCCGCGATCACGTGCCGAGCGCGCACGCGCCCGCGAGCCGTCTCGACGACCCCCGGCGCCCACGCGGCGACCTCGGTGCCCTCGAAGATCGTGGCGCCGCGCCGCTCGACGATGCGCGCGAGCGAGCGCGTGAGCCGCGCGGGGTGCACGCGCGCGCACGCCGGGTCGTAGACGGCGCCGCGCGCGTCGGAGGCGCTCACGCGCTCGGGGCCCCAGAGCTCGAGGGCGTCGGCGCCGAAGGCGCGCGCCTGCTCGACCTCGGCCCGGGCATCCGCCCACTGGGTCTCGGAGCGCGCGAAGACGACGGTGCCGCCCTTGACGTAGTGCGCGTCGATGCCCTCGGCCTCGACGACGCGACCGACCTCGTCGACCGTGCCGATCATCGCGCGCCGCATGGCGATCGCGGCCGCGCGCCCGTGCACGTGCGCGAGCGACGCCGTCGAGCGGGGGAAGAGCGCCGAGACCCAGCCGCCGTTGCGGCCCGACGCGCCGAATCCCGCGATGCGCTTCTCGAGCAGCGCGATGCGCAGTCCGGGGTCGCGCCGCTGCAGCTCGTAGGCCGTCCAGAGGCCGGTGAGCCCCGCGCCGATGATCGCGACGTCGGCGTCGATGTCGCCGGGCAGCGACGGGCGCGGCGAGAGGTCGTCGCCGGCCGTCGCGTGCCAGTGGCTGAGTCCGCGGTAGTGCTCGGCCGAGTGGTCGGCCGAGCCGTCGGCTACAGGCGCGTCCACGCCTCGGTGAGCACCTTCCGCAGGATGCCCTCGATCTCGTCGAACTCGGCGGGGCCGATCGTGAGCGGGGGAGCGAGCTGGATGACGGGATCGCCGCGGTCGTCGGCGCGGCAGTAGAGCCCGGCGTCGAAGAGGGCCTTGGAGAGGAAGCCGCGCAGCAGGCGCTCGGCCTCGTCGTCGGAGAAGGTCTCCTTCGTCTCCTTGTCCTTCACGAGCTCGATGCCGAAGAAGTAGCCCTCTCCGCGCACGTCGCCGACGATCGGGAGGTCCTTGAGGCGCTCGAGCGCGGCCCGGAACTTCGGCGAGTTCTCGCGCACGTGCTCGAGGATGCCCTCCTCCTCCATGATGTTGAGGTTCTCGAGGGCGACGGCGGCCGAGACCGGATGCCCGGCGAAGGTGTAGCCGTGGTAGAACGCCGTCTGCCCGTGCTTGAAGGGCTCGTACAGGCGGTCGCTCACGATCATCGCGCCGAGGGGCGAGTAGCCGCTCGTGAGGCCCTTCGCGCTCGTGATGATGTCGGGCACGTAGCCGAGCGCGGTGCACGCGAACATCTCGCCGATGCGGCCGTAGGCGCAGATGACCTCGTCGCTCACGAGCAGCACGTCGTACTTGTCGCAGATCTCGCGCACGCGCCCGAAGTAGCCGGGGGGCGGCGGGAAGCAGCCGCCCGAGTTCTGCACGGGCTCGAGGAACACCGCCGCGACGGTATCGGGGCCCTCGAAGAGGATCGCCTCCTCGATGCGGTTGGCGGCCCACTGCCCGAACTCCTCGAGCGAGCCGTGGAAGCCCATCTCCTCCGCGCGGTAGTAGTTCGTGTTCGGCACGCGGAACCCGCCGGGGGTGAGCGGCTCGAACATCTCCTTCATGCCGGGGATGCCCGTGATCGCGAGCGCGCCCTGCGGCGTGCCGTGATAGGCGATCGCGCGCGAGATGACCTTGTGCTTCATGGGCTTGCCCGTGAGCTTGAAGTACTGCTTCGCGAGCTTCCAGGCCGACTCGACGGCCTCGCCGCCGCCCGTGGTGAAGAACACGCGGTTCAGGTCGCCCGGCGCGTAGTCGGCGAGGCGGTCGGCGAGCTCGATCGCGGTGGGGTGCGCGTACGACCAGAGCGGGAAGAACGCGAGCTCCTCCGCCTGCTTGCGGGCCGCCTCGGCGAGGCGCTCGCGCCCGTGACCGACCTGCACGACGAAGAGGCCGGAGAGGCCGTCGATGTACTTGTTCCCGTGCGAGTCGTAGACGTGATGGCCCTCGCCGCGCACGATGATCGGCACGCCCGCGCCGGACTCCATTCCCGACTGGCGGGCGAAGTGCATCCAGAGGTGGTCGCGCGCCATGGTCTGCAGCTCGGCCTCGCGCGCCGCTCCGATCGAGCCGGGCAGCTCGCCGCCGGCCGGGGCGCCGTGGGCGTCGTGCGCCTCGGGCGCCTCGGTCTTGTTCTTCTTCTTGCTTCGGGTGAAGAGTGTCATCGTGTTCCCCAGTTGTAGAACTGCTTGAGCAGTCGTAGATAGACGAACGTCTCGGTCGTCTGAACGCCGTCGATGCCGCGGATCTGCTTGTTGAGCAGATCGATGAGGTCGTCGTCGTTCTCGCAGACGACCTCGGCCATGATGTCGAAGCTCCCGGCGGTCAGGACGACGTAGTCGACGGCCGGGATGCGCGCGAGCGCCTCCGCGACCGAGGTCGTGTCGCCGGCCACCCGGATGCCGATCATCGCCTGGCGGTAGAAGCCCAGCTGCATCGGATCGGTGACGGCCACGACCTGCATGACGCCCGACTCGGTGAGCTTCTGGACCCGCTGACGGACGGCCGCCTCGCTCAGGCCGACCGCCTTGCCGATCTCGGCGTAGGAGCGCCGCCCGTCGTCCTGGAGCTGCTCGATGATCGCCTTCGAGACGTCATCGAGCTGAACGGGCTTGGAGCGGGCTGCCATGGAGCGATTCTGTCAGTGCTCGCCGTCGAATTCAAGTGAATCCGCACCGTGAAGGCGATTCGCGCGACGGATTCCGTCGAATTCGTCTGGAATCCGCGCGATTCGGGCGCTACAGTTCCGGCATGAGCGTTCCCACCCTGAGCAACGTCGTCGACGGCCGGGCCGTCCCCAGCCGCGCCGACGCCGGCATCGACCTCATCGACCCCGCCACGGAGGAGGTGTACGCCCGCGCCCCGATCAGCACGCCCGAGGAGATCGACGAGGCCTACCGCGCCGCCGATCGCGCGTTCGCGCACTGGGGCCGGACGACGCCCGCCGAGCGCCAGCTCGCCCTCTTCCGCCTCGCCGACGCCGTGGCCGAGCGCGCCGAGGAGTTCGCCGATCTCGAGTCGCAGGACACCGGAAAGCCCCGCGCCACCCTCGTCGCCGACGAGATCGACCAGTCGGTCGACCAGCTCCGCTTCTTCGCCGGCGCCGCGCGCGACCTCGACGGCCGCTCGGCCGGCGAGTACCTCGCCGGGCACACCTCGTACGTGCGCCGCGAGCCCATCGGCGTCATCGGCCAGGTCACGCCGTGGAACTACCCGCTCAACATGGCGGTGTGGAAGATCGCGCCCGCCATCGCGGCCGGCAACACGGTCGTGCTCAAGCCGAGCGACACGACTCCGCTCTCGACTCTGAGGCTCGCGGAGGTCGCCGCCGAGTTCCTGCCCGCGGGCGTGCTCAACGTCGTCATGGGCGACCGGAGCACGGGCGCGGCCCTGCTGCAGCATCCGACCCCCCAGATGGTCGCGATCACCGGATCGGTGCGCGCCGGCATGGAGGTCGCGAAGTCGGCAGCGAGCGACCTCAAGCGCGTGCACCTCGAGCTCGGCGGCAAGGCCCCGGCGATCGTGTTCGCCGACGCCGACCCCGATAAGGTCGCGGAGGGCCTCGTGCTCGCGGGGTACTTCAACGGCGGGCAGGACTGCACCGCCGCGACGCGCGTCATCGTGCACGAGTCGGTGCACGACGCGGTCGTCGAGGCGCTCGCCGCGCGCGCGCGCAGTCACGGGCGCACGGGCGCGCCGAGCGAGGAGGGGATCCTCTACGGAGCCCTCAACAACGCCGGCCAGCTCGAGCGGGTCAGCGGCATCGTCGACCGGCTGCCCGCCCACGCCGACATCGTCACCGGCGGTCGCCGCCAGGGCGAGCGCGGCTACTTCTACGAGGCCACGATCGTCACGGGCATGCGCCAGGACGACGAGGCCGTGCAGGAGGAGATCTTCGGACCCGTGCTCACGGTGCAGACCTTCCGTGACGAGGCCGAGGCCCTCGCGCTCGCGAACGGCGTGCGGTACGCCCTCGCCGCCTCGGTGTGGACGAACGACCACGCCCGCGCGATGCGCCTGAGCCGCGATCTCGACTTCGGCTGCGTGTGGATCAACACCCACATCCCCTTCGTCTCGGACATGCCGCACGGCGGGTTCAAGCACTCCGGCTACGGCAAGGACCTCTCGCACTACGGCTTCGAGGACTACACGCGCCTCAAGCACGTGATGACCTACCTCGGCGAGTGACGCGCGAGAGGTAGCGTGGTCGGCATGGGGGACTTCGAGGGGGATGCCGCCGACACCGTGATCCGGCGCCGGGCTCCCGGCGCCGACGGCTCCGATCCCGGCCCGCCCTCGGCCGCGCCCCAGCCGCACGGCGACGAGCCCCCCGGGGACGACACCGTCATCCGCCTCGTCGAGCCGTTCCTGCCCTCGCGCAGCCGGGTCGCCGACCGCCCCGTCCTCCTGCTCGACTCGCTCCTGCCGCAGCGACCGGGCGACCCCGGAAGCGCGCTAGACGGTGCGGGGGAGGCGCCCGCGATCGGCGAGCACGCCGACTTCGCCCTGCGCGTGCCCGGAGTCGAGCATCCGGTGCCCCTCGATCTGCCCGTCGTGATCGGGCGTCGTCCCGGAGCGAGTCGCGTGCCCGAGATCCCGGCCCCGCGTCGGATCGTCGTTCCCGCCGACCGGCAGGGCGTCTCGGGGCGGCACGCGCGCATCGAGCAGCTCGGCGAGTCGGTCGTCGTGACCGATCTGGGCTCCAGCAACGGGACCGTCGTACACTTGCCGACGGGGCCGCAGCTGCGGCTCCGCCCGGGTGAGTCGTGCGTCGTGCTCCCCGACTCGACCATCGCCCTCGGCGACGGGATCGACATCGTCGTCATGGCGGTCGACCGTCCTCAGCCCCCACGGAGTACCTCGTGACCGCGCTCGGCCGCAGCACCGTCCGCCACGTCGTCGCGCTCCCGCACCGCGGGGAGGTCGTCGAGCTGTCGTGGCACGGCGTGACCCACACCGGCTACCGCCGCGCCGCCAACGAGGACAGCTATCTCGCCGACGTCCCGCTCTTCGCCGTCGCGGACGGCATGGGCGGCCATGCGCACGGCGACCGCGCCTCCGACTCGGTCGTGCGCCGGCTGCAGGCCGCGGTCGACGGCGACTTCGTCGAGAGCGACGCGATCGCGGAGGCGCTGCGCCTGGCCACGTGGGACATCCACGAGCTCGACGAGGAGGACCGCGGCATCGGCACGACCGTCACGGGCGTCGCCCTGACGATGCACGACGGCCGGCCCGTTCTCACGGTCTTCAACGTCGGCGACTCGCGCGTGTACAGCTTCATCGGCAACGAGCTGCGGCAGATCACGACCGACCACTCGATGGTGCAGGAGCTCGTCGACTCGGGCCAGCTCGCCGCCGCCGACGCCGACAGCCACCCCGAGGCCAACGTCATCACCCGCGCCGTCGGCTTCTCGACCGAGCCCGACATCGACTTCGCACGGATCCCGCTCGAGCCGGGGATGCGCCTGCTGCTGTGCTCGGACGGCCTCACGAAGGAGGTGCCGTCCGAGCGGCTCCGCCTCCACCTCGCCGCGCGCCTGAGCGCCCGCGAGACCGCGAACGCGCTCGTCGACGCCGCGCTCGCGCAGGGCGGCCGCGACAACATCACGATCATCGTGGTCGACGTCGTCCGGGCCCCCGAGTCGGTGGACTGAGACCGGTCGTTCCGAAGTCGTCACAACCCGGCGACGCGTCGACGGAGGGCGCCGACCTGCTCCTACACTGAGGGTGACTCGAGCGGGGAGGGGGGAATCCGTGGCACGTCGCCGACCGTCAGAGCCGCCGATCCTGCCCGGCTTCACGCACATCCGCCTGCTCGGGTCGGGCGGCTTCGCCGACGTCTTCCTCTACGAGCAGAACATGCCGAGGCGGCACGTCGCGGTCAAGGTCATGCTCGCCGACGTCGTGACCGAGAACGTCCGGCAGATGTTCCAGGTCGAGGCCAACCTCATGGCCCAGCTCTCCGCCCACCCGGGGATCCTCACCGTCTACCAGGCGAGCATCTCGGCCGACGGCCGCCCGTACCTCGTCATGGAGCTCTGTTCCGCCCGCCTCGCCGACCGCTACCGCAAGGAGCGCCTGCCGGTCGCGGAGGTGCTGCGCATCGCCGTGCAGATCGGCAGCGCGATCGAGACCGCCCACCGCGCGGGCGTGCTCCACCGCGACATCAAACCCTCGAACATCCTCACGACGGCCTACGGCCACCCCGTGCTTTCCGACTTCGGCATCGCGGCGACGCTGAGCGCCGCGGCGAGCCACGACACGGTCGGGATGTCGATCCCGTGGTCGGCGCCCGAGGTCCTGCTCGACCACACGCCGGGCACCGTGCAGAGCGAGGTGTGGTCGCTCGCGGCGACGACCTACTCGCTCCTCGCGGGCCGCTCGCCGTTCGAGATCGCCGACGGGCCGAACACCTCCGACGAGCTCATGGGCCGGATCACGAAGGCGCGCGTGCCGGCGATCGGGCGCGACGACGTGCCCGAGGCGCTCGAGACCGTGCTGCGGCGCGCCATGTCGCGCGACCCGGCCAAGCGGCAGCAGAGCGCGATGGAGCTCGTGCGCGAGCTGCAGCGCGTCGAGCTCGAGCTGGGGCTCGTGCCGACGCAGGCCGACGTGTCGGTCGAGGAGTGGGCTCTCGCGACGGTCTCCGACCCCGGCGACCGGACGATCGTGAAGGCCGTCGCCCCCGCATCCGCGGCCGGTCGCCCCGCGCGGCGCCGCCGTCGCGCCCCCGCGCTCGCGGCCACCGTTTCCGCCGACTCCGCCGAGAGCTCGACGCAGGGCAGGGGGAGCGGCGCTCGCCGCACCTCCGGATCGCGCGCGGCCGCTCTCGTGCTCGTCATCGTCTCGCTCGTGGTCATCGGTCTCGGGGCGGCCGCGACGATGCTGGCTCTCCGCGGCGACGACGCCATCCCGCGCGTGACGGGCATCCAGGCCGCCCAGGACGGCGGCACGATCGTGTTCACCTGGGCCGACCCCGGTCTCGTGGAGGGCGATTCCTTCCGCGTGCAGGTCGCCGGCGGCGCCCAGACCGTGCAGCGGGCGACCGAGATCGCCGTGGCCGCCGCGCCCGGCGACCGCGTGTGCGTGACCGTGAGCGTCGTGCGCGAGGGCCGCGTCGGCGATGCGAGCGGCGAGAAGTGCGCCGAGGCGGGGGAGTGACCCGCTGATGCGCCGCTTCCTCCGCGCCCGCCGATCGAGCATCATCACGGGCACCAGCTCCGCGGTCGTCGCCGCGGTCATCGCGACGATTGCGATCATCTCGCCCGGTTTCGAGGTGCAGCGCCTCGACCTCAACGACGGCTCGGTGTGGGTCGCCAACGGCGAGCAGCGCTCGGTCGGGCGGGCGAACCTGCAGATCGCGGCGCTCGACACGGTCGTCGAGTCGGAGGGCGCCGACCTGCGGCTCGTGCAGTCGGCCGCCGATGTCGTCGTCGTCGATCGGGCGAACGCTACCGCGGAGATCATCGACGCCGCGCGCGCCGAGATCGTCGAGAGCGTCCCGCTCCCGCCCGACGAGCCGTCCCTCGTGATCGAGGGAGGGACCGCCGTCGTGCACAGCGGCGGGTCGGGCGAGACGTGGATCGTCCCGCGCCTCCTCCTGGGCGACTTCGACGCCGCGTCCGCCGCGCCCCTCGTGTTCGGGGAGGGATCGGCGATCGCGCTCGACGAGCGGTACGGCGTCGTCGCCGTGGCCCCCGCGAGCGGCGAGGTCCTCCGCATCGACCCCGAGCGACCGGATGCCGTCGAGGGACGCTGGAGCATCGCGATCGACCCGGACGACACGGTGCAGGTCTCGATCGCGTCCGACCGCTGGGTCGTCCTCGAGACCGCGGCCCGCCTGCTGCACACGCAGAGCGGCGTCATCGACCTGAGCGAGCTCCTGCCGACGGGCTCGGAGCCCGTCCTCGCGGCTCCGGACGCGGCATCCGCCACTGCCCTCATCGCCCACCGCGGCGGGCTCCTCTCCGTCCCGCTCGACGGCGGCGGCCCCCGGGCCCTCGTGGAGGGGCGCGACGGCGCCCCCGCCCAGCCCGTCGCCGTCGGCGGCTGCCTGCTCGCGGCGTGGAGCGACGGCGCCGCCTGGCGCGACTGCGCCGGCGAGCCCGAGCTGCTGTCCCTGTCGGGAGTCGCTCCGGCAGCGGACCTCGCGCTCGCCGTCCGGGACGAGCGCGTCGTGCTCAACGACCGCCTCTCGGGCGCGGCCTGGGCCGTGCAGACCGACGGCGCGCTCATCGACAATTGGGACGAGCTGCTGCGCGAGGAGGAGGACGAGCAGGAGGCCGAGCTCGATCAGCTCGACACCCCGCCCGAGCTCGAGCTCGCCCAGCAGCCGCCCGTCGCGGTCGACGACGAGCTCGGCGCGCGGCCGGGGCGCTCGACCTCGTTGCCGGTCCTCCTCAACGACACCGATCCGAACGGCGACGCCCTCCTCGTGAGCCAGGTCGAGGCGCTCGATCCCGAGGTCGGCCGACTCGACATCGTCGGTGAGGGCCAGTTCGTGCAGCTCGCTCTCGAGCCCGGCGCGCGCGGGGCGATCGAGTTCGCCTACACGATCACCGACGGCCGGGGCGGCGCGGCGACCGCGATGGTGCGCGTGCAGATCAGGGAGCCGTTCGAGAACGGGGCCCCCGTGCAGGCGCGCCCCTCGAAGACCCTCGTCGCGGAGGGCGGGAGCGTCACCGCGAGCGTGCTCGGCGACTGGATCGACCCCGACGGCGACCCGCTCTACCTCGCCGACGCGACGATGGCCGCGCCCGATCGCGCGACCTTCCGGCCCGACGGGCGGGTCACGGTGCAGGAGCTCGGCGGCGTCGGCGGGCTCCGCCCGGTCGCGCTCACGGTCTCCGACGGCACGGCGACCGGCGCGGGAACCCTCTCGGTCACCGTGCAGCCGAGCGGCCAGACGCCGATCATCGCCGACCCCTTCGTGGTGCTCGCGTACGCCGGCCAGGAGGTGCGGATCGAGCCGCTCACGCACGTGCGTGGAGGATCCGGGCCGATCCGGCTGAGCGCGGTCCCTGCCAAGCCCGGCGCGACGATCACCCCGAGCCTGGACCGGGGCATCGTGCGATTCGTGAGCGAGGAGGTGCGCACGCACTACCTCGAGTACGTGGTCACCGACGGCGAGCAGACCGCGACGGGCGTCATCCGAGTGGAGGTCGCGGCGCCGCCCGCGGCGGGCACCGCGCCGATCGCCATCCCCAAGACCGCGTTCGTCCGCACCCTCAGCAGCGCGACCGTCGCCGTCGCGACGACCGACATCGACCCCGGCGGCGGCGTGCTCGTCGTCACGGGGATCACCGACGTGCCCGCCGAGAGCGGGATCCGCGCCGAGATCCTCGAGCAGCGCGACGTCCGGGTCACGCTCACCCGGCCGCTCGACGGCCCGACCGAGATCGCCTACGTGATCAGCAACGGCGCCGCGCAGGCGACCGGGACGATCACGGTCATCGAGATCCCCGCGCTCGAGCGGATCCAGCCGCCGATCGCACGCGACGACGCGATCATCGTCCGGGTCGGCGACGCCGTCACGATCCCCGTCCTCGAGAACGACGAGCACCCGGACGACGAGCCGATCACGCTCGGCGCGGACCTCCCGCTCGGGCTCGAGGGCGAGTCGGGCCTGCTCTTCGTGTCGGGCGACGCTCTGCGCTATCTCGCGCCCGACGCGCCGGGCGAGTTCACCGCCGTCTACGAGGTCCTCGGGCCGCTCGGGCTCGAGCGCGCGCAGGCGACCGTGCGCATCAGCGTGCGCGAGGTCGACGAGTCGACCAATACCCCGCCCGTGCCGCGCACGCTCACCGCGCGCGTCATCGCGGGTGAGACGGTGCGCATCCGCATCCCCGTCGAGGGCATGGACCCGGACGGCGACTCGGTGCAGCTCATCGGTCAGGAGACCGCGCCCGAGAAGGGCACGGTCGTCGAGACCGGGCAGGACTACCTGGAGTACGAGGCGGGCGTCTACAGCTCGGGCACCGACACCTTCCGGTACACGGTCGTCGACGCCATCGGGGCGCGCGCGACAGGCGTCATCCGCGTCGGCATCAGCCAGCGGCTCGACGGCGCGCGCAACCCCGTGGCCAACGACGACCAGGTCACCGTGCGCACGGGCGTGAGCGTCCTCGTCCCCGTGCTCGAGAACGACACCGACCCCGACGGGTCCCCCCTCCAGGTGGTCGCCGTGGAGTCGACCGACGCCGAGGCCGAGGCCGAGGTGGTCGACGGCCAGTACGTCCGCATCACCCCGCCCGCGATCGAGGGCCGCTACGGATTCGTCTACGCGATCGAGAACGGGCTGGGCGGAGCATCCCAGGCGTTCGTCTCGGTCAACGTCCAGGAGGATGCCCCGCTCACGCCGCCCGTGGCGCGCGACACCGTGCTCCAGCTCTCCGACATCCTCGAGGTCGAGACCGTCGACGTCGACGTGCTCGCGCGCGTGTTCTTCGCCGAGGGCGAGGTGGAGGAGCTCGGACTCGAGCTCGTCGACGGCTACGAGGGCGGCGCCCGGATCCTCGCGAACGGGCGCGTGCGCGTCGACGTCGCCGAGCGCCGGCAGATCATCCCGTTCGTCGTGCGGCACCCCGTCGACCCCTCCGTGCGCGCGTACGCCTTCATCTGGGTCCCCGGCACCGACGACGCCTTCCCGCAGCTCGACCGTCGCGCGCCGCGCATCCAGGTCGTGAGCGAGGAGACCGTCACGATCGACATCAACGACTACGTGCTCGCGGTCGGCGACGACGGCGTCCGCCTCACCGACAGCGCGACCGTGCAGGCGACCAACTCCAACGGCGACGAGCTCGTCGTGGACGACGACACGCTGCGCTTCACCTCCGCCGATCTCTACTTCGGCCCCGCCTCGGTCTCCTTCGAGGTCACTGACGGCGCGAGCGTGCAGGATCCCGACGGGCGCGTCTCGACGATCGTCCTGCCGATCACCGTGACGCCGCGCGAGAACCAGCCACCCGTCCTCCTCGGCGCCTCGCTCGAGCTCGAGCCGGGGCAGGAGCGCGAGATCGACCTCGTGCGCATCACCTCCTACCCCTACCCCGACGACCTCGACGAGCTCGCCTACGCCATCTCGGGCGGGCCGACGACGGGGCTCACGGCGAGGGTCGAGGGCCAGCGCCTGATCATCCGCGTCGACGACGGCGCGGCGAAGGGCACCACGGGCTCGGTGTCGCTGTCGGTCCGCGATGACGCGGTCGAGGGCACCGCCGGGCGCATCCAGGTGCTCGTCGTGCCGTCGACGCGCCCGCTCGCGCGACCGGCGGACGACGTCGCGATCGCACCGCGCGGCGAGACGACCGTCGTCGACGTGCTCGCCAACGACCTCGCCGGCAACCCGTTCCCCGAGCAGCCGCTGCGCGTCGTCGCGATCCGCGGGCTCGACGGTGCGGGAGTTCCCGACGGGGTCAACGTCGCGCCGACGGACGGCGGGCAGAGCCTGCGCGTCACGGTCGCCGCGGGCGCCGCCCCCGCCGACGCGGCCGTCCAGTACCAGGTCGCGGATGCGACCGACGATCCCGATCGCTACGTGTGGGCGAGCGTGCGGATCTCGGTCCAGGACGTGCCCGACCCCGTCACCGACGTGCGCGTGCAGGCGTACGGCGATCGCTCGCTCGACATCGCGTGGGCGCCGGGGAGCGCCAATAACGCTCCGATCGAGGGCTTCCGCGCGACCGTCACGCGCGCGGGCGACGGATCGGTGTTCCAGACCGTCGACTGCGCGTTCTCGCCGTGCACCGTTCCGACGCCCGGCAACGGCCCCGACAACCGCGTGCGCATCGCCGTCGTCGCGGTCAACGCGCAGGGGGAGTCCGAGCCGGCATCGCTCCCGGACCCGGTGTGGTCGGACCTCGTGCCGCCCGCCCCGCCGATCGTCGGCATCGAGCCGCTCGACCGCGGCCTCCGGATCGGCTGGAGCAAGCCCGCTCAGGACGCCTCGGCGTCGCCGATCCGCTCATACCGAGTCGTCGTCGGACCGGTCGTCCGCCAGCTCACGGTCGGCGGGAGCGATGCCGCTGGCACGGTCTACTGGCTCAACGTCGTCGACGCCTCGCTCGCGAACGGCACGGCGTACGACGTCTCGGTGAGCGCCAGGAACGACTCGTTCGACCCCCTCACCGTCTGGAACAGTTCCTCCGGGTCGGGTACCCCCGCCGGGCCCCCGCTGCTCGTCGGCGCACCGAGCGCGACCGGATCGACGACGGGTACGGGCACGAGCGACCACAGCGTGAGCGTGTCGTGGGCCGGCGTGTTCAGCCCCAACGGCCGCGCGGTGCAGAGCCACTACGTGTGGATCAGCGATTCCGGCTCGGTCCCCGCGTGCACGGTCACCGGCGTCGAGGAGGGCTCCCGATCGCACACCCCGCCGCCCGGCGTGCGCACCGTCGGCGGCGACGCGACCGCCCTCACGATCGACGGGCTCTCCGCGAACGTGCAGTACCGCGTCGTGGTCTACGCATACAACGGGCAAGGCTGCACCGCGAGCGCCGAGGTCCGCGCGACGCCGCGCGCGATCCCGGGCGCCGTGACGAGCATCGTCGCGAGCGCGCCGCAGGCCAACGGCGAGGGCCGCTGGGACGTCGTGCTGCAGTCGGCCGCGACCTCATCGGGTGCGGCGACCCTCGTGCGCTACCGCCTCGTCATCGACGGCGCCGCCGCAGCGGACTCGACCGTCGTCTCGATGCCGACCGCCCTCACGACCCCCGACGGCGCCCACTACGGCCGCGGACTCCAGGTCCAGGTGCAGGCGTGCGAGCAGAACGAGACGCTCCTGTGCGGCGCGTGGTCCGAGCTGTTCGCGGTCGACACGGCCGTCCGCATCGACGCGCGGCCCGTCTTCACCGAGACCTCGCCCGCCCCCGCGGAGCGCGAGGTCACGATCGACTGGACTCCCGTGACCGGCACCGCCTACGACGCCGTCGATACGCAGTGCCTCGGCGGGGAGGTCATCGCCGAGGACCAGGTCGCGGGCACGTGCACGCTGCGGATGGGGCCTGCGGGCACGGCGCAGCTGAGCATCACGGTGACCGACGCCGGGGTCGCCTACACCAGAACCTACGAGCCGTGAGGCAGGCTGGGAGCCGAACGGGCATCCGTCGACGAGAGGCAGCACCGCAATGACCATGACCCCCGACCAGGCGCGCTGGTTCGCCGACATCGCCGGCCGCATCGTGGCCAACGTCGAGCAGGTCCTCCTCGGCAAGAGCTACGTGATCCGCCTGAGCCTCACGGCGATGCTGAGCGAGGGGCACCTGCTGCTCGAGGACGTGCCGGGCACCGGCAAGACCTCGCTCGCCCGCGCCCTCGCGCAGAGCATCCGGGGCACGACGACGCGCGTGCAGTTCACGCCCGACCTCCTGCCCGGCGACATCACCGGGATCACGGTGTACGACCAGCGATCCGGCGACTTCTCGTTCCACAAGGGGCCCGTCTTCGCGACGATCGTGCTCGCCGACGAGATCAACCGCGCGAGCCCGAAGACCCAGTCGGCGCTCCTCGAGGTCATGGAGGAGGGGCACGTCACGGTCGACGGCGTCGAGCACGAGGTCGAGGCTCCGTTCCTCGTCATCGCGACGCAGAACCCGATCGAGCAGGCCGGCACGTACCGCCTCCCCGAGGCGCAGCTCGACCGCTTCCTGATGAAGACCGCCATCGGATACCCGGATCACTCCGCGACCGTCCGCATCCTCGACGGGGCGGGCGGGCCCCGAGCCTCGAAGCTCGAGCCCGTCGTCGGCCTCGACGTCGTCCGCGACCTCATCGGCGCGGCCCGCACGGTGCACGTCGACCCGGTCATCACCGACTACGTCGCCCGACTCGTCGAGGCCACGCGCGCCCATGAGGACGTCCGGCTCGGCGCGAGCGTTCGCGGCGCCCTCGCGCTCATCCGCTGCGCGAAGACCTTCGCCGCCCTCGAGGGTCGCCACTACGTCATCCCCGACGACGTGAAGGCGCTCGTCGAGCCCGTCCTCGGGCACCGGCTCATCCTCGACCCCGAGTCGGAGTTCGACGGCGTCACGGCGTCGTCCGTCATGGGCCAGGTCCTGCTCGAGACGCCGCCGCCGAGCGATCGGGTCGCCGTGTGACCTCCCGCACCGTCGAGCGCTCGAGGCGCACCGCGACGCGCGGCCGCACCGAGGAGCGCGCGCACCGCGGCGTCGACGAGAGCACGCTCGCCTCGACAGTGACGACCGCGCGCACGCGCATCGTCGGCACGCGCACGGGCGTGACGGCGGATGCCCTGGTCGCGATCGTCCGCATCGCGCGCGCCGTCGGGGCCGGCCTCGATCGCGCGCGGCGCGCCGCGTCGGCCGTCGTCACCCCGGTGGGCTGGACGCTCACCGCGCTCGCCCCGCTCGCGCTCATCGCCGGGTTCCTCTGGGGCTGGCGCGAGCTCGTCGTCATCGGGGTCGCCTCGGCCGCGCTCGCCCTCGTCGCGCTGCTCTACCTGATCGGTCGCACGCCGCTCGCGGTCGACCTCGTGACGCCGCCGAGCCGCGTCGCGGTCGGCGACACGGCGATCGCGCGGCTCGCGGTCACGAACTCCTCGCGCCGTCGCGCCTTCGGCGTCTCCCTCGACGTGCCGGTGGGGAAGGGGATCGTGCCTGTCGCCCTGCCCGGCCTCGCGCACGGCGCCCAGGTCGACCGCGACATCCCCGTGCCGACGACGCGTCGCGGCCGGCTCATCCTCGGCCCCGTGCGCACGGTGCGCGCCGACCCCATCGGTCTCGTGCGCCGCGAGGTGACCTTCACCGATCCGGTCGAGATCATCGTCCACCCGCGCACGATCGACATCCCCTCGACGTCGAGCGGCCTCGTGCGCGACCTCGAGGGCCAGCCGACGCGCGACCTGACGCCGAGCGATCTCGCCTTCCACGCGCTGCGCGAGTACACGCCCGGCGATGATCGCCGGCACATCCACTGGAAGTCGACCGCGAAGACCGGCACGTTCATGGTGCGCCAGTTCGAGGAGACCCGCCGCAGCCATCTCGTCGTCGCGCTGAGCATCGCGAGCATCGACTTCGCCTCCGAGGCGGAGTTCGAGCTCGCCGTGAGCGTCGCGGGCAGCCTCGGCGCGCGCGCGATCCGCGACGCGCGGGAGGTGTCCGTCCTGGTCTCGGCGCTCACTCCGGAGTTCGCCAAGCGGACGGTCGTCGCGACGCGCGACCTGTCGACGATCGCCCCGGGCCGACTGCTCGACGACCTGGCGCTCGTGGAGCTGAGCCCGTCGGCGCTCGGCGTCGTCGACGTGAGCCGGCTCGCGGGCGGCGGCGCGCGCGGGGTGTCGGTCGCGTTCCTCGTCATCGGCTCGAGCGTGCGGCCGTCGCGACTGAGGACGGCGGCGGCCGCGTTCCCGCCCTCCGTCGAGGTCGTCGCGATCCAGTGCGACCCCGAGCACGTCCCCGGCCG
>NZ_JAUSMI010000142.1 GCF_030645145.1 Microcella sp. | reverse complement strand
ACGTCGGCCATCGTGAACTTGCCCGTGTTGCGCAGCAGCTCGGCGACGAGCAGCAGGGCCACGACCCACGCGACGAGGAAGCCGATCGAGTAGAGGAACCCGTCGTAGCCGTTGATCGCGATCGCCCCGACGATGCCGAGGAACGACGCGGCCGAGAGGTAGTCGCCCGCGATCGCCGAGCCGTTCTGCCCGCCCGAGAACGAGCGGCCGGCGGCGTAGTAGTCGGCGGCGGTCTTGTTGTTCCGCGAGGCGCGGAACACGATGATCATCGTGATCGCGACGAAGACGCCGAAGATCGCGATGTTGAGGATGGGGTCGCCCGGAGCGGCCGGGGCGGTGACAGCGAGGTGCAGCATCAGCGCACGCCCTCCTTGGTCTCGAGACGGTCGCGGATGGCCGCCGCGTCGGGGTCGAGGTGCTTGTTCGCGTACGAGACGTAGATCATCGTCACCGCGAAGGTCGTGACGACCTGCGACAGCCCGAGCAGGATGCCGATGTTGACGCTGCCGAAGACCGGCGTGGCCATCAAGTCGGGCGCGTAGCCGGCGAGCAGCACGTAGGTGAAGTACCAGAGCAGGCAGGCCGCGGTCACGGGAAGCACGAAGCTGCGGTGCTTGCGCTTGAGCCGACGGAACTGCTCCGAATCCTGCGTCTCCCGGAACACCGCGGCCGAGTGGCCGGACGAGTGCTCCACGTTCAGGGCGTCGTTGCCCATGGGTTCTCCTCGAGAGGTCGCGGCAGCGACGACGGCGACGCTGCCGATTGGTGGCGGAACGCCCGCCAGCATCCCCCGATCGCGGGGTCGCGTCACCGGGATGCGCGCTCGTCGTCGGCGGACGGCGCCGCTCGTGCGACGAACGGCGACCCGGTGCCGCTGGGCGCGCTCGCCGCCGCACCCGTATCGCCTACCGTGGTGCCGTGACCGAGTCCGTGCTGCTCGCCCTCGCCATCGGCGTGCTCGTCGGAGTGGCCGCCGCGGTGCTGCTCGTCGTCGCGTGGCGCGTCGTGCGGCTGTCGCGCGAGATGGGCACGGCCGCCGAGCGCGCGACCTATTCGACGCTCCACCTCGCGAGCCAGGCGGCGACGCACGTGCGCGGGGGCCTCGACACGGGCGACCCGCAGCGCGCCGTCCGCCCGCTGCGCCAGCTGCTCGACTGCCGCGTCCTCGCCCTCGCCGACGACCACGGAATCCTCGCCATCGACGCCGGCCCGGCCGATCAGCGCCTCGCCGAGCACCTGCGGGCGACCGCCGAGCGCCTCGCCGCCGAGGTGCGCGCGGGCGACAAGCCGCAGGTGTTCCGCGGCATCGACCCGACCGGGCGCGGCATCCAGGCGACGGATGCCGTGGCCGCCCCGATCATCGCCGGCGACCGCACCGCGGGCGCGATCGTCGCCTTCTCTCCCACCGTCCGTCCGGGGCTCGTGCGCGCGACGGGCGAGGTGGCCGAGTGGCTCGCGGCGCAGCTCGAGCTCGGCGAGCTCGACGCGAGCCGCGCCGCGCTCGCCGAGGCCGAGGTCAAGGCCCTGCGCAGCCAGATCAGCCCGCACTTCATCTACAACGCCCTCACCGCGATCGCGTCGACGATCACGACGAATCCGCCACGGGCGCGCGACCTCGTGCTCGAGTTCGCCGACTTCACGCGCTACTCCTTCCGGCGGCAGGGCGACTTCACGACCCTCGCCGACGAGCTGCGCAGCGTCGACAGCTACCTGCAGCTCGAGCGCGCGCGCTTCGGCGAGCGCCTGACCCTCACGCTGCAGGTCGCACCCGAGGTGCTGAGCACGGTCATCCCGTTCCTCAGCGTGCAGCCGCTCGTCGAGAACGCCGTGCGGCACGGCCTCGAACCCAAGCCCGACGGCGGCGCGATCACGATCCGTGCGAGCGACGCGGGGGCGTTCGCGCTCATCGAGGTCGAGGACGACGGCGTCGGCATCGATCCCGAGCGCCTGCGGGGCATCCTCGCCGGGCGGCCGTCGGCCGATCACGTGGGGGTGCGCAACGTGGATGCCCGGCTGAGGCAGCTCTACGGCGACGAGCACGGGCTCGTAGTCGAGACGAACCTCGATGCGGGCACGCTCGTGCGCATGCGCGTGCCGAAGTCGCAGCCGCAGAACACGACCGCCCCGCGGCCGGCGGGCTGAGTGCGAGGATGTCACGCGTGACCGATCCGATGACCGTGCTCGTCGCGGACGACGAGCAGCCGGCTCTCGACGAGCTCGCCTTCCTGCTCGGCCACGACGAGCGCATCGGCACGATCCACCGCGCGTCGAACGGCGCCGACGCCCTGCGCATCCTCACGCAGGAGACGATCGACGCGGTCTTCCTCGACATCCACATGCCCGGGCTCAGCGGCATCGACCTCGCCCGCGCGCTCGGCCACTTCGACCGGCGCCCGCCGTTCGTGTTCGTCACGGCCGACGAGGAGCGCGCGCTCGAGGCCTTCGACCTCTCGGCGGTCGACTACGTGCTCAAGCCCGTGCGCGCCGAGCGGCTCGCCCGCGCGGTGGCGCGCCTGCTCGAGGCGCGGGCGGCGAGCACGGCCGAGGCGAGCACGACCGCGCCGCCCGCGGCCG
>NZ_JAUSMI010000140.1 GCF_030645145.1 Microcella sp. | reverse complement strand
GCGCCGGCGTCGGCAAGACCGTCCACATACAGGAGATGATCCAGCGCGTCGCGCAGGTCCACGGCGGTGTGTCGGTGTTCGCCGGTGTCGGCGAGCGCACCCGTGAGGGCAACGACCTCATCCACGAGATGGAGGAGGCGGGCGTCTTCGACAAGACCGCTCTCGTCTTCGGTCAGATGGACGAGCCGCCGGGGACGCGTCTCCGCGTCGCCCTCTCGGCGCTCACGATGGCCGAGTACTTCCGCGACGTGCAGAAGCAGGACGTCCTGCTCTTCATCGACAACATCTTCCGCTTCACGCAGGCCGGCTCGGAGGTCTCGACCCTCCTCGGCCGCATGCCCTCCGCGGTGGGCTACCAGCCCAACCTCGCCGACGAGATGGGCATCCTGCAGGAGCGCATCACCTCCACGCGCGGTCACTCGATCACCTCGCTGCAGGCGATCTACGTCCCCGCCGACGACTACACCGACCCCGCGCCGGCGACGACGTTCGCGCACCTCGACGCGACGACCGAGCTCAGCCGCGAGATCGCGTCGAAGGGTCTGTACCCGGCCGTCGACCCGCTGACCTCGACCTCGCGCATCCTCGACCCCCGCTACTTGGGCGAGGACCACTACCGCGTGGCGACCACCGTCAAGGCGATCCTGCAGAAGAACAAGGAGCTCCAGGAGATCATTGCCATCCTCGGTGTCGACGAGCTCAGCGAGGAGGACAAGATCACGGTGTCGCGTGCGCGCCGGATCCAGCAGTTCCTCTCGCAGAACACCTACATGGCCAAGAAGTTCACGGGTGTCGAGGGCTCGACCGTTCCGCTCAAGGAGACGATCGAGTCGTTCGACGCGATCGCCAAGGGCGAGTTCGACCACGTCGCCGAGCAGGCCTTCTTCAACGTCGGCGCGATCAGCGACGTCGAGGAGAAGTGGGCTCAGATCCAGAAGGAGAACGGCTGATCATGGCCGAGCTCACCGTGAGCGTCGTCTCGGCCGACCGCGAGGTCTGGTCGGGCACCGCGAAGCAGATCGTCGCCCGCACCACCGAGGGCGAGATCGGCATCCTGCCCGGTCACGAGCCGATCCTCGGCATCCTCAGCGCGGGCGAGGTGCGCATCACTCCGGTGAGCGGCGCGCCCCTCACCGCTCGTGCGGAGGACGGCTTCCTCTCGGTCGAGAACAACACCGTGACGATCGTCGCGGGCCAGGCCGAGCTCGTCTCCTGACGTGACGGCCTCCGACGCCCCTCGGGGCGCCGGGCCGGGCGGGGGCGCGTCGTGACGACGCTGATCCTCCCGCCCTCCGAGACCAAGCGCGACGGCGGAGCCGCGGGATCCTCTCTGGATCTCGCGGCTCTGTCGTTCCCGCAGGCGACGGATGCCCGACGCCGCCTCCTCGACGCTCTCGACGCCGTCCTCGCCGGAGCCGACGCCGACGCCGCGCGCGCCCTCAAGCTCGGCGCGAAGTCCGCGGCGACGGAGCTCGCGCGCGCCCGCGCGGCGCGCTCGAGCCCGACGATGCCGGCCCTCGACCGCTACACGGGCGTGCTCTACGACGCGCTCGATGCCCCGAGCCTCTCGAGCGCTGCGCGGAGTCGGGCCGAGCGCCACGTCGTCGTGCACTCGGCGCTGCTCGGGATCCTCGGCGCGGCCGACCCCGTCCCCGCCTATCGGCTCTCGCACGACAGCCGACTGCCCGGCGTGACGCTCAAGCGGCACTGGGCGCCCGTGCTCGCGCCCGTCGTCGCGGCGCTCCCCGGCCCGATCCTCGATCTGCGGTCGGAGGGCTACGCGGCCCTCGGCCCGCTGCCGGGTCGTGATGACGCGCTGTTCGTGCGCGTCGTGTCGATCGGGGACGACGGCGTCGCTCGCGCACTCAACCACTTCAACAAGAAGGGCAAGGGCGCGTTCGTGCGCGCCCTGCTCGAGCACGGTCCTGTGCCCGACTCTCTCGAGGGCGTCATGGCCGTCGCCACGGAGCTCGGATGGCCTCTGAGGCCCGGCGCCCCGGGTGAGCTCGAGCTCGTGGTTCCCGCGACGCTCGACGGCTTCGCGAGACGGTGACGCCGGTCAGCTCGCGCGCCAGCAGCCCTCGAGGTGGTCGTCGACGAGCCCGGCCGACTGCATGAGCGCGTAGGCCGTCGTCGGACCGACGAAGCGCAGCCCCCGCGCCTTGAGCGTTCGCGCGAGGGCGACCGATTCGGCGGTCGTGGCCGGCAGGTCGGCGAGGGCCGTCGGCCGGGGCCCCCGCCGTGACGGGGCATGCGACCAGATGAGCGCGTCGAGAGCGCCGGGCTCGTCGGCGAGCCACGGAGCGAGCAGTCGTGCGTTCGCGATCGTCGCCGCGATCTTCGCGCGATTGCGGATGATGCCGGGATCGCCCATCAGCCGCTCGACATCCGCGTCGTCGAACTCGGCGACGACCGCGGGGTCGAAGCCCGCGAACGCGGAGCGGAACCCTTCGCGCCGCTTGAGGATCGTGATCCACGACAGGCCCGACTGGAAGGCCTCGAGCGAGAGCTTCTCGAACAGCGGCCGATCGCCGCGCAGAGGTCGGCCCCACTCCTCGTCGTGATAGCGGCGGTACTCGAGGTCGGCGCCCGCCCAGCCGCAGCGGGCGCGACCGTCGTCGTCGACGGTGAGGTCGGAGCGCGGGGCCATCAGCGGTGCGCAATGCCCTCGTGGTCGAGCAGCCACACCTTCGTCGGCACGCCGAGGCCGGCGCTGTAGCCCGTGATCCGGCGGTCGCCGGCGAGGACGCGATGGCACGGGACGAGCAGCGGCACGGGGTTGGCGCCGACCGCTCCGCCCACGGCGCGGCCAGCGGTCGCCCGCCCGGTCGCGCGCCCGAGCTCGCCGTAGCTGCGCACCTCTCCGAACGGGATGGCGTCGAGCTCGGCCCAGATCGCCCGCTGGAACGCGGTGCCCCCGAGCCGCACGGGCACGTCGAAGTCGTGACGGTCGCCCGCGAAGTACTCGCCGAGCTGCGCGGCCGCGCGCTCGAGGACGGGCGTCGGCGCATCCGGCGCCTCGCCGTCGCGGAAACCCTGCGCGGTCTCGATCTCGAGCCGAGTGACGGCGTCGTCGTCGCCGACGT
>NZ_JAUSMI010000133.1 GCF_030645145.1 Microcella sp. | reverse complement strand
GCCGAGCACGAAGGTGGGCAGCGCCGCCCCGACCCCGGGCGCCGCGCGCTCGACGAGCGCCGCGAAGCGCGCGACCGCGTCGGGCTCCGACCCTCGGAAGGTGTTGGTCGCGACGTCGGGGTCGCCGATGACGACGACGGTCGAGCCGCGCGCGGCGAGGGCGGCGAGCAGGTCGAAGCCGCTCGGAGTCGCGTCGTGCGCGTCGTCGAGCACGACGAGGCGCGGAAGAGGCGGAGCGGACGGCAACGGGTCGCGCACGAGCCCGATCGCGGCGCGGACGAGCTCGGCGGGGTCGACCTGTTCGGCGCGCGCGCCGCCGAGCACGGCGCGGTACTCGTCGACGAAGTCCGCGATCGCCGCCCACTCGGGCCGCGAGCGCCGGGCGGCGGCCGCGCGCAGGTCGTCGGAGGACCAGTCGTGCTCCGAGAGCCGCGCGATGACGTCCCGCAGCTCCGTCCGGAAGGCGCCGAGAGCGCGCACGTCGGGCCCGAGGTGCTCGGGCCACGCAGGCCCCGCCCCGTCGGAGAGGTGACCGTCCAGCAGCTCGGCGATGTCGGCATCCTGATCGGCCCCCGAGAGCAGTCGCGGGTCGGGGCTCCCGGCGAGCCGCGCCTCCGCGGTCACGAGGGCGTGCGCGAACGAGGCGATCGATCGCGCGAGCGGGCCGGGCAGCACGGGCGCGCGCGCCTCGTCCGGCTCGGCGAGCCGCAGGGCGATGCGATCGCGCAGCGCGGTCGCCGAGCGTCGCGAGGGCGTCAGCACGAGCACCTCGTCGGGGGCGAGCCCGTCCTCGAGCACCGCCTGCGCGACGAGCTCGATCGCGACGGTCGTCTTGCCCGTGCCCGGGGCGCCCAGCACGACCGCTCCGCGCCCTCGCCGCGCCTCGACGGCGGCGAGCTGCGAGGGGTCGAGCGAGGGCATGCCCACACGCTATCGGCGGCCTCCGACACCGCGCCGCCCGCCCGGCGCCGCCCGTGCGGTCCGCTCTCGGTGAACGCCGCGGATCGCCCCCGCGCGCCGGGGTACAGTGACGTTCGTGGACATTCGCATCGGCATCCTCAACAGCCCCCGTGAGCTCGCGTTCGAGACCTCGCAGACCGCCGCAGAGATCCAGAAGGCCGTGGGCGACGCCCTCGCCGGCGGCACGGTCCTCTCCCTCTCCGACGACAAGGGCAAGCACTACGTCGTGCCGGCCGCGGCCATCGGCTACGTCGAGATCGGGTCGGAGTCGACCCGCCGCATCGGCTTCGTCGGCTGACGATGGAGCTCCTGTTCGTCACGGTCATCGGCGCCGCGCTCGGCCTCGGGGTCCGCTACGGCGTGCCCGGCCGCGAGACGCACGGCCTCCTGCTGATCCCCGCGATCGCCGCCGCCGCGACGGCCGCGACGTGGGTGCTCCTGCTGTGGCTCGGCTTCACCTTCGACGGCGGGTGGATCTGGGTCTTCAGCCTCGTGATCGGCCCCGCCGTCGCGCTCGCGTTCGCGCTGAAGCTCCCGCCCCGCCGCCGCGCCGCCGACGACGAGCTGCTCGCGCGCCTCATGGCTCCGGGCGGGATGCCCGCCTCGACGCGCACCGTCTGACGCGTCCGCCGACGCGCCGGTCGCGATCGGCCGCCTAGGCCGTGAGTCCGAGGCGGTCGAGCCGCCGGGTGTGCTCGGCGATGAGCTCGGTGAACACCGGCTCGATCTGCTCCTCGTCGCGCGAGCGGTCGGCGTGGAGCGCGAGCGACGACCGCGCCTGCAGCATCGTGTCACCGACGAGGCGCCGGCACCAGAGCGCGAGCCGCGACGACAGCCGCGGGTTGGCGGCGATCGCTCGCTCGATGATCGCGTGCAGCGGCCGCTCGAGGTCGCCCTCCGAGAGCACCGACTCGACCCGCTCGCGCGAGTCGCGGGGCAGGCCGGCGCCCAGGCGGATCCAGAAGTCGGTGAGGAACCCGATCGCGACGTGCGCGCTCGCGACCTGCTCGTGCCAGTCGGCGCCCATCGTCCGGCGCTCGAACTCCTGCACGCTCGCGAGGTGGGGCTCCATGACGGCGGCCGGGTCGAGTTTGAGCCGCTCCATCTCGGCGACGAGCCCGCGATAGCGGGCGAGGATCGTCGCCGCGGCCTCGGCGAGGGCATCCTTCTCGGCGACGCGCGGAGCGTTCGCGACGGCGTGGCTCAGCTGCTCGAAGAAGGTGAGGTGAAGCGTCGCGCAGTGGCCGAGGAAGACGTCCGTCTCGGGGGTGAGCTCGTGCAGGTCGACGCGCGTCGCCGCGGTCGCCGTGTCGCGCGACGGGAGCATCGGCGCGGGCGTGCGCGGACGGGAGCGTCGGAGCCACGGGGTCACGCGGACAGCCTAGGCGATGGTCCGTCGGCCGGAGCGCGGGCCCGACGGCTAAACTGGGCGCTACCAATACCAGACAGGGCGAACCTTCACGTGACTTTCACCGATCTGGGCATCGAGACCGACCTGGTCGATGCCCTCGCATCCCAGGGCATCCTCGAGCCCTTCCCGATCCAGCAGCAGACCATCCCCCTCGCGCTCACGGGGCAGGACATCATCGGCCAGGCCAAGACCGGCACCGGCAAGACGTTCGGCTTCGGCCTCCCGCTCATCCAGCGCCTCGGCCTGCACCCCGAGCCCGGCGTCAAGGCGCTCATCGTCGTGCCGACGCGCGAGCTGTGCGTCCAGGTGACGGAGGACCTCGAGCTCGCCTCGAAGAACCGCGACGTCAAGATCGTCTCGATCTACGGCGGCAAGGCGTACGAGGGCCAGATCGACCAGCTCAAGGCGGGCGCGCAGATCGTCGTGGGCACCCCCGGCCGCCTGCTCGACCTCGCGAGCCAGCGTCTGCTGAGCCTCGCCAACGTCGAGGTCATGGTCCTCGACGAGGCCGACAAGATGCTCGACCTCGGCTTCCTCTCCGACATCGAGAAGCTCTTCTCGCAGACCAAGCCGACGCGCCACACGATGCTGTTCTCGGCGACGATGCCGGGGCCGATCGTGGCTCTCGCGCGCCGCTTCATGAACCGGCCCATCCACATCCGCGCGACCGACCCCGACGAGGGCCTCACGCAGGCCAACATCGAGCACATCGTCTACCGCGCGCACTCGCTCGACAAGGACGAGGTGATCGGCCGCATCCTGCAGGCCGAGGGCCGCGGCAAGACCGTCGTCTTCACGCGCACCAAGCGCGCCGCCGCGAAGCTCGTGGAGGAGCTCAACGACCGCGGCTACAGTGCGGGCGCCGTGCACGGCGACATGACGCAGGAGGCCCGCGAGCGCTCGATGGCCGCGTTCAAGGCCGGCAAGAAGGACATCCTGATCGCGACCGACGTCGCCGCGCGCGGCATCGACGTCAACGACGTGACGCACGTCATCAACCACACCGTCCCCGACGACCACGACGCCTACCTGCACCGCGTGGGCCGCACGGGCCGCGCCGGCAAGACCGGCATCGCCGTGACGTTCGTGGACTGGGCCGACATGCACAAGTGGGCGCTCATCAACCGCGCGCTCGAGATGGGCATCCCCGAGCCGGTCGAGACATACTCGTCGTCGCCGCACCTGTTCACCGACCTCAACATCCCCGCCGGGTCGAAGGGCCGCCTGAAGGCGACGCCCATCCCCAAGGTCGAGAAGGACGCCTCGCACCCGCCGCGCGAGCGCTCGCGCTCGCGGTCGGGCGGCTCGAGCGAGGGGACGTCGCGCGACGGGTCGCGTCCTCCGCGCGAGCGTCGCCGCAGCGAGCCCTCCGAGGCGACGACGACGG
>NZ_JAUSMI010000128.1 GCF_030645145.1 Microcella sp. | reverse complement strand
CGGCCTGGACTACTTCATCGCGACCGTCATCCTCGCCGGCCTGATCCAGGTGCTGTTCGGCGTCCTCGGCGTCGCGAAGCTCATGCGCTTCATCCCGCGCTCCGTCATGGTCGGCTTCGTCAACTCGCTCGCGATCCTGATCTTCACCGCGCAGCTGCCGTACCTGTTCGGCGTTCCGTGGGAGGTCTACCCGCTCGTCGCGCTCGGCCTGCTGATCATGATCGGGATGCCGCGGCTCACGACCATCGTCCCTGCACCGCTCGTCGCCGTCGCCGTCGTGACCGCGGTCATGGTGCTCATGGCGATCACCGTCCCGAACGTCGGTGACCAGGGCGAGCTGCCCGAGAGCCTGCCGTCGCTCCTGTGGCCCGACGTCCCCCTGAACCTCGAGACGCTCGGCATCATCCTCCCGTACGCCATCGCGATGGCCGTCGTCGGCATCCTGGAGTCGCTGCTCACCGCGAAGCTCGTCGACGACATCACCGACACCCCCTCGGGCAAGACGCGCGAGTCGTACGGGCAGGGTGCGGCGAACATCCTCAGCGGTCTCTTCGGAGGCATGGGCGGCTGCGCGATGATCGGCCAGACGATGATCAACGTCAAGGTCTCGGGCGCCCGCACGCGCATCTCGACCTTCGCCGCCGGCGTCTTCCTGCTCGTGCTAGTGCTGGCGCTCGGCGACCTCGTCGCGATCATCCCGATGGCGGCGCTCGTCGCGGTCATGATCATGGTGTCGGTCGCGACGTTCGACTGGCACAGCGTGCAGCTCAACACTCTGAAGCGGATGCCCAAGAGCGAGACGATCGTCATGGTCGCCACGGTCATCGCGGTCGTCCTCACGCACAACCTCGCGATCGGCGTCGCCCTAGGCGTCGTCGTGGCGATGGTGCTGTTCGCACGCCGCGTCGCCCACTTCGCGACGGTCGACCGCACGGTGCTGGATGCTCCCGACGGCAGCACGTACGCGCTCTACCGCGTCGACGGCGAGCTGTTCTTCGCCTCGAGCAACGACCTGACGACGCAGTTCTGGTACCGCGACGACCCCGACGCGGTCGTCATCGACCTGTCGCAGTCGCACATCTGGGATGCGTCGACGGTCGCCGCGCTCGACGCGATCGTCACCAAGTACGAGCGCTTCGGCAAGAGCGTCGAGATCGTCGACATGAACGCCGAGTCGCACGCGCTGCACGCGCGCCTCGCCGGGCACCTCGGCGCCGGGCATTAGCCGGCGACGCGCTCCGGGTCGCTCTACTTCGTGCGGCCCATGAGCAGGTCGACGCGCCAGCCCTGCTTCGTCTGCACGACGGCGACGGGGATGCGCGGCTTGTCGCCGCGGCCGTCCAGTCGGCGCACCGCCTCGTCGTAGACGCTCTCCAGTCCGCGCGGCACGACGCCCACGACACCCGAGACGCGGCGACCCGAGAAGACGCGCACCTCGATGGGAGCATCCACTCGCTCTTGATCGAGCGAGCGCGCCGGGGTCGCCGTGAACAGCGAGTCGGCCTCGGCGTCGGCGAGCTGCGCGATCTCGTCCTGGTGCGGCGTCGCGTCGGCGAGGCGCATCGTGATGTCGCGGTTCTTCGGCAGGAGGTCGTAGGCGTAGTCGTCGAACGATCCCTTGCCGCGGTCGCCCTTGGGCAGCGACGGGTCGCCGAACTCCTTCTTGCTCCAGAACGGCACGGCGGACTACCCCTGCGTCGCGTCGAACTCGGCGACCGCGGCCCGCAGGCGCGGCATCACGTGCTCGCCGTACAGCTCCAGGAACCGCGCCTGGTCGGGGCCCGGAGCGTGGAAGACGAGGTGCCGGAAGCCCATGCGCACGTAGTCCATGACGCGGCCGACGTGCTCGTCGGGGTCGGTCGAGACGATCCAGCGCGAGGCGGCGCGCTCGAGGGGGAGGGCGTCGGCGAGGCGCTCCATCTCGCGCGGATCCTCGACGCCCATCTTCTCGTCGCCGCTCAGGGCGAGCGCGGCCCAGTGGCGGGTGTCCTCCATGGCGCGCTGCATGTCGGTGTCGAACGAGACCTTCATCTCGATGAGGGTGTCGACGCTGCCGGGCGCTCGCTCGCCCTTCTCGAGGCCCTCGCGGAAGGCGGGCAGCAGGTTCTCGGTGTAGAGCTCGCGCGGCTTGCCGGAGGTCGTGATGTAGCCGTCGGCGATGCGGCCGGCGAGGCGCGTCGCGGCGGGGCCGGAGGCGCCGATGTAGATGGGCACCTTCACCTCGGGCCGGTCGTAGATCGTGACGTTGTCGGTGCGGTAGTGGGTGCCTTCGTGACTCACGCGCTCCTCGTCCCAGAGGCGCTCGATGAGCTGGACGGCCTCCTTGAGGCGGGCGAAGCGCTCCTTGATGTCGGGCCAGACGAACCCGAGCGGCGCCTCGTTGAGTGATTCGCCCGTGCCCACGCCGAGAATGACGCGGCCCGGGAACAGCTGCCCGAGCGTGCCGAACGCCTGCGCGACCATCGCCGGGTGGTGCCGGAACGTCGGCGTCAGCACCGAGGTGCCCATGACGATGCGCTCGGTCTTCGCGCCGAGGGCTCCGAGCCAGGCGATCGCGGCGGGCGCGTGTCCGTCGGTGTGCTTCCACGGCTGGAGGTGGTCGCTGATGAACACCGACTCGAAGCCGGCCTGCTCGGCGAGCACGCCGTAGTCGAGCAGCTCACGAGGAGCGAACTGCTCGCTCGAAGCCTTGTAGCCGATGCGGAACGGGACGGTGCTCATGCGTGACTCCAGTCGACGGCGGCGCGGGTGCATAAGCACCCTACGCGCCGAGCCCGCGTGGTAGGCATGGAGGCCGGCGCCGTCGACGACGACGGCCGCCTCGTGAGTCGACGGAGGACATCCATGCACATCACC
Source organism: Microcella sp. (assembly GCF_030645145.1). GTDB lineage: Bacteria > Actinomycetota > Actinomycetes > Actinomycetales > Microbacteriaceae > Microcella. The sequence continues at coordinate 875 of NZ_JAUSMI010000128.1, read as the reverse complement.
GGCCGCACCGCTCTCATCACCGGTGGCGCTTCGGGGCTGGGCCGGGCGACGGCTGAGCGGATGCTCGCCGCGGGCAGCTCGGTCGTTATCGCTGACCTGCCCCAGTCTCCGGGAGCCGCGCTCGCCGACGAGTGGGGCGACCGCGCCGTCTTCGTGCCGACCGACGTCACCGACGCCGAGCAGGTGCAGGCCGCGGTCGACGCGGCGAGCGAGCTCGGGCGGCTCGATGTCGTCGTGGCGTGCGCGGGCATCGTGCGCGGGGCGCGCGTCGTCGGGCGGAAGGGGCCGTTCCCGCTCGACATGTTCCGGCAGGTGGTCGACATAAACCTCACCGGCACGTTCACGGTCGTGAGCCTCGCCGCCGCCCGCATGGTCGAGACGGCGGCGGACGCCCCGGACGAGGAGGCAGGCGTCATCGTCATGACCGCCTCGGTCGCCGCGTTCGACGGGCAGGTCGGTCAGGCCGCCTACTCGGCGTCGAAGGGTGCGATCGTGGGCCTCACCCTGCCGCTCGCGCGCGACCTGGCCGAGCACCGCATCCGCGTCATGGCGATCGCGCCGAGCCTGTTCCGCACGCCGATGGCCGAGATGCTGCCCGAGGAGGCCCTCGCCTCCCTCGAGGAGCAGACCCTGCACCCGCACCGCCTCGGCAGGCCCGACGAGTACGCGGCGCTCGTGCAGCACATCGTCGAGAACCCGATGCTCAATGGCGAGGTGATCAGGCTCGACGGCGCGGTGCGCATGGCTCCGCGCTGAGCGCGACCCGGCCCGTCGGTAGACCCGCCGGCCGACCCGTCGTGACCGAGCGTTCGCCCCTACGATGAGCACATGACCGACCCCCTCGACGCCATCGCGATCGTCGCCGAGGCCGTGTC
>NZ_JAUSMI010000121.1 GCF_030645145.1 Microcella sp. | reverse complement strand
GGTCTTCACCACCAACGACGACCGGCAGAACGCACTTGCACCCTGGCTGGACTACTACAACAATCGACGACGCCACTCAGCCCTCGACGGGCTCCCACCCATCAGCCGAGTGTCACCAAGGTGACTGCCGAGTACACCTAGCCGTCCGATCGCGGGGGCGGGAGGCCGCGCGCGCGACGGACGCGCGGGCGGCCGGGGGCATCCGCTACAGACGCTCCTGCCGGGGTACGAACACCTGGTCGATGATGATGAGGACCGAGGCCGCGACCGGAATGGCGATGAGCGCGCCGAGCACGCCGAGCAGGGTCCCGCCGATGAGGGCCGCGATCACGACGACCGCGCCGGGGACCTTCACCGCGCGGTTCATGATGTTGGGGCTCAGCACGTAGGCCTCGACCTGCATGTAGATCAGGTAGTAGATCGCGGCCGTGATGACGGTCGAGGTCGACTCGGGGTTCGTGATGAACTGCGTGAACACGATGAGCACCGAGCCCGAGAGCGTGCCGACGAGGGGCACGAGCGAGAACAGGAACGCCACGAAGGCGAAGAGCGCGGGGTACTCGGCCCCGATGAACGACAGGAACAGGAAGCTCAGCACTCCGTTGACGAGCGCCAGGCTCGCCTGGCCGACCACGAAGCGGCCGACTGCCGAGGCGACCTGCTCGGCGATACCCACGAAGGTCGTCCGTCGCGACGCGGGCACGAGGCGGTAGAGGGCGCTCTTCATGCTCGCGAGCGAGGCGACGAAGTACAGCGTCAGGATCAGGATGATGAGGCCGCCGAACGCGCCGGAGACGAGCGCGAAGCCCACGCCGAGGACTCCGCCGCCGATCTCCGCGAGGTTCGCGGGATCCTGGAGGAAGGTGATGGCGCCGTCGACCGCCTGCTGGACGTCGAGCACCTCAACCGGCACGAAGGTCTGCACCGTCGCGATGAGCTCCTCGAGCGACTCGACCGAGCCCAGGAAGTCGCCGATCTGCTGCACGAGTCGACTGACCTGCTCGACGATGACGGGCACGATCGCGAAGATCAGGCCGGTGAAGATGCCGAGCACGCCGACGAGCACCGTGAGGATCGCCGACCAGCGCGGCCATTTGCGATCCTCGAGCCACGACACGATCGGGTCGAGGCCGAGCGCGATGAAGAGCGCCGCGCCGATGTAGGTGATGATCGTCGCGAGCGAGCTGACCGCTCCGCCGATGAGGAGGGCGACGAGGACGCCGAGGCCGCCGAAGAGACCGAACCGGAACGCGTTCTGGATCCTCATGGCGGGCACCGCTCGTCGACGGCGGGATGTCCGCGCGGCTGCCCGAGGAACGCGCGCGGGTCAGACCGTCGGGCCCGTCACTCGTCGCTGATCGAGCCCGAGATCTTCTCTGCCTGCGACAGTACCCCGCGCAGGCCCTCGAGGTAGCCAGCCACGGCGTCGCGCTCGACGCGGAGTCGGGCGAGGCGCTCCTCGGCCTCGGAGACGAGAGCGGCCGTGCGCTCCTCGGCGTCGGCGACGAGCGCCGCCGCTCGGTGCTCGGCGTTCTCGAGCACCTCGCGCGCGGTCGCGTCGGCCGAGCTGCGGAGCGCTTCGGCCTCGGCGCGCGCCTCGCGCGTGAGCGTCTCGGTCTCGGCGCGGGCCTCCGCGGCGGCTTGCTGCGCCGCCGTGAGCTGCGCCGTCGCCTCGTCGAGGTACTTCTGGGTCTGCGCGCTCGCCTCCTGCTGGCGGGCGAGGTACTCGCGCTCGGCCTCGTCGCGCCGCGCGGCGAGCTCGACGTCGAGGTCGATGCGCGCCTGCTCGGCCGCGCGCGCGAGCTTGGCGCGCTGCTCCTCCGTCTCGCGGGCGAGGGCCGCGCGCGCCTGCGCGGCCTCGTCGGCGAGCGCGCGGTCCTGGTCGGCGGATGCGCGGGCGAGCGCCGCCCGACGGGCCTTCTCGTCGGCCTCGAGCGCCGCGGTGCGCGTCGTCAGGTCGCGCTCGAGCTCCTCGAGCGCCGCGGCCTGCTCGCGCTCGGCGGT
>NZ_JAUSMI010000120.1 GCF_030645145.1 Microcella sp. | reverse complement strand
CATACCGGGCGAGCCGGGCATCCAGTCGCCGTCCCAGCCGTAGCCGGCGTCCCAGAACCAGGGGCCGCCGTCGCCGAGGCCCAGGAGGGCGATGGCGAAGAGCACGGCGGCACCCACGAAGCCGGACTCGACGCGGCCGCGCGACACCTCCTCGGCGTGGATCTTGCCCGTGTGGTCGGGGAGGAAGGCCCAGGCGAGCGCGTAGAGCAGCGCGACGGGGAAGGCGAAGATCGCGAGCACGACGAGGATGCCGCGCACGATGAGCGGGTCGATGCGCAGGCGCAGCGCGATGCCGGAGGCGACGCCGCCGAGCCAGCCGGGCTCGCGGGTGAGGTTGAGCGAGCGCAGCCAGGCGAAGAAGCGGGAGGAGCCGCTCGCGGGGGGCGGTGGCGGAGGCGCGGAGGGCGCCCCGGCGGGGGTGGTCGGATCGGTCATGAGGCGATGCTCCCGCGCCCCGTGGCCCGCCCGCTATCGGGGTCCCCCCTGATCGGCCCCCGATCTTCGCCTCGGGGAGCCCCCGACCCGCGCGTCGGATGCTTGACTGAGCGCGTGACCGCCGTTCTCGACCGCCCGCCGCTCGCGCGCCCGCGCGACGTGCTGCTGAGCGGCGTCTCGACGGCGCTCGCCGACCACCTCGGCTGGTCGCTCGGCCGCGTGCGCTTCGCGCTCGTCGTGCTCACGGTGCTCGGGGGCGGCGGCGCCCTCCTGTACGCGTGGCTGTGGGCGCTCACGCCGCTGCGCGGCGAGCGGCCGGGCGACGCGCCCGTCCCGGTGCGGGCGGATGCACCTCTCGCCGTGCGCCGCCGGGTCCCCGGCGCGATCCTGCTGCTCGTCGCCGCAGGGGTCGCCGGGCTCGTCACGATCGCCGCCGCCGTGACGCGCGACCGGGCCGACCCCGTCGATGCCGCGTTCACGACGCTGCTGCTCGCGGGGGCATCCGTCGCCTGGAGCCTGCTCCTCGACCGGCACGACCCCGGGCGCAGCGAGAGCGCGGGCGTCGTCGTGCGCTCGATCGCCGCGGGCGGCCTCATCGTCACGGCCCTCGTCGTGCTCGCCGCGAACCCCGGGGCGACGACCGTGATCGTCGCGCTCATCATGATCATCGGCGGCACCGGGGTCTTCGTCGCGCCACTCGTCGTCGGGCTGTGGTCGACGCTCATCGCCGAGCGATCGGCGCGCGTGCGCGAGGAGAGCCGCGCCGAGGTCGCCGCCCACCTGCACGACAGCGTGCTGCAGACGCTCGCGCTCATCCAGAACCGCGCCGAGCCCGGGAGCGAGGTCGCCCGCCTCGCCCGAGCGCAGGAGCGCGAGCTGCGCGACTGGCTCTTCGCCGGCACGAAGCCCTCCGACGCCGACTTCGCGGCCCAGCTGCGGCAGGCAGCGCTCGAGATCGAGCTGCAGCACCCCGTGCGGTTCGACGTCGTCACGACGGGCGACTTCTCGGGCCACGAGTTCGAGCCCGTGCTCGCCGCGGCGCGCGAGGCGATGCTCAACGCGGCGCGCCACGCGGGCGGCGAGGTGAGCGTCTACGTCGAGCTGCGGGCGGATGCCCTCGAGCTCTGGGTGCGCGACCGCGGCCCCGGATTCGATCCGGCCGCGATCCCGGCCGACCGCCTGGGGGTGCGCGAGTCGATCGTCCGCCGGATGGCGCGGCACGGCGGCTCGGCCACGGTCACCCAGCTCGCCTCCGGCACCGAGGTCGCACTGCGGCTCCCGCTCGCCGCTCCCGCGCCGGCCGGCACCTCGACGCCCAGCCCCGCCGCCCCCAGCCCCGCCGCACCCCACCCCGCCGCATCCCCCGAGGAGTCCGCATGAGAGTGCTCATCGTCGACGACCACTCGATCTTCCGCTCGGGGCTGCGCGCCGACCTCGGCGAGGTCGTCGAGGTGATCGGCGAGGCCGCGACGGTCGACGAGGCCGTCGCACGCATCGCCGAGCTCGAGCCCGAGGTCGTCCTGCTCGACGTGCACCTGCCGGGCGGTGCGGGCGGGGACGGCGCTGAGGTGATCCGCTCGAGCGCGGCGCTGCTCGACCGCGTGCGCTTCCTCGCCCTGAGCGTGAGCGATTCGGCGGAGGACGTCGTCGGCGTCATCCGCGCCGGCGCCCGCGGGTACATCACGAAGGGCTCGTCGGGTGCCGAGGTCGCGCGCGCCATCGACGCCGTCGCGGGCGGCGACGCCGTGTTCTCGCCGCGCCTCGCGGGATTCGTGCTCGACGCCTTCGGCGCGGTCGCGGGCGAGCAGGCGGCCGACGACGACGAGCTCGATCGTCTGAGCGCGCGCGAGCGGGAGGTCATGCGGCTCATCGCGCGCGGTTACGCCTATAAAGAGGTCGCGGGCGAATTGTTCATCTCGGTGAAGACCGTGGAATCGCACGTCTCGGCGGTGCTGCGGAAACTCCAGCTCTCGTCGCGCCACGAGCTCACCGCCTGGGCGCTCGAGCGCCGCCTGCTCTAATCGCGACGCCTGCGCGAGAATTTCGTCGCTCTCGCTCACGATTCCCCTGCACCCCGTTGAATCGCGAACATAATGACCTCGCGTCAGCATTACTCGGAATTACCCTGATTTGACGAGTGCTCACGAGAATCGCGCGCATTAGTCCTGTGAATAGCAGTACGCTGATGCCGCGCCGAGTGTTTATGCTCGACGACCGACGATTAGCGCTCCGCAGAAAATGCTCCCCCGCGTCCCGCTGATCGGCGCGATCCCCTCGCGCGCACCGCGCCGAGACCCGCACTATTCAAGGAGTAATTCGTGAAGCGCATCACCACCGAGATCGTCGACGACCTCGACGGCGGAATCATCAGCCAGGGCGACGGCGGCACCGTGTCGTTCGGGCTCGACGGCAAGCACTACGAGATCGACCTCACGAACGCGAACGCCGAGCAGCTCCGCAGCGCGCTCGCCCCGTTCATCGCGAAGGCCCGCTCGGCGAGCTCGACCCGCGCGGCCGCTCCCGCCGCGAAGGCTCCGGGCCGCAAGCGCGCCTCGGCCGGCAGCAGCGCTGAGACGCAGGCGATCCGCGAGTGGGCGCAGGCCAACGGCTACCCCGTCGGCGACCGCGGCCGGATCGCCGCCGAGATCCGCGAGGCGTACGCCGCCGCGAAGTAGTCGCACTCGCCGCTGCACCGGCAGCCGCACCGAACGAGAACGGCCCCGCACGATCACCGTGCGGGGCCGTTCTCGTCGAGCGGGCCGCCGAGCGAACCGGCGAGCGAACCGGCGAGCGGGCCGGCGGGCGCGCCGACCCTGCCTAGTCGCGCGTCCCGAACAGCGACTGCAGTCGCTGGATGCCCGCGAGCAGGTCGTCGTCGCCGAGCGCGTAGCTGAAGCGCAGGTAGCCGCTCGGCCCGAACGCCTCGCCGGGCACGGCGGCGACCTCGGCCTGCTCGAGGATGAGGTCGGCGAGCTCGAGCGACGTCGTCGGCGTCACGCCGCCCCACTCGCGGCCGAGGAGGCCCGTGACGTCGGGGTAGACGTAGAACGCGCCCGTCGGGGTCGGCGTCACCATGCCGGGGATGCGGTTGAGCTCGGCGACCGCGACCTTCCGTCGTCGGTCGAACGCCTCGCGCATCGTCGCGACGGCGTCCTGCGGGCCGGTGAGCGCCGCGAGCGCCGCGCGCTGCGAGACGTTCGCGACGTTGGAGGAGAGGTGCGACTGCAGGTTGGAGGCCGCGGCGATCGCGTCGGTGGGGCCGACCATCCACCCGACCCGCCATCCGGTCATCGCGTAGGTCTTGGCGACGCCGTTGACGAGGATGGTCGTGTCGGCGAGCCCGGGAACGGCCTCGACGATGGAGACTGCGCGCTCGCCGTCGTAGGTGAGGGCCTGGTAGATCTCGTCGGTGATGACCCAGATGCCGTGCTCGAGCGCCCACTCGCCGATCGCGCGCGTCTGCTCCGGGCTGTAGACCGAGCCGGTGGGGTTCGAGGGGCTCACGAACAGCAGCACCTTGGTGCGGGGCGTGCGCGCGGCCTCGAGCTGCTCGACCGTGACGAGGTAGTTCTGGTCGGCGCCGGCGAAGACCTCGACGGGGACGCCGCCCGCGAGGCGCACGACTTCGGGGTAGGTCGTCCAGTACGGGGCGGGCAGCAGCACCTCGTCGCCGTCGCCCACGATCGTCGCGAAGGACTGGAAGACGGCCTGCTTGCCGCCGTTGGTGATGATGACGCGGCCCGCGCTCACCTCGAGGCCCGAGTCGCGCAGCGTCTTCTCGGCGACCGCCTCGCGCAGCTCGGGCAGGCCGGCGGCGGGCGTGTAGCGGTGGTTCTTCGGGTCGCGCGCGGCGGCGACGGCGGCCTCGACGATGTGGTCGGGCGTCGCGAAGTCGGGCTCGCCCGCCGCGTACGAGATGACGGGGCGACCGGCGGCCTTGAGGGCCTTGGCCTTCGCGTCGACCTTGAGGGTGGCGGATTCGGCGATCGCGGCGATGCGAGCGGAGATGCGGGAGGAGTCTGCGGTCACGACGGGAAGTCTACGGGCGGGCATCCGCCTCGTGCGAAGCGCTCACGACCCTCGCGGCGCCGTCCCGATCGAGGGGGCGGATGCCCGGCTCGGGCCTCGGCTGGACTCGCCCCGGGGCGTCACCTACACTGGTCGAGGTAGTTGAACTCTGCCAAGCTTTGCCGCGCCGTCAGTCTGGCGAATTCCCCGGAACCCGACCGCGGTGAAGCATGCCCGAGTTCGACCACGCCGAGGGCGGTGGCTCAATTGGTAGAGCAGCGGTCTCCAAAACCGCAGGTTGCAGGTTCGAGTCCTGTCCGCCCTGCACATCGATCGGGCTCGGGGCGCTCCCGCACGGGAACGCCCCGGTCTCGGTGATACGGGCTCGCGAGAGCCCGGCGACAGTCGGAAGGCAGTGTGAACGTGGCAAGAAACGTGGTCGACGAGCCCAATGAGGACATCGTCGAGAACGCCAGGAAGGATCGCGCCGAGAAGCGCGGACCCTTCGGCCGCATGGCGCTGTTCATCCGTCAGGTGTTCAACGAGCTCGGCAAGGTCGTCACCCCGACCCGGCGCGAGCTCATCACCTACACCCTGGTCGTGCTCGTGTTCGTGATCATCATGATGGCGCTCGTCTCGGGCCTCGACATCGTGTTCGGGTGGGTGGTGTCGTTCGTCTTCGGCGACGGATCGGCCGTCACGGGCGGTTAGCGCCCCTGCCCCGAATCGCCCCACCAGCCGCACCGGCCCAGTACTGCCAACGGAAAGAGATCCAGTGACCGACGACCACCGCCGCGACATCGACCTCGCGACCGCTGCCGAGCAGTCCTCCGAGGAGGACGAGGCGCAGGAGGGGAACACCCTCGAGGCCGACGAGCACTCGGCCGACGCCGCCGAGCACACCGCGATGCACATCGTGGATGAGGACGAGCCCGATCTGACCGACCTCTTCGAGGCGCTCGAGACCGCCGTCGACCCCGAGGCCGACGCGATCGTCGAGGACGCCCTCGACATCGACTCCGCCGACGAGGCCGAGGCCGCCGCCGAGGCGACCGAGGACGAGGCCGAGGAGGACGCCGCCGAGGCCGCCGAGGAGGAGCCCGCCGAGGTCGACCCCTACGACGAGTTCAAGCGCGAGCTGCGCGTCAAGCCCGGCAAGTGGTACGTCGTGCACTCGTACGCGGGCTTCGAGAAGCGCGTGAAGTCGAACATCGAGAACCGCCGCGTCTCCATGAACATGGAGGAGAGCATCCACGAGGTGCAGGTCCCCATGGAGGACGTGGTCGAGATCAAGAACGGCCAGCGGAAGCTCGTCAACCGCGTGCGCATCCCCAGCTACGTGCTCGTCCGCATGGACCTCAACGAGGACAGCTGGTCCGTCGTCCGCCACACGCCCGGCGTCACGGGCTTCGTGGGCAACGCCCACAACCCGACGCCGCTGCGCTTCGACGAGGCCTTCAACATGCTGAAGTCGACCGTGCAGATCGCCGAGGCCCCGGCCAAGGCCGGCGCGGCCAAGGGCGGCGCGACCACCGCGCGCTCGATCCCCGCCGAGATCGACTTCGAGGCCGGCGAGACGATCACGATCAAGGAGGGCTCGTTCGCGGGCCTCCCCGGCACGATCAGCGAGATCAAGCCCGAGAGCGGCAAGCTCATCGTGCTCGTGTCGCTGTTCGAGCGCGAGACCCCGGTCGAGCTCAGCTTCGACCAGGTCACCAAGCTCTAAGATCCTCGGGGCCCTCGGGCCCCCCAGTTCACCGCGGCTCGGATTCGCCGAGCAGGCGGGAGCGCGACGGCCACCCGGCCGCCGCACGACACGAAGGAAGAAGAAATGGCACCGAAGAAGAAGGTCACGGGCCTGATCAAGCTGCAGATCAACGCCGGCGCGGCGAACCCCGCTCCGCCGATCGGTCCCGCGCTCGGTCAGCACGGCGTGAACATCATGGAGTTCTGCAAGGCGTACAACGCCGCGACCGAGTCGCAGCGCGGCAACGTCATCCCCGTCGAGATCACGGTCTACGAAGACCGCTCGTTCACGTTCATCCTCAAGACCCCGCCGGCGGCCGAGCTCATCAAGAAGGCCGCGGGCGTGCAGAAGGGCTCGTCGACGCCGCACACCGTGAAGGTGGCCAAGCTCACCAAGGAGCAGGTGCGGGCGATCGCCGAGCAGAAGCAGGCCGACCTCAACGCCAACGACATCGACGCCGCGGCGAAGATCATCGCCGGCACCGCCCGCTCCATGGGCATCACGGTCGAGCAGTAAGCGCCCGCCTTCCCCCTTCCCACTCAGCGGGAGAGCCAGCCAGGCTCACGATTCACCGCGAACTCAGCACAGGAGACACAACATGGCACAGAAGTCCAAGGCCTACCGGGCCGCGGCCGAGAAGCTCGAGGCCGGCAAGTACTACACCCCCACGGAGGCCGTGACGGTCGCCCGTGAGACGGGTTCGAAGAACTTCAACGCGACCGTCGAGGTCGCCCTGAAGCTCGGCGTCGACCCCCGCAAGGCCGACCAGATGGTGCGCGGCACCGTCAACCTGCCCCACGGCACCGGCAAGACCGCGCGCGTCATCGTCTTCGCGACGGGCCCTGCGGCCGAGGCCGCGATCGCCGCGGGCGCCGATGAGGTCGGCGGCGCCGAGCTCATCGAGAAGGTCGCCGGCGGCTACACCGCCTTCGACTCGGCCGTCTCGACGCCCGAGCTCATGGGCCAGGTCGGTCGCCTCGGAAAGGTCCTCGGCCCCCGCGGCCTCATGCCCAACCCGAAGACCGGCACCGTGACGCCCGACGTCGCGAAGGCCGTGACCGACATCAAGGGCGGAAAGATCGAGTTCCGCGTCGACAAGCACGCGAACGTGCACTTCATCGTCGGCAAGACCTCGTTCAGCGAGGACCAGCTCAACGAGAACCTGCGCGCCGCGCTCGACGAGGTCCTGCGCCTCAAGCCGTCGAGCTCGAAGGGCCGCTACGTGCAGAAGGGCTCGCTCTCGACGACCTTCGGCCCGGGCATCCCGCTCGACGTCAACGCGCTCTGAGTTCATTGATGCGCCGCCGCTTCTGCGGCGCATCGACGCGAAGGCCCCGCTTCGGCGGGGCCTTCGTCGTCTCCGGCGGATGTGCACGGTCGACCCCATGGCGCTGCTCAGCCACTCTGCTCTAGCGTCACAGGAATGACGCCTCAGCACCGTCGCGACGCCGCGCTCTCCGTCGTCGGCGCGCTGCTCGTCCTCGTCTCGCTCGTCATCATCTGGGCCGCTCGGCTCACCGTGCCGCGCGAGCTCTACGTGAGCGAGCTCGGCGCGCTCGGCGAGCCCACGGCCGAGGCCTTCCGCCTCGCTCTGCTCCTGCTCGTGGCGGGCGGCGTTCTCGTCGCCTGGGCCGTGCGCGACCTCCGCGCGCGCACGCCGATCCTCCGCCGCGGGACCCCCGCGCTCAGCCTCGCCCTCGCGTGCGCGGGCTTCTTCGTCGCCGCGAACGTGCCGTGCACGGCCGGCTGCCCGCTGCCCGTCGGCGACACCTTCACGGTGCAGGACTTCACGCACACGCTCGCGGCCGTCCTCGCCTTCGCGGCCGCGTGCTGGGCGATGCTCCAGGTCGCGTTCGCGCCCGGGCACCGCACGATCTCGCGGCTGTCGCTCGCGATGGCGCTCGCGGTGGGCGCGATCGCCGCGGCGGGCGGCCTCCTGTCCCTCGCGCGCTGGAACGCCGAGTTCGGCAGCCGCCTCGAGCTCGTCGCGACGACGGTCGGCATCGGGTGGCTCGTCGTCGTCGGCCTCGTCCGCGCGGTCGGGCCCCTCCGCGCCGCGCTCGCAGGGCCGGCTCAAAGGAAGCTCATAGACAATTCCGCAGACTAGAGGCATGGCCGTTGACGAGACCCCTGCCGCTCCCCGCTTCACCCACCCCGACGGGTCCGCGATCCGGGCCCTCGTCGTCGACGACGAGCCCTCGCTCGCCGACCTCGTCTCCATGGCCCTCCGCTACGAGGGCTGGGAGGTCCGCACCGCGCTGACGGGCGCCGACGCCGTCAAGCACGGGCGGGAGTTCGCCCCCGACGTCGTCGTGCTCGACATCATGCTCCCCGACATCGACGGCCTCGAGGTCCTCCGCCGCCTGCGCGCCGACGGCCGCGACGTTCCCGTCCTGTTCCTCACCGCGAAGGACTCGGTCGACGACCGCGTCGTCGGCCTCACCGCCGGCGGCGACGACTACGTCACGAAGCCCTTCAGCCTCGAGGAGCTCGTCGCGCGCCTCCGCGGCCTCATCCGCCGCAGCGCCATGGTCGTGAGCGAGCGCCCCGACCCCGAGCTGCGGGTCGGCGACCTCGTCCTCAACGAGGAGAGCTACGAGGTGCGCCGCGGCGACACCGAGATCGAGCTCACCGCGACCGAGTTCGAGCTCCTCCGCTACCTCATGCGCAATCCGCGCCGCGTGCTGTCGAAGGCGCAGATCCTCGACCGCGTCTGGAGCTACGACTTCGGCGGCCGCTCGAGCATCGTCGAGATCTACATCTCCTACCTGCGGAAGAAGATCGACACCCTCGGCCCGGCGATGATCCACACGGTGCGCGGCGTCGGGTACATGATCAAGCCGGTCACCTGATGACGCAGTCGTGGTCGCTGCAGAAGAGGCTCGTGGCGGGCATCCTCGCCCTGCTGACCCTCGCGACCCTCGCGATCGGCGTCCTCAGCGTCACCCTCCTCCGCGCGAACCTCCTCGACCAGCTCGACGAGGAGCTCCGCCTGACCTCCGCCCGGGTCGAGAACTCGCTCAGTGCGGCCGGTCGCCGCGGCCCCGGAGTCGGGCTCGACCGCCCCGGCATCCCCGTCGACTCGCTCGTCGGCATCGTCGCCGCGGACGGCACGATCGCCGCCGCCTATCTCGACAGCGACGCGGATGTCCGCGAGCTGACGACCGCGCAGCGTCGCGTGCTCGACGAGCTCCCCCTCGATTCCCCGCGCACGGTCCGGCTCGGCAGCGGACTCGGCGAGTTCCGCGTCATCGCCGCGAGCCTCGAGGGCGACAGCGCGCTCATCGTCGGGCTCTCGACGCGCGAGGTGCAGTCGACGACAGCCCGCCTCGGCGCGGTGATCACCGCGGTGCTCGCCGGCATCCTCGTCGTCGCGGGAGTTCTCGGCCGGGAGGTCGCGCGCGTCGCCCTGCGGCCGCTCACGCGCGTGCGGGAGAGCGCGACGCGCGTGACCGAGCTGCCGCTCGATCGCGGCACGGTCGCTCTCGCCGACCGGCTGCCCGAGCTCGACACCGACCCCGACACCGAGGTGGGCCAGCTCGGCGCCGCCTTCACGCGCATGCTCGAGCACGTGCAGTCGGCATTCGACGCCCGGCAGGCGAGCGAGGAGAACGTGCGGCGGTTCGTCGCCGACGCGAGTCACGAGCTGCGCACGCCGCTCGCCGCGATACGCGGCTACAGCGAGCTCACGCGCCGCAGCGGCCACCGCCTCCCGGGGGACATCACGCACGCCCTCAGCCGCATCGAGTCGGAGTCGGTGCGCATGACCGCCCTCGTCGACGACCTCCTCCTGCTCGCCCGACTCGACGAGGGCCGCGAGCTGCGCCGCGACCCCGTCGACCTCGGCCGCGTGCTCGTCGACGCCGTCGCCGACGCGCGCGCGACGAGCGCCGAGCACGAGTGGATCGTGCGCGTGCCGGAGAGCCCCGTCGTCGTCGCGGGCGACGAGCACCGCCTGCACCAGGTCGTCGCGAACCTGCTCGCGAACGCGCGCATCCACACGCCCGAGGGCACCCGGGTGACCGCGGCGCTCGGGTCGCTCGAGGGGCGCGCGATCGTGACGATCACCGACACCGGCCCGGGCATCCCGGAGGACATCCGCCCTGTGCTGTTCGAGCGGTTCGCGCGCGCCGACACCTCGCGCTCGCGCGCGACGGGCTCGACCGGACTCGGCCTCGCGATCGTCTCGGGCGTCGTCGCCGCGCACCGCGGCCGCGTGACGGTCGCGTCGAAGCCCGGCGAGACGGTGTTCACGATCAGCCTGCCGCTCGCCGGGCAGCCCGCCGCCCCCACGACGGCGCAGGAGGTGCCGACCCCCGCCGACTAGCCTGGGCGCATGCGCATCGCCGTCACAGGGTCCTCCGGAAAGCTCGGCCGAGCGGCCGTCGACCACCTCCGCGAGGCGGGTCACGACGTCATCGGTTTCGACGCGACGGGCGAGCGCGGGTCCGACTTCGTGCAGATCGACCTGACCGACTACGGGCAGGTCGCCGACGCGGTCGCGGGCGTGGAGGAGCGGGTGGACGGCCTCGACGCGATCGTCCACCTCGCCGCGACGCCCGCGCCGGGCATCCGCCCCGATACCGCGCTCATCCAGAGCAACCTGGCCATGACGATCAACGTCGTGCAGGCCGCCCGCCGCGCCGGTGTGCCGCGCATCGTGCACGCGTCGAGCGAGACGCTGCTCGGGCTGCCCCTCACCGAGGCGCCGCCGTACGCGCCGATCGACGAGGTCGCCGAGACCCGCCCGAACTTCATGTACGCGATCGGCAAGCACCTCGAGGAGGAGCTCGCGCGCAAGATCATGCGCGTCGAGCCCGGCCTGACCATCACGGGCCTGCGCTTCAGCAACGTCATGGCGCCGGAGGACTACGCCGAGTTCGAGTCGTGGCAGGGCGATGCGAGCGTGCGCCGCTGGAACCTCTGGGGCTACATCGACCGCCGCGACGGCGCCCACGCGATCGAGCGGGCGCTGATGACCGAGCGCTCGACCTACGAGACGTACATCATCGCCGCGGCCGACACCGTCATGCGCCGCGACAGCGCGGAGCTCCTCGCCGAGGAGTTCCCGGGCGTCGAGCTCGCGCGCCCCGTGACCGGCCGCGAGACCCTGCTGTCGATCGAGAAGGCGCGCGCCGAGCTCGGCTACGCGCCGCAGCACTCGTGGCTCGACCACGTCTGAGTCGCATCGCTCGTCGTCTCTGCGGGGCGGATGCCCGGCTCGATTTGCTCGCGGAGCCCCGCGTCCCGTAACCTGGCCTCTGCCAAAGACCGCCGGTCATCGGCGTGCCTGTCCGCGAGAGCGAGCAGGAGCGCTGATCGAAGGCTCGCCTCTCCTCACGGAGCGACGGGGGCCCGCGCAGGTGACACAGAACAGATCCGCTCCTCCGTCTGATCGAGGGGGCGAAGAAGCTCCGTGCGCGTGCGCCGGAGCTTTCGTCATTCGAGCCGGGCTCCGGTGGTCGTGGGCAACACCAACGACAACTAGAGGAGCACCATGGCGAACAAGGAAGCAACGGTCGCCGAGCTCGCGGAACTCTTCCGCAGCTCGACCGCCGTCCTGCTGACCGAGTACCGCGGTCTCACGGTGGCGCAGCTGAAGAGCCTGCGCACGAACATCGCTGCAGACGCGTCGTACGCCGTGGTGAAGAACACGCTGACCAAGATCGCGGCCAACCAGGCAGGCATCGACTCGCTCGATGACATGCTCGCCGGCCCCTCCGCGATCGCGTTCGTGAGCGGTGACCCCGTCACCGTCGCGAAGGCTCTGCGCGACTTTGCCAAGGCAAATCCCAACCTCGTGGTGAAGGGCGGCTACTTCGACGGTCGACCGCTCGACGCCTCCGAGGTCATGAAGCTCGCTGAGCTCGAGAGCCGTGAGGTGGTCCTGGCGAAGCTCGCCGGTGCCGTCAAGGCTTCGCTGTTCGGCGCCGCGTACATGTTCAACGCGCCGCTGGCGCAGGCCGCCCGCGCGGTTGACGCGCTGCGGCAGAAGCAGGAGTCCGGCAGCTGATCTCAGCCCGCCGGTTCACGACGAGTACCAACCACTAAGGAGAAAATCATGGCCAAGCTCACCACCGACGAGCTCATCGAGGCGTTCAAGGAGCTCTCGCTCATCGAGCTCAGCGAGTTCGTGAAGAAGTTCGAAGAGGTCTTCGAGGTCACCGCCGCCGCGCCCGTCGCGGTCGCCGCTGCCGCCGGCCCCGCCGCCGCCGCCGAGGAGGTCGAGGAGAAGGACAGCTTCGACGTCGTCCTCGAGGCCGCCGGCGAGAAGAAGATCCAGGTCATCAAGGAGGTCCGCGCGCTCACGAGCCTCGGCCTCGGCGAGGCCAAGGCGCTCGTGGACGGCGCCCCGGCGACCGTCATCGAGGGCGCCAACAAGGAGACCGCCGAGAAGGCCAAGGCTCAGCTCGAAGAGGCTGGCGCCAAGGTCACCCTCAAGTAGTCCCCGCCCGGCTCGCCGGGTTCACGAGGCGTCGCTCCCTTCGGGGGGCGGCGCCTCGTTCTCGTTCGCGCCGACTAGGAGGTCGTGACGGGCGACTCGCGCCGCGCGGCCGTGCTCGTGCGCACGCTCAGCGTCGTCGGCAGGACGATGTGCCCGCTCGGCGGCGCCTCCGGCGTCGCGTCGAGCTGCCCGAGCAGCAGTTCGACGGCTCGCGCCCCCTGGTCACCGGGGTGCTGCACGACCGTGGTGAGGCCGAAGGTCTCGGCGAGCGGGTGCCCGTCGATGCCGATGACGGAGAGCTCCTGGGGGATGGAGATGCCGAGCTGACGGGCCGCGACCATGATCCCGATGGCGATCTCGTCGCATCCCGCGAAGATGGCGGTGGGGCGCGTGCGCGGGTCGCCGAGCACCGCGAGCCCGGCCGCGTGCCCGCCCTGGATGGAGAACTCGGCGTCGCGGAAGTCGTCCTCGACCGTGATGCCCGCCTCGGTGAGCGCGCGCTGGAAGCCGACGTAGCGCTGCGAGTGCACGCGGAAGTCCATCTGCTCGTGCTGGTCGCCGCCGACGTGCATGATGCGGCGATGGCCGAGGCTGATGAGGTGCTCGGTCGCCAGGCGCGCCGTCTCGACGTCGTCGATCGAGAGCGAGGGGATGCCCGGGATGAGCCCGCCGATGCCCACGAGCGGCTTGCCCAGCGCCTGCAGCATGTGCACCTCGTGCGGGCTCAGGGCGATCGCGACCGAGATCACGGCGTCGACGCGCTTGCGGACGAGGAAGTAGTCGAAGACCCGGCGGCGCAGGTCGGCGTCGCTCGAGAGCCGGTAGAGCGTGAGGTCGTAGCCGGCCTGGATGAGGGAGGCCTCGATGCCCTCGAGCACCTCGCCGAAGTACCAGCGATTGATGTAGGGGATGACCACGCCGACGTTGCGCGTGCGGCCGGTGACGAGGCTGGCCGCCGCCGTCGACACCACGTAGCCGAGCTCGGCGGCGGCGCGCTCGACCTTCTCGCGCGTGTCGTCGGAGACGTAGCCGCGGCCGGACAGAGCGCGCGAGGCGGTCGACTTCGACACGCCTGCGATGCGCGCGACGTCGGCCAGGATGCTCATGCTGCTCCGTCCTCCATTGGACCGGCGGCTGCACGGGGATCGCGCGGGATGGTGCGGATCTCGAGCGGTGCAGGGCCGTCGAAGCGTCAGTGTAGCCCGATGTGCACCGGTGTGGAACCGGTGCCATGTGGAATCGGTTTTTTCGCACCCCCGCGGCGGCGAGAAGTCCGGGAGATTCCCGAGTGTTCCGCAACGTTCCTGTAACAGCCCCGGAAACCAGTGTTGCGGCGCCCCCGAACGTGACATACGGTGACTCCTGGAACCGGTTCCCGATGTGGCGGATCACGCCGCACGGTGCAGCACGTTCCGCCCTGTGCACCACTGCACCACTACCACCCAGTGCGGCGCGCCACCCCCGGAGCGCTGTTTTACCCTCAATGAGGAGGAAACACATGAGTTCCACCCTCCGACGCCGGCTCATCGCGCCGGCAGCGGCAATCGGTGCCCTCAGCCTCGTGCTCGCGGGCTGTGCGGCCGAAGAGCCCAACGCAGGCGGCAACGGCGGCGGCGGCGACGCTGACTGCGCCGAGTACGAGCAGTACGGCCAGTTCGAGGGCGAGACCGTCGAGATCTACGCGACGATCATCGACGTCGAGGCCGACAACCTCGTCACCTCCTGGTCCGACTTCGAGGCCTGCACCGGCATCGAGATCGAGTACAACGGCACGCAGGAGGCCGAGACGCAGATCAACGTCCGCGCCCAGGCCGGCGACGCGCCCGACCTCATGATCATCCCGCAGCCCGGTCTGCTCCAGCGCCTCATCGCCGACGGCTACGTCGTGCCGGCCCCCGAGGCCGTCGAGGCGAACGTGGACGAGTTCTGGAGCGAGTCGTGGAAGGGCTACGGCACCGTCGACGGCGAGTTCTACGCCGCGCCCCTCATGGCGAGCGTCAAGGGCTACGTCTGGTACTCGCCCTCGGTCTGGGAGGAGAACGGCTGGGAGGTGCC
>NZ_JAUSMI010000111.1 GCF_030645145.1 Microcella sp. | reverse complement strand
GCGGCCATAGCGAAGGGGAAACGCCCGGTTACATTCCGAACCCGGAAGCTAAGACCTTCTGCGCCGATGGTACTGCGAGGGTGACCTCGTGGGAGAGTAGGACACCGCCGGACTTCTTTCGAGAGAAGCCCCTCCATTCGTGGAGGGGCTTCTCGTCGTTAACGGCCCATTCAGACGCGCGCACAATTGGATGGACCGCTGCGCTGCGCTGCGTTGCGCTCTCGAGCCGACGGCGTCAGCCGCGGTCAGGGAATCCGTGCGGGAGCGCCGCGAGCGTCGGAGCGAGCTGCTCCAGTCGCGCGCGCTCGAGCTCGCGCGCCGTCGCCTCCCGCTCGCGGCGAAGGACGGCGACCGCGGCGAGGAAGAGCTCGGGGTCGGCATCCGGAACCGGTGAGACGTAGACGGCGGCATCGCGAGCGAGTGCGGCGGCGAGCCGCTGGCGCGTCGCGGGCGTGTGACCGCCGGCCTGGCCGAGGAACTGCGCGATCCGTCGCGACAGCGCGTCGGGCAGCCGTGCGACGTCGGCCGTCGAGGCCCACTCCGCCAGCTCAGGGGGCACGCCGAAGGTTCGCGCCTCGATCCGTGCGACGCGCTCGTACTGGCTGTAGGTGCCGGCGATCAGGTCGCCGAGTCGCTTCGCGCGCGCGTTGAGCATCGCGACCATGACGGCGGCGCCGCCGAGGGTCAGCACGATCTCGAACAGCCCGACGAACGAGCGGATGAAGGCGTGCCGGAACGACACGGCGCCGCCGTCATCGCGCACGATGCGGTCGCCGAGCGCCCAGCGACCGAGCGACTTGCCCTGGCTCGCGGTCTCGACCACGGCCGGCACAATCACGAGCCCGAGCACGGCCGTCGAGATCGCGACCGCGGCGTAGAGGTTCTCGGGCACGCCGAGCGACGGCGCCGTCTCGAGCAGCAGCCAGATGAGCAGCCCGGTGCCCACGACGTACACGGCGTAATCGATCGCGGCGCCGGCGGCGCGGAGGATGACGCTCGTCGGGCGCAGCTGGAGGGCGACCGCCTCGCCCGTGAGGAGCTCGCGCTCCGCGTCGTAGTCCGTCCCGGTCGGGATCGGAGCCGCCGCAAGACCGGACATGCCATCATCTAAACAGATGGACCTCGACGCGTACTCCGCCGCCCACGCCGACGAGTGGG
Organism: Microcella sp.; assembly: GCF_030645145.1. Taxonomy (GTDB): domain Bacteria; phylum Actinomycetota; class Actinomycetes; order Actinomycetales; family Microbacteriaceae; genus Microcella. Next base: position 17,707 of record NZ_JAUSMI010000111.1, on the reverse strand, counting down.
ATCGCCTCGACGCGCTCGCGCGCCGCCGCCGCTTCGCCGGTCGCGACGCCGACGAGCTCATCGACCACTACCAGGCCGCGGCGACCCACCTGTCGGCGATCTCGACGACCGCGGGCGACGTCCCGCAACGCGAGCGGCTCTCCGTCGCGCTGTCGCGGGCGCGCCTGCGCTTCACCGGCGCGCAGGCCGAGCCGCTCGTGCAGCTCGCGCGCTACGCGACGCGGGAGGTCCCGGCGGCGCTCTACCGCATCCGATACCTGTCGCTCGTGATCGCCGTCGTGTTCGCGATCGTCGCGACCCTCTACGCGGTGTGGATCGGGTCGAACCCCGCCGTGATCGCGAGCCTCGGCGACTACGAGACCCTGCGCCGCTACGCCGAGCAGGACTTCGTCAACTACTACTCCGAGTCGTCCGAGGCCTCGTTCGCCGGCCAGGTCTGGGTCAACAACGCCTGGATCGCCGCGCAGTGCGTCGCCTTCGGCATCTCGGGCTTCTGGGTGCCGTTCGTCCTGCTGCAGAACGCGCAGGGAGTCGGACAGAGCGCCGCGATCATGGCCGAGTTCGACCGGCTCGACGTCTTCTTCCTCAATATCGCCCCGCACGGCCAGCTCGAGCTGTACTGCATCTTCGTCGCCGCGGCCGCGGGGCTCATGATCTTCTGGGCGTGGGTCGCGCCCGGCTCGCGCACGCGGCTGCAGGCCCTCGCCGAGGACGGCCGCGCACTCTTCGCCGTGATCGGCGGCCTCGTCGTCGGGCTGCTCGTGAGCGGCATCGTCGAGGGCTTCGTGACGCGGCAGGAGTGGCCCGACGTCATCCGCATCGGCATCGGGACGCTCGCTCTCGCGTGGTTCCTCTGGCTGCAGTGGATCGTCGGCCGCGCCGCGACGCGCGACGGCGAGACGGGCGACCTCGACCCGATCAGCCGGGGGGCTCGCGTCGTCGTGGCCGATTGAGCGAGCATCCTGAACCGTTCGTATTGTTGACTCGTTCACGAAAAGTGATAGTGTCGAGGGGTGCCCGTGACCGATGAGACGCTCCTCCGCGAGGCCGGCCTGCGGGTGACCGCCGGCCGACTGGCGGTGCTGCGCATCATCGAGCGGATGCCGCACAGCGAGGCCGATCGCATCCACGCCGCTCTCGTGGCGGCCGGCGATCGTCTCACCCTGCAAGCGGTGCACAACGTGCTCGGCGACCTCACGGCAGCCGGCGTCCTGCGGCGCATCGAACCCGCGCGGAGCCCCGCGCGCTACGAGCGCCGCATCGGCGACAACCACCACCACGTCGTCTGCACGCAGTGCGGCGCCGTGGGCGATGTCGACTGCGTCGTCGGCGAGGCTCCGTGCCTCGTGCCGTCGAGCACGGGCGGCTTCACGGTGACGACCGCCGAGGTGACGTTCTGGGGCCTGTGCCCCGCGTGCTCCGCCTCGACGGAGCTGACCTAGCGCGCCCCGACCGACGAGCGCCGCGGATGCCCGTGGCGCGCGATCGATCGTGCGCGCGCCGAGCGCGATCCATTTCCCATCCCCCGAAGGAGCCCTTCCGCGTGACGAACCGAACGACGACCACCTCCGGCGCCCCCGTGGCGAGCGACCAGCACTCGCAGACCGTCGGCGCCGACGGCGTCATCCCGCTCACCGATCACTACCTGGTCGAGAAGCTCGCCCAGTTCAACCGCGAGCGCGTGCCGGAGCGCGTCGTGCACGCCAAGGGCGGCGGGGCGTTCGGCGTGTTCGAGACCACTCACGACGTCTCGGCGTACACGCGGGCGGCCTTCCTGCAGCCGGGCGTGACGACCGAGACGCTCGCGCGCTTCTCGTCGGTCGCCGGCGAGCAGGGCAGCCCCGACACGTGGCGCGACCCGCGCGGCTTCGCGCTCAAGTTCTACACCTCCGAGGGCAACTACGACCTCGTGGGCAATAACACGCCCGTCTTCTTCATCAAGGACGGCATCAAGTTCCCCGACTTCATCCGCTCGCAGAAGCGCCTGCCGGGATCGGGGCTGCGCGACCACGACATGCAGTGGGACTTCTGGACCCTGCAGCCCGAGTCGTCGCACCAGGTGACGTGGCTCATGGGCGATCGGGGCATCCCGACGTCATGGCGCCACATGGACGGCTTCGGCTCGCACACCTACCAGTGGATCAACGCGGCGGGCGAGCGCTTCTGGGTGAAGTACCACTTCCGCACCGAGCAGGGCCACGAGACCCTCACGCAGGAGCAGGCCGACCGCATCGCCGGCGAGGACGCCGACCTGCACCGCCGCGATCTGTTCGAGGCGATCGAGCGCGGCGAGCACCCCTCGTGGCAGCTCTCGGTGCAGGTCATGCCGTACGAGGAGGCGAAGACCTACCGCTTCAACCCGTTCGACCTCACGAAGGTGTGGCCGAAGGCCGACTACCCGCTCATCCCGGTCGGGCGCCTGACGCTCACCCGCAACCCGGAGAACTTCTTCGCCCAGATCGAGCAGGCGACCTTCGCGCCGTCGAACTTCGTTCCCGGCATCGCCGCGAGCCCCGACCGCATGCTGCAGGCGCGCATCTTCAGCTACGCCGACGCGCACCGCTACCGCGTGGGCACCAACCACGCGCAGCTGCCGGTCAACGCGCCGAAGACCGAGGCGCACGCGTACTCGAAGGAGGGCGCGATGACCTACTCGTTCCCGCCCGCGAACCAGCCGGTCTACGCGCCCAACTCGTTCGGTGGCCCGCACGCCGACGCCGAGGCCCACGGCCCCGATCGCGGCTGGGAGATGGACGGTGAGCTCCTCCGCACGTCGGCCACCGTGCATGCGGATGACGACGACTACGGGCAGGCGCGCGAGCTCATCACGCGCGTGATGGACGACGCCCAGCGGGATCGTCTCGTGTCGACGATCATCGGCCACGTCTCGGGCGTGACGATCCCCGAGCTACGCGACCGCGTCATCCAGTACTGGACGGCCATCGAGCCCGGCATCGGCGCGCGCGTCGCGTCGGGTCTGCCCGAGATCGCCGCCCCGAAGGCGACCCTCGTGCCGGAGCCGACCGCCGCCAAGTAGCGGGCATCCGCACCGAACGGGCCGTCTCCCCTCGCGGAGGGGCGGCCCGTTCCGCATCTCTGCGACACGCCGATAGGTCGAGTTCTTCTCGACGGGCATGCCGGGAATGCATATGCTCGGCATGCAGTCATCGATCGGATGCGCCGGTCGGCTGTCGAAGGAGTCTCCATGTCGGTGCGTCACGGCCTGCTCGCTCTGCTCTCGCAGGGGCCGAGCTACGGCTATCAGCTCAAGGTCGAGTTCGAGCGGCGCACGGGCGACTCGTGGCCCGTCAACGTCGGGCAGGTCTACAACACGCTCGATCGCCTCGAGCGCGACGGACTCATCGAGCGCGGCGAGACCGACGGGGACGGCCACGTCTTCTACGCGATCACCGACGCGGGGGCCGCGGAGGCGCGCGCCTGGCTCGAGGGGCCCGTGGTGCGCGGTGCGGCCGCGCGCGACGAGCTCGCGGTCAAGCTCGCCCTCGCGGTGACTCTTCCGGGCGTCGACCCCGAGGCGATCATCCACGCTCAGCGGGTCGCGACGATCCGGTCGCTGCAGGAGCTCACGCGATCGAAGGCGGCCGGCGGCGACCCGGACTCGCCGGAGGAGTTTGTCTGGCAGCTCGTCGTCGATGCGCTCATCTTCCAGGCGGAGGCCGAGGTGCGGTGGCTCGAGCATTCGGAGGCGCGGATCCGGCGCCTGCAGGCTCGATCCGGCTCGGGAGGCGCGGACGGCGGCGCGACGGCGTCAGCATCGCGCCCGGTGTCCGCCGAACCGCCCGCCACGACGACGGCGAGCGCCCGATGAGCCGCGAGCGGATCGGCGCGAGCGAGCTGCTGCGCCTCGACGCCGTCTCGATGCACTACGGAGCGGGCGAGAACTCGGTCACCGCGCTCGCGGGCGTCGACCTCTCGGTCAAGCGCGGCGAGCTCGTCGCGATCATGGGCGCCTCGGGCTCGGGCAAGTCGACCCTCCTGACGATCGCCGGGGGGCTCGTGACGCCCACGAGCGGGGAGGTCGTGATCGACGGGCAGTACCTGCGCGACGCGAAGCCCGCGCAGCTCGCGGCGATCCGCCGCCGCACGCTCGGCTTCGTCTTCCAGGACTTCAACCTCGTGCCGGCGCTCACCGCGGTCGAGAACGTGAGCCTGCCGCTCGAGCTCGACGGCTGGAAGCGCTCGAAGGCCCGTCGCGCCGCCCTCGACGCGCTGCACCTCGTCGAGCTCGATGACCGCTCCGAGCACTTCCCCGACGACCTCTCCGGCGGTCAGCAGCAGCGCGTCGCGATCGCGCGCGCCGTCGTGGGCGGCCGCACCCTCATCCTCGCCGACGAGCCCACGGGGGCTCTCGACTCGCAGACCGGCGAGGTCGTGCTCCGGATGCTGCGCTCGCGCATCGACGAGGGCGCGGGCGGCATCCTGGTCACCCATGACGCGCGGCACGCCGCCTGGGCCGACCGCATCGTGTTCCTCCGCGACGGTCGCGTGGTCGACGAGACCCGCCGCGACGACGCGAGCGCGCTCCTGGCGACGGGCGCGTGAGAGAGTCGCGCACCGCCCGGCCCCCGCTGCGATTGGCGCTGCTGCTCGCCGCCCGCAACGCGCGACGCTCGCTCGGGCGCAGCATCCTCATCGCGCTCATGATCGCCGTGCCCGTCGCGGGCATGTCGGCGACGGCCGTCGTCGTCGCGAGCTCGAATCCGACGCCGGAGGAGCTCGTCGAGCTGAATCTGGCCGACGCGGAGGCCGTCGTCCAGGTGGTCGGCCCGCCCGGAACGGTCGACCGCCAGGCGGCGTTCGCGCCCCTGCAGGGGTTCTGGGATCAGACCGACCCGGGCGCCGCGATCGACGAGTCCGCCGAGGTCGTCGACCCGGCGTCCGTGATCGACGGTCGCGTCGTCGCCGCGGTCAGCACCGTCGCGACGCTCGACACCGGCGACCGGCTGCGGCAGGTGCAGGCGACGGCCGGCGACGTGTTCGTCGACGAGCTCGCTGGGCGGTTCGACCTCCTCGAGGGCCGCGCGCCGGAGCGCGACCGCGAGCTCGTCGTCTCGCCCGCCCTCGCCGACGAGCTCGGTCTCGCGGTCGGTGCCGTCGTCTCGACGCAGCCCGACGGGGTCGAGCGCACGATCGTGGGGCTCGGGCGCAGCGCTCACGACGCGAACGACGTGCTGCGGGTGTTCGGCACCATCCGCGGCCTGGGCGCCGAGGCGGAGGGAGTCCGCGCCTTCGGCGCCACCTACTTCGCCCTCGACGCCGCGCTGTCGTGGGACGACGTGCAGGCGCTCAACGAGCAGGGCCTCATCGCGACGTCGCGCGACATCATCCTCGGCGGCGGGCCGTACACCGGTGCGGTCCCCGAGGACCCGCTCGCGTCGTTCTTCGGATTCCAGGGGCAGTTCCTCGCGCTCGCGGCGATGATCGGCGCGTTCCTGCTGCTGCAGGTCGTACTCCTGGCCGGTGCGGCGTTCATGGTCGGCGCCCGCCAGCAGCAGCGGTCGCTCGCGGTGCTCGCGAGCGTCGGCGGCGACCGGCGGCTCATGCGCGCCGTCGTCACCTCGGGCGGCGTCGTGCTCGGCGCCGTCGGGTCGGTCATCGGGCTCGCGCTCGGAACGGGGGCCGGCGCTCTGTTCATGGAGCTCACCCGATCGGGCAGCGCTCTCCAGTACCCCGGCTTCCATCTCGACCCGGTGGTCCTCGGACTGACGGTCGTCGTCGCGACCGCCGCCGGATGGCTCGCCGCGGTGATCCCGGCACGCATCGCGACCCGGGTCGACGTGGTCTCCGCGCTGCGCGGCGCCCGGCGGCCGGCGATCGTCGGATCGACCGCGCGCCGCGCCGCGCTTGCGACTCTCGTCGTGGGCGCCGTCATCCTGCTGAGCGGCGGCGTGCTGCTCGTGGTCCTCCGCACGCTCGAGGAGTATCCGCCGATCGCCGATGGCATCGCCGTGGCGACGATCGCACTCGGCGCGATCGTCCTCCAGCTCGGCGTCGTGCTCGCACTCCCGATGGTCCTGCGGGCCGTCGCCCGCGCGACCGCGTCCGGCCGCACCTCGGTCCGGCTCGCCGCGCGCGACTCCGCTCGCAACGCGGGCCGCACGGTACCCGTCGCGGCCGCCGTCATGACGACCGTGTTCCTCGCGAGCTTCCTCATGAGCGTGTTCGGCGCCGTCCAGATCGAGAACGAGAAGTGGCACACCTGGCAGGCGCCCATGAACGCGGTAGCCATGACGGTGCGAACGGCAGACCCGATCACGAACGAGTTCCGGACGATCGACGACGTCGATGCCGTCGTGACAGGGGTCGCCGACATCGCCGATGCCGAAGCCGTGCTGGTCGAGGGCGCCTACACCCGCGACTACTGGGGCTACGACGAGCGGACCGGGCAGCCCATCCTCCCTCCGGAGGGGACGACGACCCTCGTCGTCGCCGTCGACGAGGATCAGGTGTGCCCCTCGTTCCTCGGCCCGCCGCCCGATGCGACCGAGACGGAGCTCCGCGCGTTCGACGAGCTCGCGGCGGACGACCCGCGCTGCGCCGCGGAGTCGGGCCGGATGCTGTTCTGGTCCAACCCGTTCTTCTCCGACAGCATCCGTGTCGGCGACGTCGACGCGCTCGAGATGGCGACCGGGATGTCGCTCGACGCAGAATCCCGCCGCGCCCTCGAGTCGGGGGGAGTCGTCGCCATCCATCCCGAGTACCTCGTCGACGGCGAGGCGCGGCTGCGCTGGGTCGACTCGGTGCAGCTCGTCGACGGCGGCTCGGGCGGAGTGCACCGCCTCGACTCCGTGCGGGAGGAGGTCCTCCCGGCGGTGGTGCAGGAGCCGCCGACCCCGCTTCAGGGGGCGCTCCTGATGCTTCCCGAGACGGCGCGCGCGCTCGACCTCGACGTCATGCCGGTCGCCGTCATCGCGTATCCCGAGGGCGCCCCCGGCGCCGCCGAGCGCGACGCGCTGCTCGAGCTCTCGCGCGAGCTCACAGGGGACCCCTGGGGCGTCCAGGGCGTCGTCGAGACCGGACCGGCCGACATCGTCGGCGTCGCCGCCTGGGTGCTCGTCGGCGTGAGCGGCGCGATCGCCCTCACCGCCTCCGCGATCGCGATCGGACTCGCCCGCATCGACGGCCGCCGCGACGAGGCGATCCTCGGGGCGATGGGCGCGACCCGGCGACTGCGGCGAGCCGTGAGCTTCTGGCAGGCCGTGTTCCTCGCGGGCATCGGCGCCGTCGTCGGGGCGGGCCTCGGCCTCCTCGCGGCGGGGGCCCTCGCGCTGCCGGGCGGCCCGATGCCGTTCGCGCCGCCGCTCCTCCAGCTCGGCATCGCCGCCCTCGGCGTTCCGCTGCTCATCGCCGTCGGCGCCTGGCTGCTCGCGGGCCGCGCCACGGCCCTCCCGACCGATCGCTCCGCGATCGCCTGACCGTCGGGCGGCCGGCCGTTTTCGACGACCGGACCGGCCGCCCGACCGCTACAGCCGACCGGCGGCCTTGTACGCGAGGTACCGGTCGGCGACGGCGGGCGGCAGCTCGAGCGGCGCGGCCGTCACGACGTCGGCGCCGAGGCGCTGCACCGCCGCGGCCACGCGCTGAGCATCCAGCATCGCCCGCTCGGCCGCCGCGGCGCGGTAGACGGATGCTCGATCCGAGCGATCCGCGGCCGCCGACAGCAGCGCGGGGTCGGTGACGGCCGCGACGAGCACGAGGTGCTTGCGCGTCAGCTGCGGCAGCATCGCGAGGAGCCCCCGCGTGGATCCGGGCGACTCGAGCGGCGTGGCGATGACGACGAGAGCGCGCTGCGAGGTCATCGAGCGCACGAGCGAGGGCACGGCCGTCCAGTCGGTCTCGAGCAGCTCGGGATCGATGGGCGCCATCGTGTCGACGAGCTTCGCGAGCAGGTCGGCGCCGCGCGCCCCCTGCACGCGCCCGCGCACGCGCCGGTCGAACACCGCGACATCCACGCGGTCGCCCGCGCGATCGGCCAGCGCCGAGAGCAGCAACGTCGACTCGAAGGCCGTGTCGATGCGCGTCTCGTCGGCGATGCGCGCCGCGGCGGTGCGGCCCGAGTCGACGATGACGACGACGTGCCGGTCGCGCTCGGGGCGCCACGTGCGCACCATGAGCGTCGGCGCGGGGGAGCCCGCCGGCCCCGGTCCGCCCGCGCGGCGAGCCGTGGCGCGCCAGTCGATCGAGCGCACGTCGTCGCCGCGCACGTACTCGCGCAGGCTGTCGAACTCGGTGCCCTGCCCGCGCACCATGAGCGAGGTGCGGCCGTCGAGCTCGCGCAGCCGGGCGAGCCGCGAGGGCAGGTGGCGCCGCGCGGCGAACTCGGGCAGCACGCGAATGCCTCCCGGCACGCGGATGCTCGCCTGCCGCCCCGCGAGCCGCATCGGCCCGATCGCGCGGATCGTCACCATCGCGGCCTTTCGCTCGCCGCGTCGCCACGGCCGCAGCACGCTGCGCACCGCGCGGCGCTCGCCCGCGGGCACGTCGATCCGCTGGCGTCGGGGGGTCGCTCCGGCCGAGGGCTCCCACGCGTCGCGGATCACGCCGCGCAGGCGGCGACGCGAGCCGTTGGTGACGAGCAGGGTCACCTCGGCCTGCTCGGTCAGGCGCACGCGCTCGGGGCCCGACCGCGCGAGCGATGCGGCGCGCGGGGAGGCCGCGAGCGCGGCATCCACCGCCATGAGCACGAGGCAGAGGGCGACCCAGCCCACGTACGCCCACCCGTTCGCGAGCAGCACGACGGGCACGACGCCGAGAGCGACGAGCGCGACGAACCACCCCGTGACGGCCATGGCTACAGCGGGACCTGGGTCTGCTGCACGACCGAGCGCAGGATCGTGTCGGCCGAGACGCCCTCGAGCTCGGCCTCGGGGCGCAGGCCGATGCGGTGCCGCCACACGGGCAGGATCATCTGCTGCACGTGGTCGGGCGTGATCGCCTCGGCCCCCGAGAGCCAGGCCCACGCCTTCGTCGCGGCGAGCAGCGCCGTCGTGCCGCGGGGGCTCACGCCGAGACGCACCGACGGGCTCTGGCGCGTGCCGCGCGCGAGGTCGACGAGGTAGGCGAGCAGCTCGGGCGTCGCGCCCACCTGCGCGACGGATGCCCGGGCGGCGGCGATCTGCTCGGCTCCGAGCACGGGTCGCAGGCCCGCGGCCGCGAGGTCGCGCGCGCTGAAGCCGTCGGCGTGGCGCTGCAGCACCTCGATCTCGGAGTCGCGCGCCGGGAGGTCGAGCACGAGCTTGAGCAGGAAGCGGTCGAGCTGCGCCTCGGGGAGCGTGTAGGTGCCCTCGTACTCGACGGGGTTCTGCGTCGCGGCGACGACGAACGGCTCGGGCAGGGGGTGGGTCGTGCCGTCGACGGTGACCTGGCGCTCCTCCATGGCCTCGAGCAGCGCCGACTGCGTCTTCGGGGGCGTGCGGTTGATCTCATCGGCGAGCAGGATGTTCGTGAAGACCGGCCCCCGACGGAACTCGAAGTCGCCGTTCTTCGCGTCGTAGACGACCGAGCCCGTGACGTCGCCCGGCATGAGGTCGGGAGTGAACTGCACGCGCGTCGTCGTGAGGCTCAGCGCGTGGCTGAGCGAGCGCACGAGCAGGGTCTTCGCGACGCCCGGGACGCCCTCGAGCAGCACGTGCCCGTTGGCGAGTAGCGCGACCATGAGGCCGCTCACGGCCGCATCCTGACCGACGACGGCCTTGCCCACCTCGCTCCGCACGCTCGCGAAGGATGCCCGCAGGTCGCTGTCCATGGTGTTCTCCTCTTATCGGGTGGTCGGTTCGGAGCGGTCGTCGGGGCGGCCGTCGACGCCCTCGTCGGCGAGGGCGACGCGGCGCTGGACGAGGCGCTCGAGCTCGAGCAGCTCGTCCGAGAGCGCGACGAGCTCGCCGTCGTCACGGGGCTCGCGGTCGACGAGCAGCGCGCGCAGCCCGGCGCGGTCGCGGCCCGCGATGCCCGAGACGGCGGTGACGATGTCGTCGAGGCCGGCGGCGCTGCCCAGGGCGAGCCCCTCGGCGAGGCGTCGCAGCGTGCCGACCCGCAGCGCGTCGAGCGCCCGCAGTCGCGAGCCCTCGCGGGCGTAGAGGCGCGCGCGGCCCTCCATCGTCTCGGTCGTGCGCACGACGACGGGCAGATTCTCGATCACGACGGGCCCGAGGCGGCGGCCGCGCCACACGGCGGCGGCGAGTCCGACGGTCAGGGCGAGCCACGCGATCGGATTCACCCAGCCCGGGTAGAGCTCCGACAGCCCGGTCGCGCCGTGGGTGACGTCGGCCGTCGACGCGACGTACCAGATGAGGCGCGGATGCTCGCCCGCGAGCCCGAGCGCGAGCGCGGCGTTCCCCTCCCGCCCGATGAGACCGTTCTGCACGACGCCGCCCGCGCCGAGCAGGTGCAGGTCGCCCCCCGCCGGCTGGTCGAGCGACACGAGGGCCGCACCGCCCTCGCCCTCCTCGCCCGGGAAGCAGACCTCGACGGCGTCTCCGGTGGCGGCGGCGCCCGCGGCGTCGAGGCCGACGCCGTCGGTCGTGATCGACCCGGCGCGCTGCGCGGCAGGGAGGGAGCATCCGGCCTCGTCTCGGACGCCGCCGAGGGACGGGACGCCGGGCGCGATCGAGGGAGCGAGAGCGCCGACCGCGAGGGCGGGGGGCTCGACGAGGACGAGCGAAGCGGCCGCGCCGTCGAGGGCGCTCCACTGGTCGGCTGAGAGCACCGCTCGCGGGTCGGCGGCGACGAGCGTCGTCGTCGCGGGGTCATCGACCGCGGCGAGGGCCGCGTCGAGCGTGTCCGCCGTCACGACGTCGATGCCGGAGTCGCGCAGCACCTCCACGAGGGCGCGCGACCCGGCGGGCGCCGCCTCGTCGGCGGCGAAGCGGTCGGCCTCCGCGGTCGATCGGGTGGTCAGGCCGTAGACCGCGGCGAAGGCGAGGAGGAGCGCGACGAGCACGATCCAGAACAGGGCGCGGCGGAGCGTGCGGCGAACGGTCGGCGTGACGACCTCGGCCGCCGTGCCGAGGGGCGCGCCGGTCACGACGCCCGTTGTCGTGGACGTCGTGGGCCCTGCGGGTGCCGTCGCCGTCACCGCGGAGCCTCGACGAGATGGGCGCCGCTCGCGGCCTGTTCGAGCAGGGGAGTGGCGCGCGAGAGCCGGTCGTCGAGCTCGCGGACCCGCTCGTAGCCGGCGCGGTCGCCCTCGTGGGCGAGATAGCGCACGCCGTCGAAGAGGTCGGCGGCCGCCTCGAGCTCGGAGCCGGCGTCGGGGAACGCCCGGGCCGCCTGCCGGGCGACCGCGTGGGCGGTCGTGCCGGGGAGCAGCGCGACGAGCGTCCGCTCGTCGAGGGAGCGCGCGATCGCCCGGTAGCGGTCGGCGATGGCCGTGCGCCAGTCGTCGCGCGCGGCCGCCGCCGCGGCATCCCGTCGCAGCTCGCGCGCCGAACGCGCGTCGCTCTCGCCGAAGAGGTCGTCGCGCACCTGCGAGCGGCGGCGCCAACGGGGCAGACCGTAGATGAGGAGCGCGACGACGACCGCGAGCGCGATCAGGACGGCACCGACGATGAGCACGCCGAGAGGAAGGCCGCCCGTGCCGCCGAACTGCAGGCCCGCGAACCACTCGATGATCGACTGGGTGAGCAGGTCGAACCACGTCGGCTGGGCCTGCGCGTACTCGAGCTTCGCGAGCTCGTCGAGGAGCAGGTTGCGCGCCTCGTCGGCGTCGGGCTCGAGCGGCGCGGTGAGCATCGGGGCGGTCGGGCGGGGCGTCACGACCGAGCGGGCAGGAACGGGTCGTCGGTGCTCGCGCCGGTCGCCCGGGCCTCGACGGTGCGCTGCAGGTCGAGATCGAGCCCCTCGTCGCGCATGCGGGCGTCGACGTAGAGGAGCGTGGCCCCCGCGGAGAGCAGGACCGCACCGACCGCTCCCACGACGGCGCTCAGCGCGATCGCGATGACGTTGACGCCGATGAGGAAGCCGAGATCGGTCGTGAGGTCGCCCGTCGGGTTGACGAGTGCGCCGGCGAATCCGGAGACGAGGCTGAACGGCGCGGTCACGACGCTCGCGGCGGTCTGGATGGCGACCGACAGGAGCAGCATGATGCCGAAGGTGCGCCAGAAGCGGCCGACGACGAGCCGCCACGACCGGGGCACGGCGTCGCGGAGCGGTCGGCGCTCGAGCACGAGCGCGGGCGAGACGAAGAGGAGCTTGATCCACAGCCAGGAGGCGAGGACCGCCATGCCGAGTCCGCCGAGGATGCCGATGAGGACGCCGGCGACGATGCCGCCGACGTCGCCGATCGACACCATGAGCACGATGATCGCGACGAGGATCACGATCGCCGCCGTGAGGGCGGCGCTCAGCAGGAGGGACCAGCCGACGAGAGCGCCCCACCGGCCCCGACCGCGCGCCCAGAGCTGCCGGAACGTCAGGCGCTCGCCGAGGGATGCGCTCGCGACCTCGATCGCGATGACCCCCTGCAGGAGCGCGCCGGCGACGACCGTGAGCGCCGCGGTCAGGAGCGCCGAGATCAGGATGACCGCGCCCGTGCCGATCGCGATCGCCTCCATGTCCTCCGGGGCCGCGCGCGCGATGCGGTCAGTGCCGAGGAGGACGACGACCGTGACGACCGCGCCGGCGAGGAAGGTGACGAGGGTCGTGAGCCCGATCGCGACGCCGAAGACCGGTCGCGGGTTGCGACGGAGGACCCGGAAGGTCGTGCCGAAGATCGTGCCGAAGTCGAGGGGCCGCAGGGGGATGAGCCCGGGTCGCGGCGGCGGCGCCCAGCCCGCTGCGGGAGGGGGGAGGGCGGGGCCGGTCTCGGCCGCGTGCCACGGGGACTCGCCGCTCGGCGGAACGGGAGCGGCTGAGGCTCCGGGGGACTGCCACGCGGGGCTGTCGGTCATCGTCTCGCGTCCTTCACGCCGTGGTCGTTCCCTGACGAACGTATGCTGTCACACTCGTCTAGGCTGTAGCGAACACCCCTCGGGTTCGCTCGAGAGGCGCCCCGGATCGGCCAAGGAGGGCCCGAGAGCACCATGACCCCGCGCATCCTCGTCGTCGATGACGACACCGCGCTCGCCGAGATGATCGGCATCGTGCTCCGCGGCGAGGGCTACGACGTCTCGTTCTCGCACGACGGCGCGGAAGCGGTCGGGGCGTTCGAGGAGTCGAAGCCCGATCTCGTCCTCCTCGACCTCATGCTCCCGGGCATGGACGGCATCCAGGTGTGCCGTGCGATCCGCGAGCAGAGCGGGACGCCCATCATCATGCTCACGGCGAAGTCCGATACGGCGGATGTCGTGCAGGGCCTCGAGAGCGGAGCCGACGACTACGTCGTCAAGCCATTCAACCCCAAGGAGCTCGTGGCGCGCATCAAGACGCGCCTGCGCCCCTCGCCCGAGGCGGCCGTCTCGACCCTGCCGATCGGCGACCTCGTCATCGACGTCACCGCGCACGAGGTCAAGCGCGGCGACCAGTCCATCTCGCTCACTCCGCTCGAGTTCGACCTGCTGCTCGCGCTCGCGATGAAGCCCAACCAGGTGTTCACGCGCGAGATGCTGCTCGAGCAGGTGTGGGGCTACCAGTACAAGGCCGATACGCGCCTGGTGAACGTGCACGTGCAGCGACTGCGCGCCAAGGTCGAGCTCGACCCGGACGAGCCGCGCATCGTGATGACCGTGCGAGGCGTGGGCTACCGGGCCGGCGCCACGCTCTGATCCCATGCCGCCCCTCGACTGGCGCGACTGGCTCGCCCGGGCCCGGCGGCTGTGGCGCACGTCCCTGCAGCTGCGGACGGTCGCGATCACCGTCGCGCTGACGACCGTCGCCGTCACGATCATCTCGGGCTACATGTCGCTGAGCATCGCGACCAACCTCTACGACGCGCGCAAGCAGCAGGTGCTCACGGAGGCGCGCCAGGCGACCGCGAGCGCGCAGCGGCTGTTCGACTCGTCCGTGACCCAGACGGGCACGGTCGACCTCGAGACGGCGAACTCGACCGCGCAGACGACGATCCGCACCGCGTCCTCCAACCCCGGAGGCACGCAGTACGCGATCCTCCGCAGCGAGGGCCAGTCGACGGCGCAGATCATGCAGTCGGTCACGAGTCGAGAGCTCGACATCTCGGTGATCTCGCCCGAGCTGAAGGAGCAGGTCGCCCAGGGCGACGGGTCGGTCTACGCGCAGGCCGTCACCCTCACGACCGCAGCGGGCGTCGACCCCGGCATCGTGGTCGGCGGCGCGATCGAGGTGCCGACGGCCGGGCAGTACGAGGTCTACCTCGTCTACAACGTGCGCGACGTGCAGCAGACCCTCGACTTCGTGCAGCAGACGCTCGTGATCGGCTCCCTCCTGCTCGTGCTCACGATCGGCCTCGTCACGTTCTTCGTCGTGCGCCTCGCGATCGCCCCGGTGCGGGTCGCCGCGGACACCGCGGAGAAGCTCGCCGCCGGCCAGCTCGAGGAGCGGATCCCCGAGAAGGGCGAGGACGTCATCGCGACCCTCGCGCGATCGTTCAACCGCATGGCCGACAGCCTGCAGCGCCAGATCACCCAGCTCGCCGACCTCTCGCGCGTGCAGCAGCGCTTCGTCTCCGACGTCTCGCACGAGTTGCGCACGCCGCTCACGACGATCCGGCTCGCGGGCGACGTGCTGTACGACCAGCGCGACCAGTTCGCCCCGGCGACCGCGCGCACGGCCGAGCTCCTCCACACGCAGGTCGAGCGCTTCGAGTTCATGCTCGGCGACCTGCTCGAGATGAGCCGCTTCGACGCCGGCGCCGCCCAGCTCGACATCGAGCCGACGAACCTCGTGCGCCTCGTCGAGGACTCGCTCGAGGGCATCCGCCCGCTCGCGGAGGAGAAGGGCAGCGAGCTGCGGCTCGTCGCGCCGGGCGGGTACTTCGAGGCGGACGCCGATGCGCGGCGTCTCCGCCGCATCCTGCAGAATCTGCTCGGCAACGCCGTCGATCATGGCGAGGGCCGCCCGGTGGTCGTCTACGTCGACTCCGACGCCGACGCCGTCGCGATCGCCGTGCGCGACTACGGCATCGGCATGAGCCCCGAGGAGCTCGAGCGCGTGTTCGACCGCTTCTGGCGCGCCGACCCGTCGCGTCAGCGCTCGACCGGCGGGACGGGCCTCGGGCTCGCGATCGCGACGGAGGACGCGCACCTCCACGGCGGCACGCTCGATGTGTGGTCGGTCGAGGGCGAGGGCTCGTGCTTCCGACTGACGCTGCCCCGTCGGCCCGGGCAGCCGCTCACGGGCTCGCCCATCGAGCTGCCCCCGGTCGACCCGCTCGACGCGGCGCTCGCCGAGAGCGGGGGGCGCGATGACTGAGCGCCCCATGTGCGGTCGGCTGCGCCGCCGCTGGCTCGCGCTGACCGCGGTCCTGCCTGCAATCCTGCTCGCCGCGTGCGTGCAGGTGCCGTTCAGCGGCCCCGTCCAGCCGGGCGGCGAGGTCGAGGAGAACATCGACGCGGAGTTCGACTTCCTGCCCTCCGGGCCCGCCGAGGGGGCGAGCCAGGAGGAGATCCTCGCCGGCTTCCTCGCCGCGACGACCGCCTCGCAGAACAACTACCGGATCGCCCGCCAGTACCTCGCAGAGGACGCGCAGCAGGACTGGAACCCCTACGCCGGCACCCTCGTGCGCAGCCGGGAGGGCGTCGTCGCGCGCGTCGATGACGCGACGCTGTCGTACACGGCCGCCGTGAGCGCCGAGGTCGACGGTCTCGGTCGCTACAGCGCGGCGGGGGAGGGGCCGCAGGAGCTCGCGCCGTTCCGCTTCGTCGAGGAGGAGGGGGAGTGGCGCATCGCCGAGCTGCAGGACGGCATCCTCATCTCCCAGCAGGCCTTCCCGTCGGCGTTCAGCCAGCACTCCGTCTACTACTACGACCCGGCCTTCCAGAACCTCGTCCCGGATCTCCGCTGGTTCCCCACCCGGGCCGAGGTCGCGTCGCGCATCGTGCGCGCGGTGCTCGAGACCCCGACGAGCTGGCTCGAGGGCGCGGTCGTCTCCGCCGTCCCCGAGGGCACCGCGCTCGCCGCCCTCGTCACCGTGACCGGCGGGGTCGCGCAGGTCGACCTCACCGACGAAGTGCTGCTGATCGACGATGCGCAGCGCCGCGCGCTCAAGCGCCAGCTCGAGGCGAGCCTGCGCAACGTGAGCAACGTCGCGAGCGTGCAGCTCACCGTCGATCAGAACCCCGTCCAGGTCGCCGACGGGCCGCTCGGGCTCGACGTGCCGCCGCAGGTCGACGCGCGCCTCCTCGTCCGCACGGAGGAGGGCTTCGGCTTCCTCGGCGCATCCGGGGTCGAGCCGGTCGGAATCCTCAGCGACCGCGTCATCGAGCTCGGCGCGACGGCCGTGACGCTCGGCCCGAGCGGGACGCTCGCGGCTGCCCTCACCGACGCGGGCGTCTGGTCGGTGCGGACGGGCGAGGTCCCCGCCGCCCTCCTCGATGCGCGCCCCGGGCTCGTCGCGCCGAGCGTCGACGGCTACAGCTTCCTCTGGACGGCGACCGCGAGCGGAGCCGGCGGCATCCGCGCCACCGAGCTCAACGGCACCGTCCACGCGGTCGAGGCGCCCATCGCATCGGGTGATCGCGTCGTCTCGATCGACGTCTCGCGCGACGACGCTCGCGTGCTGCTCCTCCTCGACGGCGGCAGCGGCCCGCGCCTCGTGGTCGCCGCGATCATCCGCGACGTCGCCTCGAACGTGCCGGTCAGGCTCGGGCAGTTCGAGGAGCTCCCGATCGCCGACGGCACCCCCATCGACGCTGCCTGGGTCGACGAGGTGCGGGTCGCCGCGCTCCTCTCCGACGCGGACGGCGCCCTCGCGCAGCTGCTCGAGATCGGCGGCCGGTCGCGCTCCCTCGGTCGACCGGCCGACGCCGTGCAGCTCGTCGGCGGCAACGGCGGAGCCGACGGCCTGCGCGCCCTCACGATCGACGGGGTCGTCCTCGAGCCGCGGGGATCGGGCTGGCAGAGCACGGGCGCGCGCGCCGTATTCCTCGGCGTGCAGCAGTAGCGCCGCTCCGCCGCTCGCGCGACTCCTCCCCATCCGGCGGGTCGCGCGCGGACCCCCGATCGCGGTCGCATCCCGCCCGCACCGTGCTCGACTCGTCCACCCTGAGCCGATGACGACCCGACCGAGCGATCGGTTCGCCGGTCTTCTCCGCACCGCACTGCTCGACGCCGCGGCTCTCGTCGCCCCGGTCGACTGCGCGGGATGCGGAGCCCCCGACCGCGCGCTGTGCTCCGCATGCGCCGCGCAGCTGGCCCCCGACCCCCGCACAGCGCAGCTCGACGTCGCACCCGGCTGGTCGGTGCCGCTCGCGGCGGGCATCGCCTACGAGGGCACCGCTCGCGCGGCCATCCTCGCGCTCAAGGAGAACGGCCGGACCGAGCTCGCGCGCCCGCTCCGCGCGCCGCTGCTCGCGGCCCTCGAGCTCGCCTACGCGCAGCCGGGGGCCCGCGGCGCGCTCCTCGTGCCCGTGCCCGGCTCGCCCGCCGCGCTCCGTCGCCGCGGCTTCCAGCCCGTGGAACTCCTCGCCCGTCGAGCCGGGCTCGCGACGACGCGCGCCCTCGCCCTCGCGCCCGAGCCGGACGCGGGAGCGCAGAAGACGCGCTCCCTCTCCGAGCGCACGCGCGACCGCGCCGAGCCCGCGGTCGTGCGCGCGCTCGGCGGGCGCTCCGTCGTGCT
>NZ_JAUSMI010000101.1 GCF_030645145.1 Microcella sp. | reverse complement strand
CCGGCCTCGACGGCGCCCGCGATCGGCTCGCCTACCGCAGCGCTCCGCTCGGGCTGCTCCGCCGCGCACTCGTCGGCGCGCTGCGTTTCGGCGGCGGCCTCCCGCAGGGAGAGGACGTCCTCTTCTCCGCGCGACTCTGGTTCTCGGGCGCCGCGATCGCCCTCGACGACGGCCCCGCCTACGTCGTGCACGACGACGCCCGCGACCGCGTCACGTTCGCCCCGCGACCCATCGGCGAGGCGCTCGCCTTCATCGACGAGGTGCTCGACGACCGCTGGTTCCGAGCGCTGCCGTCAGCCGCCCGTGACGCGCTCGGGGCGAAGCTGCTGCGCATCAACGTGCTCGGCGAGTTCGTGAACCGCCCCGACCCGGCCCAGTGGTCGAGCGGCGAGCGCGACGCCCTCGCGCGGCTCGTGGCGAGCATCCGCGCCGCAGCCCCGAATGCGATCGAGGCGATGTCGATCGCGGATCGCCGCGTTCTCGACGCCCTCCCCGCCGATTCGGGGGCGGATGCCCGGCGCCTGCTCGCCCTCGCCCGAGCCCGCCGCGCCTTCGGTCGGCCCTCCACGCTCCTCACGCGATCGCCGGCGCGAGTACTCCACCGCGAGGCGCCGCTGCGGATGATGGCCGCCTCATTCGTGCGATCAGCGGCGGGTCGTCGCCGAGCGGAGGGCGGGCGATGACCGTGCTGGGCGCCGTGGGCCGAGCGCTGGATCGCCTGACGGATCTCCTGCCGGCGCGAGCAGGGGCCCCGCTCAAGCGCGGACGGCTCCGCTACGACGCTGCCGAGCTCCCGCCGCCGCTCGGGGTGCCTGATCAGCCGGTCAGAGTCCTGATCGCCCCCTCGAACGCCGCGGGCCAGGGGTGGAGCTTCGCGCGCGCTCTCGAGGGGCTCGACGGGGTCGGCGCCCGGTCGCTGCAGATCTCGCTCGCGAGGGATTTCGGCTTCTCGGCCGACGCCCGCATCCGCTCCGAGCTGACGGCTCTGTCCGCGCCGTGGCGGCGACGCCACTTCGCTGAGGCGACCCGCTTCACCCACGCGATCGTCGAGTCGGGCCGGCCGCAGTTCGGCACGATGTTCGGGGGGCGCACAGGGGATGAGATCGCGGCGCTCCGCGCGCGCGGCGTCCGCATCGCGCATCTCGCGCACGGCAGCGAGCTGCGGCAGCCCGACCGTCATCGGGCGATCGACGAGTGGTCGCCGTTCCGCGATGAGGGGTGGGATGCCATCCCCACGCTCACCGAGCGCAGCGCCGCGTACCGTCGGCTTCTCGCCGAGGTCGACGCTCCGGTGTTCGTCACGACACCCGATCTCCTCCTCGACTGGCCCGGCGCGCACTGGACGCCGCTCGTCGTCGACCCGGAGCTGTGGGCGGCCGACGAGCCCGCTCTGCGGCGGCCTCGCCTCGTCGTCGCCCACGCGCCGACCAACCGCGTCGTGAAGGGCACCGACCTCATCGAGCCGGTGCTGCGCCGGCTCGATGCGGAGGGCGTGATCGAGTACCGCAGATTCGAGGGAGTCCCGGCGGAGCGCATGCCGGAGAACTTCGCCGCCGCCGACGTCGTCCTCGACCAGTTCCGCATGGGCATCTACTCGGCCGTCTCGGTCGAAGCGATGGCGGCGGGCCGGCTCGTCATCGCGCACCTCCACGAGCACACCGTCGACGCAGTCCTGAACCGCACCGGCCTCCGCCTTCCCATGGTGTCGGCCACCCCGGCCACTCTCGAGGACCGCCTGCGCGGCATCGCGCGCGATCGGGAGGGTGCGATGGCCACGGCCGCAGAGGGCCCCGCCTTCGCGCGAGCCGTCCACGACGGCCGATTGACGGCGGAGACGATCGATCGGGTCCTCCTGCGACCCCCCGAATAGGGTCCAGTTCCGGGCCCTCGGAACTATGGGCGATTTCGCAGGCTCGGGTTACCCTGGGGGGGAGCTCGCGTCCGGGGGGGATGCGTCTCAGGGGGGCTTCTCGTGAACGTGCACTTCTCTCGTCGCCGTGTCGTCGGCGACCGCACCAGTCGCACCGGGTTTCTGCGACGCGCTCTGGGCGGCCTGCTCGCCGCCGCGCTCGCCGGCTCGCTGCTGACCGCCATCGCACCGAGCGCGCCGGCGCAGGCGGCCGACATCCGCGACTTCGACCCCGGCTACCTGATCAGCGACTACCTGTTCTACAACACGGCGGCGATGACCGAGGCTGAGATCCAGGCGTTCCTGCTCTCCAAGGGCAACCCCTGCAGCAACTCGAACTGCCTGGATGTCTTCACGCAGACCACGACGACCCGAGCGGCCACCACGCGCTGCGCCGAGTACACGGGCGCGGCCAACGAGTCGGCTGCTCGGATCCTCTTCAAGGTTCAGGTCGCGTGCGGCATCAGCGCCAAGGCCCTCCTCGTCACGCTCCAGAAGGAGCAGGGGATCATCACGAGCTCCGCTCCGAGCGACCGCGCCATCCGCGTCGCCATGGGGTACGGATGCCCGGACACGGCCCCGTGCGATTCGCTGTACTACGGCTTCTTCAACCAGGTCTACACCGCGGCCGCGCAGTTCCAGCGCTACCGCCTCAGCCCGAAGTCATTCAAGCACCAGATCGGGCAGCAGTCGGTGTTCTACCACCCGAACTCCTTCGTGGTCAGCCCTCCGACCTGCAGCTCGGTCACGCTGAACATCAAGAACGCGGCGACCGCGGGCCTCTACAACTACACGCCGTACACGCCGAACGCCGCCTCGCTCAAGAACCTCTACGGCACCGGTGACGCGTGCTCGTCCTACGGCAACCGGAACTTCTGGCGCTACTACACCGACTGGTTCGGCAACCCGACCGGGCTCATGCCGTCGGGCGTTCAGCGGACCCGTTCCGCGGGCGACAGCCGGTACGAGACCTCGGTCGCGCTGTCGGCCGCCGCCTACCCGACCGGCGCGGCCACGGTCTACGTCGCCGTCGGATCCTTCTACGCCGACGGCCTCGCCGCGGCGCCCGCGGCCGCGATGGTCAAGGCTCCTCTCCTCCTCACCGACTCGACGGCCCTGCCCGCCGAGGTCGAGGCGGAGATCCGTCGACTCGCCCCGCAGTCGATCGTCGTGGTCGGCGGCGAGGGCGTCGTCAGCCCCGCGGTCTACGACCGTCTCGCGACGCTCGCGCCGAGCATCCGACGCGATGCGGGCGCCAACCGCTTCGAGACGGCTCGGAACATCGCGCTCGCGAGCTTCCCGACCGGCGCGGCGCGCGTCTTCCTCGCGAGCGGCGCCGACTTCCCCGATGCGCTGGCCGTGAGTGCGGCGGCGGGAGCGCTCGGCGGGCCCGTGCTGCTCGTCCCCGAGGGGGCGACGGCGGCCGACGCGGCGACGCTCGAGACGCTCACGGCGCTCAAGACCACGGCACTCGTGGTCGCCGGCGGGGCGTCGGCGGTGAGCGATGCGTACGTCACGTCGATCCGCACGGCGACGGGCATCGCCTCGGTCGCCCGCTACGGAGGCGCGGATCGCTACGAGACCGCGGCCGCGATCAACAAGTTCGCCTTCCCGAGCGCCGCGGGCGCCTACGTCGCGAGCGGACTCGACTTCCCCGATGCTCTGAGCGCCGCCGCTGTGGCGGGTGCGACCAAGTCGCCGCTCGTGCTCTCCCTCCCGCAGTGCCTGCCCGTGGTCTCGGTCAGGTCGATGGTGGAGGCGAAGGTGGGCAAGGTCTCGTTCGTCGGCGGCAGCGGAGTGCTCGGCCAGCCGGTCTACGACTTCCAGCAGTGCTGATGCGCGCGCTCATCCCCGGCGTCGTCGTCGCGGCCGTCGCGCTCCTGGCGCCGCTGGGTGCGTCGCCCGCGCTCGCCAGGCCCCAGCCGCCCGTGTCCGGTGTCGGCCTTCCCTCCACCGCCCGCCCGCCGGTGATCACGCCGCCGTTCGCCGACCCGGCCGCCTTCCGCGAGGAGGCCCGTGCGCTGCCGGCGGCGCTCACGCAGGCGCTGTCGCGCGATGTCGGGCTGACGGGGGCGGAGTACCTGGCCCACGCCGACCTCGCCGTCCGCGGCCTCGACATCGTCTCGGCTCTCGAGGCGGCGGATGTCGATGTCACCGGCTCGCAGATCGATGACGGCGCCCTCGTCGTCACGGTCGCGACCGCGGCCGACGTCGCGCGCGCGGACGAGCTCGGCGTCGAGGCGACCACCGAGCCCGTGCCCGAGCTGGATCTCAGCGGCATCGTCTTCGACCCCACGGTCGACCTGCACGCCGGGGCGCCGTACTACTACGACTCGGGCACCACGGGCGCTCGATGCTCGGTCGGCTTCGCCGGCATAGAGCCCGTCTCGGGCGCGCGTCAGGTCATCACCGCCGGTCACTGCCTCGGTCAGTCGACGGTGGCGCGCCGGATGATGACGATGAGCGCGCCGAACCAGGTGGGCATCCTGGGCGAGTCGATCGGGCTGCCCGTCGCGAACTCTTACCGTGCCGGCGGTGGGTTCGATACCGGGCTCATCGCGGTCAGCAACGCGAACGTCGTCCCGCGGCCGAGCGTGCTGACCTGGGGCGGCGGCACCGGCGCCCCGCTCGCCTCGGCCCCCCTCGCGGTGCGCGACGCGGCCGCGGTGTCGACTCCGGGCGTGACCCTCTGCAAGTCGGGCAGCACGACCGGATGGACCTGCGGCGTCGTGCAGGGCATCATCGAGGACCAGATCGTCGGAGACCCGGCGAGCCCGTCTGCCTACACGATCGACGGCATCGCGGTCTGCATCCGTGTGGGCTCCGGCGACAGCGGGGGCGCCGCGGTCGTCGGCGCGACCGCCGTCGGGGTGACCTCAGCGGTCGGCTCCGCGCCGAGCATGTGCCCGAACTCTCCTCAGCTGCTCGGCCTCTTCACGCCGCTCTACTCTCCGTCCTCGACCGTCGCGAGCGCCAACAGCCTCTACGGCGCTGCCTGGGAGCCGCTCATCGCGGTGAACCGCCCGACCGTCAGCTCGTTCGCGGGCAACGACACCGTCTTCTCGGGAGACGTGCTGCGCGGCACGCTTCCGGCGGGCCGCTCGCGCCACCGCGTCGAGGTCGTGATCGACGGCGGGGCGAAGAGGACCGCGGCCGTCGCCAACGACGGCTCGTGGTCGGTCGACATCAGGGATCTCGGCCCCGGGCGCCACACTTACTCGCTCGTCGGCCGCTGGGGCCAGCGCTCGGCCTCATCGGCCGCCACGGGCTCGTGGATCGAGCTCTCGGCCAGCCGCATCGCGGGCTCCGACCGGTACGACACGGCCGCCCGCATCTCGAAGGACGCCTTCCCGTCCGGGTCGTCGACGGTTCTCATCGCGAACGGCCTGTCGTTCCCCGACGCGCTCAGCGCCGGGCCGGCCGCAGGACTGCTCGACGCTCCGCTCCTCCTCACCGACGCGAAGGCGCTTCCCGCGGCGACGAAGACCGAGCTCGCCCGCCTCGCCCCGACCCGGATCATCGTCGTCGGCGGCGCATCCATGGTGTCGAGCGCGGTCGTGACGGAGCTCGCCAAGACCGCGCGCGTCGAGCGCTGGGCGGGCAAGGACCGGTACGAGACCTCCCGCGTCATCGCGCAGAAGGCCTTCCGCACCGGAGCCGAGATCGCCTACATCGCGACGGGCTCGAGCTTCCCCGACGCGCTCTCCGCGGGCGCGGCGGGCGTCGGTGTGGGCGCACCCGTCATCCTCGTCAAGGGCACGGACGCCGCCGTCGATGCGGCGACGGCGACGGCGCTCACCGGCCTGGGCGTCTCCGAGGCCCGCATCGCGGGCGGGCCGAGCGTCGTGAGCTCGGGCATCGAGAACTCCCTGAAGACGGTCGCCGACACGGTGCGTCGCCTCGCCGGCAAGGACCGCTACGGAACCTCGCTCGCGATCAACGCCGACGCCGTCGGCACGGCCCCCACGGTCTACCTCGCGTCGGGGACGAACTTCCCCGACGCGCTCGCCGGCAGCGTGCTCGCCGGGCTGCGGGGAGCGCCGATGTACATCGCGCCGGTGGGTTGCGTGGCTCCCGGCGTGAACGACGACATCGTGCGGGTGCAGGCCGAGCGGCTGGTCCTCTTCGGCGGCACGAGCGTCCTCAATGCCAATGCCGCGCGCCTCGTGACCTGCTGACACATCCCGCCCCGTTACAGTCGACCCGTGACCCGCGACGAGTCTGTGATGGATGCGCCACCACAACGACGCACGGAGCTGCGCGTCGATCAGGCATTGCCGTTTCGCACTGACCTGGAGGGGATGCGGGCGGTCGCGGTCGTGCTCGTGGTCGCGTACCACGCGGGAATCCCTCTCATCTCGGGGGGATACGTCGGTGTCGACGTCTTCTTCGTCCTGTCCGGTTTTCTCATCACGAATCATCTGCTGTCCGAGCTCTCACGAACGGGGTCCGTGAGGGTCCTCCGGTTCTATGCGCGGAGAGCTCGGCGGCTCCTCCCCGCCGCACTCGTCGTGATTCTCGTGACGGTCGTCGTGGTCGCACTGGTAGCGCCACCACGACTCGTCCCCCCGGTGATGGACGACTCGCGCGCGTCCCTCGTGTTCGTGCCCAACCTGCTGTTCGCCGATCGTGCCACCGACTATCTCGCCGAGGACTCTCCGTCTCCGTTGCTCCACTTCTGGTCGCTCGGGGTCGAGGAGCAGTTCTACATCGTGTGGCCGATTCTTCTCCTTCTGCTGTGGTCGATCACTCGCCGAGCGCCGCACCTGCTTGTGCCCGTCCTCGGCCTCCTGGTCGTCGCGTCGTTCGGCGCGTCGGTTCTGGTGACGAACTACAACGAGCCTTGGGGCTTCTTCGCTCCCTGGACCCGCGCCTGGGAGCTAGGCACGGGTGCACTGATCGCGGCACTCGGGCTTCACGCGCGCCGCATCCCCGAACTGCTCGCCGCCTTTCTGGCATGGGCCGGATTGCTGCTGATCGTCGGCTCAGCCGTCATGTACTCCGATCAGACGGTGTTTCCCGGTGCTGCGGCAGCGGTTCCCGTGCTGGGTGCCGCTGCGGTGATCGTCGGCGCGCAGTCGGCCGGGCGCCTGGGGCCCGGGGGGATGCTCAGCCGACGGCCGATGCAGTTCACCGGTCGAATCTCGTACTCGCTCTACCTGGTGCACTGGCCGCTGCTGGTCCTTCCCGTGATCGGCAGCGCGATGGGGGAGCCGTTGCCCCTGTCGCAGTCCGTCGCGCTCGCGGTGCTGGCGGTGCCGGTGGCGTGGGCATTACACCGCGGTATCGAGAGGCCAATCCTTCGTTCCACCATCGTCGACACGCCCGGGCCGAGGGTCGTGCTCGTAGGGAGTGCTGCGGCGATCATCCTCAGCATTGTCGCTGTCCTCGGCGTGGAGACTGCCGTCGCTGCGCGGCCCCTGGCGACCGCGACGGTTGCGGGCCCGCCTCCCGCAACGGAATCCTGGCCGCTGTACTCGGAGATCGTGCCGGCTGATCTACGCCCGGCCCTGGCCGATGCACCGGCCGACCTTCCCTCGATCTACTCGACGGGGTGCCACCTCGGGCTGGACGCGACCGAGCCGACGGACTGCACGTTCGGCGATGTCCAGGCCGGCGAGGTCGTGGTCCTCTTCGGTGACTCGCACGCAGCACAGTGGTTCCCTGCGATCGAGGCGATCGCCACCTCACGCGGATTGCGGCTCGAATCGCACACCAAGTCCAGCTGCCCGCCATTCGATGTCGAGATCGTGACAAATGGAGTTGTTGACACCGGGTGCGCTGAGTGGCGGGAGCAGGTCATCCGCCTCTTGGAGCAGAGCCAACCCGACACGGTCGTCATCTCCGCGTTCGCGCACTACGCCGAGTTCGGGTCGCGGGTTGCTGTCGGCGACCGATGGACTGAGGCGGTCAAGCGTCTCGTCCACCGGCTTTCGGCCGGTTCGAAAGTTGTCGTGATCGCCGACACGCCTCGATTCCCGCGCACCCCCGCCCTTTGCTTGTCGGCGAATGTGGGGGACGCGTCCATCTGCGATTTTCCCCGGGAGCGGGCCATCAACGAGCCTTTTGCGCAGGAGCAGCGAGCTGCCGTCGAGTCCGCGGGGGGACAGCCCGTGGACATGAACGACTTCTTGTGCGACGTCGATCGGTGTGGCTCGGTCATGGGGAATCTTCTGCTCTACCGAGACCAGCACCACATCGCCACGCGCGTTGCTCTCACTCTGGCGGACGACCTCGAGAGTGCCATCTACTCGCCACGGTGATTGCCTGGGCCTGCAGCGCCCCTCCTACACTGGGCGCCATGCGCGTTCTCGTCACCGGCGGCTCGGGGTACATCGGCTCGCACGTCTGCCGCCTCCTGGCGGAGCGCGGCGACGAGCCCATCGTGGTCGACGATCTGGAGACGGGCATCCGAGACCGCATCGTCGGTTTTCAGCTCCACGAGCTCGACCTGGCGGCAGCGGATGCTCCCGCCGAGCTCGAAAGGATCCTCCGGGTTGAGCGCGCCGACGCCGTCATCCACTTCGCCGCCCGAAAGCAGGTCGCCGAGTCGGTGGAGCGCCCGCTCTGGTACGCCCGGCAGAACCTCGTCGGGCTGCACGCGGTGCTGAGCGCGATGGTCGCCGCGGGCGTGGTGCCGCTCGTGTTCTCGAGCTCGGCCGCCGTGTACGGCGACGCGGCCGGCGTGGTCGCGGAGGACGCGCCCACCGAGCCGGTGAACCCGTACGGCCGCAGCAAGCTCGCGGGCGAGTGGCTCGTCGCGGATGCCGCGCGCGCCCACGGTCTGCGGGCGACGAGCCTGCGCTACTTCAACGTGGCCGGCGCCGGCTGGCCCGAGCTCGCCGACCGGGCCGTGCTCAATCTCGTCCCGATGGCGCTCGAGCGCATCGAGGCGGGCGAGGCGCCCGTGATCTTCGGCGACGACTACCCGACTCCTGACGGGACCTGCGTCCGCGACTTCGTGCACGTGCTCGACGTCGCGGAGGCCCATCTCGCGGCGCTCGATGCACTCGTGGGAGCAGGCTCGGAGCTCGAGCCGCACCGCGCGCTGAACATCGGCACGGGGTCGGGGGCGTCGGTGGCCGAGGTGGTCGCGGGTCTGCGGCGGCGCACGGGCGAGGGCCCCGAGCCGGTCATCCGGCCGCGACGCGCGGGTGACCCGGCCGCCGTGGTCGCCGATGTGGCGCGCGCGCGGGAGGCGCTGGCCTGGACCGCTGCGTACGGGCTCGACGCCATCCTCGACTCGGCCGTCGACGCCCTGAGCGGCGCGCGCGGCGAGTAGTCGAGCGGCGGTCGCGTACCCTTGTCAGGTGACTGAGCCGACGAGCACGAGGGGCAACCGCCAGCGCCCGCGTCGCGCCGTCAATCGGCGCTGGTCGGGTCGGCGAAAGGCACTGGTCGCGATCGGGGTCGTTCTCGCCCTGGTGATCACCGCGATCGGCGCGTACGCCGTCATGCTCACGTCGACGTATCAGCAGAACGTCACGACGCTCCCCGATGTCTTCCCCGTCGAGTCCGACCGGCCCGAGCGCATCGAGGGGCCCGCGGGCGAGGCGATGAATATCCTCCTCGTCGGCTCCGACACGCGAGGAGAGCTCGGGTCGAACGATGTCAATGATGTCCGGCCCTCTCTCGCCGACGTCATCATGGTCGCTCACATCTCGGCCGATCGGGAGGACGTGCACGTCATGTCCATCCCCCGCGACACCTGGGTCGAGCAGCCGAACGGCTCGATGGGGAAGATCAACTGGTCCTTCGGGAGCCAGCAGGGCGCGGCGGGTCTCGTCCAGACGGTCGAGAAGCTCATCGACGCGCGCATCGATCACGTCGCGGCGATCGACTTCGAGGGCTTCAAGGGCATGACGGATGCCCTGGGCGGCGTGACCGTCAACAACACGATCGAGTGGCAGAGGCGCGGCGAGTACTTCGGCATCGGACCGGTGGAGCTAAACGGTAAACGGGCTCTCATGTACGTCCGTGAGCGGCAGCTGACCGGCAACGACTTCAATCGAGCCCAGCAGCAGCAAGAGTTCCTGCGGGCGGTGCTGCGGAAGACCCTCAGCGGCTCGACGCTCTCCGACCCCGCCAAGGTCTTCGACCTGGTGTCGTCGATCTCGCCGTTCCTGGCGGTCGACGCCGGTCTCACGCCCCAGACGATCGTCGGTATGGCTGCTGAGCTTCGCGACCTGCGAGCAGACGACATCGAGTTCTTCACGATGCCCAACGCCGGCTCCGCGTACGTGGGAGACCAGGCGGTCGTGCTCATCGATGACCCGACTCGCGCCTTCGTGGCCGAGTCCTTCCGCACGGACGACGTCGCGACCCTCGCACAGGCGGTCGCCGACGCGGGCTGATGGGGGCCTCGCTGGGGCTTTCGTGTGAAAGACTCGACTGGCGCGTACGGAACGAGAGACCACGAGCTGTCTGCTCGTGAACATCAAGGGAGAACTGAGTGGACCTGCGTGACTACATCCGGATTCTGCACAAGAACTGGATGCTGATCGTCGCATCGACTCTCATCGGCGTCGCCTTCGCCGCCATCGGAGCGATCGCGTCCACGCCTCGCTACGACGCGACCAGTGAGCTCTACGTCAGCGTTCGTTCCGCGGGTGATGGGACGACGAGCGACCTCGTGCAGGGCACGAGCTTCGCGCGTCAGGCGGTCACCTCCTACGTCTCGATCGCCAACAGCTCGCGCGTGCTGCAGCCCGTGATCGACGAGCTGGGGCTGGACGTCACGCCCCAGCAGCTCGCCGGCCGAGTCTCGGCCACATCGCCCCTGAATACCGTTCTCATCGAGATCACGGCGAGCGATGATGAGCCGGCGGCCGCGGCGGCCCTCGCCAACGCGGTGGGGCGTAGCCTCTCCAACATCGTCGTGAACGAGCTCGAGCGCCCCGAGGGCGAAGGCGCCAGCCCCGTCAGCGTGCAGACGGTTCAGGACGCGGTCGCACCGACGCGCCCGTCGAGCCCCAACGTCCCGCTCAATATCGCGCTCGGCCTCCTCATCGGTCTCGGTGTGGGGATCGGCCTCGCGGCCCTGCGGACGGTTCTCGACACCCGCATCCACTCCACTCATGACATCGCGCAGGTCACCGATGCGCCGATCATCGGTCGGATCAACTACGACCCCGAGGCGAAGAAGCGACCCCTCGTCGTCCACGTCGACCCCCGCAACCCTCGCGCGGAGGCGTTCCGCGCGTTGCGCACCAACCTCCAGTTCCTCAACGTCGAGGGCGGTCCGCGTAGCTTCGTCGTGACGAGCTCCATCCCCGGCGAAGGCAAGAGCACGACGGCCTGCAACCTCGCGATCTCCCTGGCCGATACGGGCGCACGAGTTGCACTCGTCGACGGTGACCTCCGTCTGCCCCGAGTCGCGCACTACATGGGTATCGAGGGAGGCGTCGGACTGACGGATGTGCTCATCGGGCGCGCGGAGCTCGCCGACGTGATCCAGCGCTGGGGCCGGGCCGCGCTGTACGTCCTGCCGAGCGGGCGGATTCCCCCGAATCCGAGCGAGCTGCTCGGGTCGACCGCGATGGTCAACCTGCTCGCGACGCTCACCGCCGAGTTCGACTACGTCATCGTCGACGCGCCGCCCCTCCTGCTCGTGACCGACGCCGCGGTGATCAGCAAGTTCACCGGCGGCGCGATGCTCGCCGCCGCGTCCGGCCGGACGAAGAAGGCTGAGATCAGCGGCTCGTCCTCGGTGCTGGAGAGCATCGGCAGCCGCCTCGTCGGCGTGATCGTGACGATGCTGCCCTCGAAGGGTCCGGATTCGTATGGGTACGGCGTCTACGGGTACGGCGACATCTCGTCGGTCGAGCCGGACACCACTCGTCGGACGAAGACGCGCCGCGCCGCCGTGATGGAGCAGCCGTGAGCGACTTCACCATCCTGACCGTCTGCACGGGCAACATCTGCCGCTCGCCGCTCGCGGAGCAACTGCTACGGTCGGGTCTCGGCTCGGTCCCCGGAGTCCGCGTCCGCAGCGCCGGGTCCGGTGCCCTGGTCGGTGAGACCATGACCGAGCAGGCGCAGGCGCTCTCCCGACGGTTCGCTGGAGAGGGCGCGGATGTACATCTCGCGCGTCAGCTCTCCAAGGAGGAGCTGCGCTCGGCGGACCTCGTTCTGGGTGCGACGCGCGAGCACCGCCGCGCCGCAGTCGAGTTGCTGCCGCGGGCGTCCCGCCACACATTCACGATTCGCGAGTTCGCGCGTCTCGCCGAGGCGCTCGACGACTCGGACCTCCGCGAGCTCACCGCCGCGCCCTCGGGTCCGGGCGACCGCCTGCGGCTCTTCGTCGAGCTCGCGGCGACCAAGCGCGGTATCGCCGTGCCCCCAGAGGAGCCCGAGGACGACGACATCATCGACCCGTATCGCCGTAGCGACGAGGTCTACGAGGAGTCGGCAGCGCAGCTCGTTCCCGCTGTGCAGAGCATCATCTCGAGCGCGATCCGCGCCGTGTCCGGCGCCCCGCGGGAGTGACGATGGCGGCTCCGCGACGACCTCAGAGGCGCGTCGAGCGTCGGTTCTGGCCGGTGCTCGCGCTCGTCGCGTTCCTCGTACTGGACGCCGTCCTCGTGGCGTGGGCTCTGGGCGCCCACCGGGCGGCCACGCAGAGCGCGCCGGATGCAGTCCCGATCGTGTCGCCGCAGCCGGGGGAGACCACGTCTCCCGCGCCCTCCGTCAGCCCCTCGGCCTCGTCCGCTCCCGAGTCGGAAGCGATCGCGCCCGAACCCGCCACCCGAGTGCTAGCGGCGCTCGACGCCCAAGTAGCGTGGCGCGCCCTCACCGGGCCGTGCCCGCAGACGCCGGCGACGCCGCAGCTCACGACGGACGGCGGAGCGAACTGGCGCGACACCGACGCGACCGCTCCGACAGGAGTGGCCTCCCTTCAGCGCATCGTCGTGGAGGCGCGCGATGTCGCCACTATGGTGGCGCTCAGGGGCACGGACTGCGCGCCGACCCTGATCCGCACCTTCGTCGGGGGCGACAACTACGAGGAGTACCCGGACGAGCTCGCGGCCGCCTGGTTCGTCGACCCGGCCGATCGCTCGCGCGTGCAGTCGCCGACGGGGACAGCGACTGCACCGTGCCCGTCGGTCGTCTCGCTCGCGGCCCGCGACGGGGCCTCAGCCCTCGTGCTATGCGGAGACGGGAGCCTGGCGGCGACGTCGGACGGCGGGGCGTCGTGGACGGCCGCCGTTCCCTCCCCGGGCGTCCAGGCGATCAGCAGCGCATCCGCCGGCTTCATCGCGGCCGCGGTGGGCAGAGACGGCTGCGCAGGAATTCAGGTGCTGCAGGTAGACGCAGCCTCAGCCGCGTCGAGTGTTACCGGATGCCTCCCGACGGAGATCGCCCCAGCGGAGTTCGCCGGCGTCATCGCGATCGCCGAGGCGGCGAGCACGGTGTGGCTGTGGGCGGGTGACCTGATCCAGCGATCGAGTGACGGAGGTGCGTCATGGTCCTAGTCGACTCGCTCACCCGCCGGATGCAGAACGCATATTCGCGCGGGCCACTGTCCCGATTCGGCAGCCAGTACCTACTGGATGCTCTGGCCTGGGTCATCGCCCTGTTCGCCGCGCGCCTCCTGCGGGTCGACTTCGACTACACGCGAGTTCCATGGGTCGCGCTCGCTGTTCTCATCCTGTTCGCCGTCACGCTGCAGTTCGTGATCGGATGGGGTTTCTACCTCTATCGCGGACGGCATCCGTACGGCAGCTTCGCCGAGGTCCGAGCCCTTGTTGCGACCGCGTTCACGGTGACGGTCATCGTCTGGCTCGCAGTGCTCACGATCGGTGGTCTCTTCGGGCTGTCGCGGTCGACGCCGCTGATCGCCTTCCCGATCGCTTTCATCATCATGGGTGCCGGGCGGTACACGAAGCGCTATCTCGTCGAGCGGGCCATGGAGTACTCGGGCCCGGTGGAGAACGCGGTCGTCTACGGGGCCGGCCATGTCGGCCAGGCGATGGTGCGCCGGATGAAGCTCGACCGGGACTCGCCCTACCGCCCGGTTGCGCTGATCGACGATGACCCGGCAAAGCGATTCCTGCAGCTCGATGGGGTTGCGGTGGCTGGAACGATCGACGACTTGACATTGATTGCGCGCGCGACGGGCGCGACCGTTCTCATCATCACGATCGCGCGCGCCGACGCTGAGCTGCTTCAGCAGGCGAGCGCTGCGGCCGAGGCGGCGGACATGCACGTCATGGTCCTGCCTCCGCTCAATGAGGTCCTCGCCGGCCACTCCAAGATCAGTGACCTGCGCGATCTCGCGATCGAGGACATCATCGGTCGGCATCCAGTCGACACCGAGATCGAATCCGTGGCGGGCTACCTCACCGGCAAGCGGGTTCTCGTGACGGGGGCCGGAGGTTCGATCGGAGCGGAGCTCTGCAACCAGATCGCACGTTTCAATCCGGCCGAGCTAATCATGCTCGATCGCGACGAGACTTCGCTCCAGTCAGTTCAGCTCACCATTCACGGCCACGGGCTTCTGGACTCCGACGAAGTAGTGCTCAACGACATTCGGGATGCCGCGTCGTTGGAGGCGCTCTTCCTCAACCGGCGCCCCGAAGTTGTCTTCCACGCCGCGGCTCTCAAACACCTCCCGATGCTCGAGCAGTACCCAGGCGAGGCATGGAAGACGAACGTGCTCGGCACACTCAATGTCCTGCGCGCCGCGATGAGCGCCGAGGTTGCGACGTTCATCAATGTCTCGACTGACAAGGCTGCGAATCCGACCAGCGTGCTCGGTCGTTCGAAGCGGATCGCAGAGCGCCTGACCGCGTGGGCTGCTGCTGAGACGGGGCGTCCATACCTATCAGTTCGCTTCGGCAACGTGCTCGGCAGCCGAGGGTCGATGTTGCCTGTCTTCACTTCGATGATCGAGTCGGGGGGGCCGCTCACGATCACCCATCCGGACGTGACCCGCTACTTCATGACCATCCCGGAGGCGTGCCAGCTCGTCATGCAGGCTGGCGGCATCGGAGAGCCCGGCGAGGTGCTCATCCTCGATATGGGCGAGCCCGTCCGGATCCTCGACGTAGCGCAGCGGATGGTGGAGATGTCGGGGCGCGACGTCGAGATCGTGTACACGGGGCTTCGCCCGGGGGAGAAGCTGCACGAGGAGCTGGTTGCGGAGGGTGAGTCCGACGATCGTCGTTTCCACCCCAAGATCGCGCACACCGCGATCCCTGCACTCGACCCCGAGCTCCTCGATGAGGAGTCCTGGCTTCGCGCGGTCGTCGCTCGAGAACCGCAGCGTGTCGTTCCGGGCGCGGTCGAATGACCGAGCTCGTCATTCTCGGGGCATTGACGGGGGGAATCGTGTCGGCGGTACTCCCCTTCGTGGCCATTCCGATTCTTCGGACCATCAGGCTCACGGACACTGCTAATCACCGTTCCTCGCACCGCGGCGTGGCACTTCGCGGGCTGGGGATCGCCCCATGGGGCGCCTTCGCTGCCGCGCTGGTGGTCGCACTGAAGGACTCCGATGACAATCAGGTCCTCATCGTTGCGATAGGCGCCTCGCTCGCCATCGGGCTGGTCGGGCTCGTGGAGGACATCATCGGACTGCCGGTCGTGGTGAGAATCGGATTGCAGGTGGCTGTCGGGATCGGACTCTCGGTCGCGCTCGCGCCGGCTCTCGGCAGGGCTGGCGCCTGGACGATGGTGGCGATCGCGGCCTTCTTCATCGCATACGTCAACATCGCCAATTTCATGGATGGCGTCGACGGCATCTCGGGTCTCCACGGCGTCGTCGTCGGCACGTTTTTTGCTGCGATCGGCGTGTTCCTCGGGGTCGAAGCGCTCGTCTTCGCCGGCGCCCTACTGGCGATCTCCTTCGGGGCGTTCACCGTGTGGAACGTCGGTCCGCAGCTTCGTTTCCTTGGAGATGTGGGGAGCTACCTTCTGGGGGGAGCCGTCGCAGGCTGCGTAGGGATCGCAGTGTCCGCTGACGTTCCGCTACTGGTGGCAGTCAGCCCCGTCCTCCTGCACGCCACGGACGCCGCCTACACGCTATCGCGCCGCATTCTCTCGAGAGCCCGCTGGTACGAGGCTCATCGAGAGCATCTCTATCAGAGGCTCTCCTCCGACGCGCAGTGGGGCCATCTGCCCGTAGCGCTTGTCTATGCCCTTGTCGCGGCCGCTCTCTCCGGTCTCGGCGCCCTGATGCTGACCGACGGGTTCGAGGTCGTCGGGCTGGTTGGGCAGGGCGTGATTCTCATCGCTTTTGTTGCTCTGGCTGAACGTGCGATCCGCACCGGTCGACAGTTGGTCTCTTTCCGGGAAGATTCGCGATGAGGGTGCTGGTCACAGGGGCGACGGGATTTGTCGGCGGCTGGCTCGTGCCCGACCTGCAGGCAGCGGGGCACGAGGTCGTCGCTGTTGTGCGGACTCCCGGAAGCGCCCCCGCGGGCGCGATCGAGGCTGTAGTAGAAAGCATCGACGGCACGACTCGCTGGGAGGGCCTACTCGACGGGGTCGACGCAGTGGTGCATCTTGCTGCCCGGGTTCACGTTATGGACGACACCGCGACGGACCCGCTGGCGGAGTTTCGTCGGGTCAACAGGGATGGAACTGTTCACCTGGCGCGCGCGTGCGTCCGGCACGGCGTGCGTCGTTTCGTCTTCCTCAGCTCCATCAAGGTCAACGGCGAGAGCACCGCTAGCGTTCCGTTCGCGGCTGACTCGCCGCTCAGCCCTGCGGACCCCTATGGGCAATCAAAGGCGGAGGCCGAAGAGGCTCTCACCGAACTTGCATCCGCGACTGACCTCGAAGCGGTAATCGTCAGGACTCCCTTGGTCTACGGGCCTGGAGTACGGGGGAACTTTCGAACGATGATGTCGATCGCGCGTCGGCCGATCCCGCTTCCGTTCGGCTCGCTGCGCAATCGTCGCTCGATGACGGCCGTGTGGAACCTCACCGACGCTCTGCGGTTCTCGATCGACACGCCCGCACCTTCGGTGACCGTACTTCTTGCGTCGGACGCCACCGCACTCTCAACCGGTCAACTTGTCGCCGGGCTTCGCTCGGCGTTCGGAGTGCCTGGCCTCATCTTCCCCTTCCCAGTATCCGGGCTCAGCAGGCTGGCACGAATGACCAGGCGTACAGAGGCGGTCCGTCGACTCACTGAGTCTCTCGAGACCCGCCCGGGATGCACGAACGATTCGTGGGAGTGGACGCCCCCCTATTCGACCGAGCAGGGTCTGCGATGGACTGTGAGTGGTCGAGCTGAAGCTGCGGCTCACGGAGACGCAGCCGGATAGACCATGAAAATCGCAATCGTCACCCAGTACTACGCCCCGGAATCGATACGCATACCCGAGTCGCTCGCTACGGAGCTCGTTTCGCGAGGGCACAGCGTTCGTGTCATCACGGGATACCCGAACTATCCGAGCGGCCGCATTTTCGATGGGTATCGGATGAGATTCAACGACGTCGCAGAGGTGGATGATGTCGAACTCCGTCGGGTTCCGTTGTACATCAGCCATTCCTATAACGCTCTCGCGCGCTTCCTGAACTACTTCAGCTTCGCAGTCTCCGCGGCCATGTTCGGGTGGTGGATTAGACGGGCGGACGTGGTGTACGTATATGCGACGCAGATGACGCCCGCAGTCGGCCCTTCGATCTGGAGGCGCATATTCCGGCTCCCCTACGTCCTGCACATACAGGACCTTTGGCCGGAGTCGATAACGGGCTCGAGCATGGCGGGAGGCAAGCGATCGAAGAGCGCAATCGCCGCAATCCTTAACCCGTGGCTCAGGATGCTCTACCGAACTGCCTCCGCCACCATCGCGATCGCACCATCCATGTCTGAGATGCTGATCGATCGAGGAGTGCCCGCCGAGCGTGCGCATCACGTATGGAACTGGGCGACACCGGAACCTGGTGAGAGTGGAGCATTGCGCGGTGTGGATGGGTCGGACGCGATCAACGTAGTGTACGCGGGCAACTTCGGTGACCATCAGGATCTGGAGACGGTGATCCGGGCTGCCAAGCTTGTCGAGGATGTACCATCGCTGACCCTCACTCTGGTCGGATCGGGGGTGGCAGAAAGCCGCCTCAAGAAGCTCGCGAGAGAGTTGTCCATTCGAAACGTCCAGTTCGTTGGCCGCGTTCCGCCGGAGGAGATGGACAAGATCCACCGCATGTCCGACTTCCAGTTGGTCACTCTTCTCGATCTGGAGATCTTTCGAGGAACGATCCCTTCGAAGTTCCAGGCGGCGATATCCGCCGGCAAACCTGTCATCACGACCGTGCAGGGTGACGTCGCCGCCTTGGTGCAAGCGCATTCCGTGGGCATCGCCTGCGCGCCCGGCAGCCCGCAGGCGCTGGCGGATGGTCTGCGCCGGGCCTCGGCGATGTCGGCTGGTGATCGAACGGCCATGTCAGGTCGTGCGCGCGCTCTTTACGAGTCGGAGCTCTCGAGGTCGTCGGGAGTGGACAAGATCGAGCGGATTCTTCACGACGTGAGGCGAACCACCCAAAGTAAGGATTGGTAAGAGTGTTGTCGGATAGCTACGCGGGCAGGTCTGTGCTCATCACTGGAGGAACGGGATCCTTCGGGCGCACCGTCGCTCGACGGCTTCTGGAGCAGGAGGTCGGGGAGATCCGCATCCTGAGCCGGGATGAAGAAAAGCAGGACGCCATGAGGCACGCGTTCACTGACTCTCGCCTGAGGTTCTACGTTGGCGACGTACGCGACCCGGGCAGTGTCGAGCGTGCAGTCAAGAACGTGGACTTCGTCTTCCACGCCGCGGCGCTCAAGCAAGTGCCGTCGTGCGAGTTCTTCCCGATGGAGGCCGTGCGCACCAATGTCATCGGAACCGAGAACGTCGTCCGAGCCTCCGATCACGCGGGCGTCTCCTCGGTGGTATGCCTGAGCACCGACAAGGCCGTCTACCCGGTCAACGCGATGGGTATGAGCAAGGCGCTCATGGAGAAGGTCGCGCAGTCTTTCGGGCTGAACAACCGCGGAGCCGAGACCATCGTGTCGTGCGTGCGATACGGCAATGTCATGTACTCGCGCGGTTCCGTCATCCCGCTCTTCCTCGAACAGCTTCGGGCCGGTCGCAACCTGACGGTGACCAACCCCGCCATGACGCGCTTCATGATGTCGCTGGGCGACTCGGTCGACCTCGTCGACTTCGCCTTCCACCAGGCGGCGCAGGGCGACCTGTTCATCAAGAAGGCCTCCGCGTGCACGATCGGCGATCTCGCGCAGGCGATGATCAACCTTTTCCGGCCGGAAGCTCGCATCGAGGTCATTGGAACCCGGCACGCCGAGAAGCTCAGCGAGGCGCTGGCCAGTCGCGAAGAGCTCTCCCGCGCGACCGACATGGGCGAGTACTTCCGCATCCAGGCCGACGCTCGCGACCTGAACTATTCGCTGTTCGTCGACGAAGGCGACACCTCGCTCAATGAGTACGCCGACTACGACTCCCACACCGTGCCGCGTCTTTCCGTCGCCGAGGTCGAGCAGATGCTCAAAGGGCTCCCCGAGATCCGAGCGGAACTGGCGAGCGCCGCGCGCAACGGAGTGTCGTCGCCGTGATCTCCGTCACGGGAGGGCACGGGTTCCTCGGATGGCACCTCCGTGCGGCAGCGCTCGCGGCGGGCATTCCGACTACAGCGATAGCGCTCGGGGATGGCTTCGATCTAGCAAGAGCATCCCACGGGATTGCCGCCTCCGATCGGGTGATCCACCTCGCCGGCGTGAACCGCGGCGACGATGATGAAGTGCGCTCCGGCAATCGCCTGATGGCTGAGCAGCTCATCGCCGCGCTCGAGGGCGCGTCGAGCGTACCTTCGGTGCTCGTCTACGCGAACTCCACCCAGGCCGGTAATGGCACGGTCTACGGAGAGACGAAGGCCGACGCCGGCCAGCTGTTGAGGCGGTGGTGCGCCGATCGGGGCGTCATGTTCGTCGACGTGCTGCTACCGAACCTCTTCGGTGAGCACGGCCGGCCGCACTACAACTCCGTGACCGCCACATTCTGCAGCCTACTTGCGAAAGGGGAATCTCCCAGCGTCGTCGCCGACAAGCAGCTCACGATGCTGCACGCGCAGGATGCCGCTGACGTGCTGCTGCTCGCTGATGTCGAACACCCGGCGCTCCCTTCGTTCGGGTTGTCAGTAAGCGAGTTGCTCGACCGATTGCGCTCGATCTCGTCCGTCTACCGCACCGGCGAGATCCCCGCGCTCTCATCGAACCTCGACATCGACCTTTTCAACACCTACCGGTCTTTCCTCACCGAGGAACTGCGTCCGATCGCTCATCGACGCCACGTCGATGCGCGGGGGGACTTCGTTGAGGTCATCCGGTCCCACGGGGGCACCGGGCAGGCGTCGTACTCCACGACCGTGCCCGGCATCACCCGGGGCGATCATTTCCACCGACGGAAGGTCGAACGCTTCACCGTGATCGACGGGACGGCTCGCATTTCGCTGAGGCGCGTGCTCACGGACAAGATCGTTGACGTGGTCGTCTCCGGGGAGGACCCAGTCAGCATCGACATGCCCGCCTTGTGGTCCCACAGCATCACCAACATCGGCGACTCGACACTGCGGACGCTCTTCTGGACGAACGATATCTTCGACCCCGATCACCCTGATACGTATGCGGAGGCAGTGCGATGACCGAACGCCTGAAAGTCATGACCGTAATCGGCACCAGGCCCGAGATCATCCGACTCTCCGAGACGATCAAGCTGCTCGACGAGCACTGCGAGCAGATCATCGTGCACACGGGGCAGAACTACGACTACGAGCTCAACGAGGTGTTCTTCGAAGACCTTGGGCTCCGCCGGCCCGACGTGTTCCTCGAGGCCGACACGAGTTCGCTCGGGGCCGTCCTCGGGTCCATCCTCCTGAAGACCGAGGCGGCAATCCTCAAGCACGCTCCTGACGCGATGCTCGTCTTGGGCGACACCAACAGCGCCATCTCCGCCGTAATGGCCAAGCGGATGAAAGTTCCCGTCTTCCACATGGAGGCGGGAAATCGTTCCTTCGACGAGAACGTTCCCGAAGAGACGAATCGACGTCTCGTCGATCACGTCGCCGACTACAACCTCGTCTACACCGAACACGCTCGCCGCAATCTGCTCGCAGAGGGTATCCACCCGTCGCGCGTCCTGCTGACCGGCTCTCCGATGAGGGAAGTGTTGGATGCCAATCGGGCTGCCGTGTCGGCGAGCGATGTACTGAGGCGGGCAGAGGTCGCACCGGGCCGATACATCCTCGTCAGCCTCCATCGAGAAGAGAACGTTGACGAGCCCAGCCGTCTGACGGCCGCCGTGGCGGCTCTCGAAGCGCTCGCGGTCGAGCATGATGTCGATGTCTTGGTTTCGACGCACCCGAGGACCAGGAAACGGCTGGAAGCTAGCGGACTCGACACCAGTCCACGGATCCGAATGCACGCTCCCTTCGGCTTTCACGACTACTTGCAGCTCCAGTGCAACGCGATGGTCGTGCTTTCCGATAGTGGCACGATCAGCGAGGAATCGATCCTGCTCGGGTTCCCAGCTGTGACCCTGCGCGACCAGATCGAACGCCCGGAGGCATTGGATGTCGGAGGGATCATAACCGCTGGGGTTCACCTGGCATCCATCAGGGAAGGAATTGCTTTTGCTGTTGGTGCCCGCGAGCCGGCGACCGTTCCAGCCGAATACGCGGTCTCTGACACATCGCGTCGAGTGGTCGCCTCTATCCTCTCGAACACTCGCACTCACCACCGCCGCGCGGGCATTCGGCAATCGTGACCCCGTTTCGATCGGCAAACGAAAGCATGCACTTGCGAGTAAGCAATGTCGGAGCAAGCCCCGTTGACGTCCTTGTGCTTTCACTGGTTCCATATCGCTTTGCAACTCGAGCCCGCAAGGCCGCGTTTGTCATTGCGCAAGAGTGGCGGACTGCTTTCTTATCCCTCGCTGCGGTGGGGCGGACCGGTGTTCGCGATCGCCCGGGCTCCTGGGCGATAGACGGCGTGAATGTCAGCCAAGTCGAGGTCGGCCCGATCAAACAGTCCAGTGGAATAAATAGCCGAATATGGAACCTCCTCATCGCATATGCACCAGCACACCGCAGACTTGCGAAGGCGGTGCTCCGACAACCGAGCAGGTTCGTGTACGTCACCACGCCTGCCCTACTCGGGCTGGCGTTAAGACATCGACGAAAGTTCGCTTCAGACCTGATCATTGACGTTCCCGAACGCCCGGGAGAGGTAGTCGCCAAGGGCTCTCTTGCGACGGTGTTCGCCCGAGTCGAACGACGACGGCTTGCGTCGGCGAGCAAACAGTCGGTTCTCGCGACGATCGCGGTGGGTGAAGACGCAGCTTTCCTGCGGAATCTCGGGTTCTCCGCAGTCGCGGAGGTGCGAAACGCGCCACTGGAGTCGTGGCGTGCCCCGTTCGAACCATTATTGGCGAAGCCGGGGACACCGCTTCGGGGGGTGCTGATCGGTTCACTTTTTGAGAGTCGAGGACTCGAACAGCTGGTCGACTCCCTCGCGATCCTCCGAGACCGAGGGGTAGCCTTTTCGGTGACAATCGCCGGCCCCGGTCGAGAGGCCTACCTCGCCGACCTCCGAGCTCGAGCCGCCTCCCGCAATGTTCAGGACATGATCAACTGGGTTGGACCAATTGCTAATGAAGACGTATCAGCGCTATATCTCGCTCACGACTTCGGATTCGTGCTCTATGACCCAGCTACCCCGGGAAACGACGGGCTCTCCAATAAGATCTTAGAGTGTGTGGCTTCTGGCCGACCCGTTCTCGCGGGTGACTTGCCGCAGAACAGGCGTTTCGTCGACGCTCACCGCGTGGGATGGCTCACAGAGGTGACCGCAAGATCCATTGCGGACTCGGTTACGTCGATAAGTCAGACCCGCGGGCTGTTGAGCGAATATGCGATTCGGTGCCGAGCATTCGGAGACGAGAAACTGACCTGGGAAGCCGAAGTGCGACCGGTACTGGAAGCGATGGCGGCTCGGGTCAACCGTGGGAGCGAGCCTGGTCGGCCCGTCGTATGAGAAGACTCCTCGCGGGGGTTGTGAAAATCGGGGCCGGCGTCGCTGCTGGCCAACTGATCGTGATCTTAGTTTCACCGGTACTTTCGCGCCTCTTCGACCCGTCAGAATTCGGCATTTACGCTATCATTGTCTCGGTGTCAGCCATGCTGATGGTGATTCTCTCGGGACGGCTCGACCTTGCGGTGGCGACATCGGCCAATAATCGCCAGGCGCGCGAAGCTGCGATGCTCGGTGCCTGCTACCTAACTGCGGGTGCCACAGCTATCGCAATAGTCTTCCTCGTTATTGCGGTCGGTAGCGCAACTGGGCTAGTCGATACGCTGGCCGTCGAATACTTCTTCATTCCAGTTGTTGTTGTATTTGCGGGACTCTTCGAGCTTTCCTCCGCATACCTGGTCCGACGCGGTCGCTACGGACAGGCTGCCTGGCGATCGTTGATCTTGAATGGCTCCCTGGCGGGCTCGCAGGTCGGGCTCGGTGCATTTTCATTTCCCGCGGGACTTACCGTTGGCTACCTCCTAAGTCGAGTCATTGGCACCGTTTATTCGGCACGCGTTGGAGGCCTGAGTCTGGCGCGCGATGTTCGGGGGCTTCGTCAAACGGGCTTAGGTGTTGTCGTGAAGCGCACGGCCCACTTCCCCCTGGTTGTCGCACCGTCATCCTTGCTGAACACCCTCGGCACACAGGCCCCGATACTGCTGTTTGGCCTCCTACTGGGTCCAGCGGCCGCGGGACTATTTGGTTTCGCGCAGCGGATCTTATCCGCGCCTGCGGCGCTCCTCGGGCAATCACTCGCGCAGGTCTACACCGCCGAGACCGCCTTCTCTCTGCGAAATATGCAGGGAAACTCTCGCTCGTTGTTTCTGAAGACCAGCTTGCTACTTCTCATTGCGGGGGCCACTGTGGGGCTTGCCGTCTACTTTCTCTCACCTCTAGCCTTTGAGCCAGTGTTCGGCGACGCCTGGGTTGAGGCGGGCCTCATCGCTCAGGCATTGTCGCTAGGAGTGGGAGCGCAGTTAATTGTCGTGCCGCTAAGCCAGACTATGATCGTCCATGGACACCATCGAGCGCAGTTTTATTGGGATGCATCACGTTTCATAGTTGTAGTTGTAGTAATTCTTGGCGCATTCGCCGCGGGAGCGGACGCCTCCGGGATGGCATGGGCGTTCTCCATCTCGTCTTTTGCAGCCTATGCAGCCCTATGGTGCCTTTGTTTTCGCGCCGTCTCACTTTCGGGCGGATGAAGAGCGAGGTGATGCTCTACTCGAAGTGTTCGCAACTGAAATGCTTCGCAAGAACCGGCGCTGATTAGTCAAGAGTCCAGTGCCCGCAATTCCGTGCATGGCGCCGCCGGCCAGGAATAGAAATCACAGATTCGAGCAAACCAGGCCCGTTAAGATTGAGTCGCCCTGGCTAAGAGGCGTGCGGTCCGATGGCGGCTGCAGACTGCCTACGGGAATACGGCACTGTTCGCGTTGCGGGCCCGTGGGCCGGAATCGGTCAGCCGTCTTGGTCTCAAACGGCCCCGTGTTGCGGGCGCTGTTGTAGGAGCTACTGCACTGTTGAACCGCCTATCGCCTTGGCGTCCCCAAGCCCAGAGGAATGCATAAACGACGATTCCTGAATTCAGGAGGAAAAGCGGTGAGCCTGCGATCCACGTGCCGACAACCGCACTCGTCCCGGCGGCCCCGACGATGCTGACTAGCGAGCCGCTGCCTCGCAACTTGTGAGCCTTTAGACTGATTAACACTGTTGCAAGTCCCATGAGAGCAGCCCACATAACTGCACCAACGAACCCGAAGTTGTGGAAAACGGAACCCCAGATCGATAAAGGAGCAGTTCCGCGTTGCGAGCCATATATTAGCCCAAATATAACATTGTCAATGGACAATGTGGACTGCCCTGGCAGGAGACCAACGAGAGTCGACCACCAATCGGCACCGCCAACTGGTTCGAGTGATGACACATAACGAAATCCGATAATTGACGACTCTTGGTTGCTGCCGAATATCCTAAAAGCGAGCTGGTTCCAAAGCTCTGTTGCTTGGTCCAGCGCGGTATTCTGGGATCGAACGCCTACGGACGCACGACCAGTTGCTGCCGTGGATAGAAGAAAGATTGCCAGTACTGGGACGGCGATTTGCAAAAGTATTCGCCTGAAAGTGCTTGGAAAAGAGAGAGCGGCGTAGATGGCCAGCGCTATGCCTACGAGAACAAAAGCGCCGCGTTGACCCGTGCCAAGGAGCATAATCAAGGAAGCCAATATAAGAGTGGCGGTGAGCACAAACCTCAGCCGCAGTCTACTGACCCAAATTTGGGTGACCGCTACGATGACGAGCGCGGGCAGAAGGCTGTTCTTAAACTGATTTACGTACCCTGGAAAAAAGTACTGACTGCCGCTGTAAGACTCGAGACGAAGCGAGGCGACATCGTTGTCTGCCCCGCGGAATGTGTTTGCAAGTCCGTCGAAGAAGGCCAGGTAACCGATCGCCGAATAGTATGCCACTGAGATCAGCAGAGAAATCACGATGAGGGCTGCGATGGCTGTCCGATCTACCGAGAGATGCGGCCGGCGGACTGATGAAATCTCGAACCTTTCATGCTTGAGTGTAAACAGCGCGGCGATTGCGACGATGGTGAAGACGAGCGAGGTCGCGATCAGAAGAACCGCATGAAACAGGTCATCCTCGCGAGTGAAGTCCAAACGCGCGATAGTGCCGACTGCCATTACCCAATTTGTTGCGGTGAATAGACCGACGGCTGAAAGGAGACCGACCCGCCCGCTCGCAACAATTAGTAATGCAATTGCGGCCATGGACAGTAGAAGTATTGCTACTGCACCCAGGGTCAATCCGGCCCTCCCGGCATGTAGTCTGAAGTCATAGTGGAAATGTTCCCTTCATGGCCTCGGCTCGGCAACGGAATTTCTTTCGCGGAACATAATCGGTTTGAAGAA
Organism: Microcella sp.; assembly: GCF_030645145.1. Classification (GTDB taxonomy): domain Bacteria; phylum Actinomycetota; class Actinomycetes; order Actinomycetales; family Microbacteriaceae; genus Microcella. The sequence continues at coordinate 15,853 of NZ_JAUSMI010000101.1, read as the reverse complement.
ATCGTACGGGCCGGGCAGTCACGTCGTGCCCAACCAGCGTACGCCTAGGACCAAGCGAGGTCGTATAGGCCTAAGCCGAGGCGGCGGATCCGACGGGGACCCGCTTCCAAGAGGGCGCCGACAGCTCGAGTGGCGCCTGTGGGAGGCGGAAGACGAATCGAGAGCTCGAGTCCTGCCAGATTACTAGTCTCGGCCGCGTGCCGTCGTGCGCCGTGCGTTCCGTGGCCTAGCGGGGGTGGGGCTCACCGCAACCGCCCGCGCCACGACCGCTCGCGCGCCGCGACGAGGGCCGCGATCACGAAGAGCATGAAGCCGCCTTCGACGAGCAGGTAGCTCTCGGTCATGCTCGTCGTCGCGAGCAGTACGAGAGTCAGCGCGGGCCACACGTGCACGGTCGAGCGGCGCTCCGTCGCCACGAGCCACGCCCGCACGAAGGCGAGGCCCAGCGCGACCAGCAGAAGGCCGAGGCCGATGAATCCGAGCTGCAGCGTCGCATCCACGTAGGCGTTCAGGGCCGAGTCGGGCTGACGGCCGACGGCATCACGCACGACGAGGAACGGGTAGCGGTCCTCGCGCCACGCGCCGAGCCAGCCCCAGCCCTGCGCTGGGTACTGGCCGATGAACTTCTCCAGGTCGGCCCACACGCTCGTGCGGATCGTGACATCGGCCGTGGCCCCCGCGAGGGCGAGCAGCTGCTGCCGGAAGAACCACCCGAGAGCTGCGGCGACCACCGCCGAGATGAGCAGCACGCTCTGCACGGCCGGCCGCCGTTCGGCGGGCAGGCGGCGCAGCAGCACGAGCACGAGCCCCGCGGCGAGCACCGCCGCGAGCACGACGCCCGTCACGGGTGAGCGCGCGAACACGATCGTCGCTGCCGCGAGCACGAGCGAGAAGATCGTCAGACCGCGCGGCACCGATCGCGTGCGGAACTCGATCCAGAAGCTGAGCGCAGCCAGCCCGCCTAAGAACGCGAAGTAGTTGCGGGTGCCCGCGAGCCCCTCGATGGGGCCGCCGACGGCGAGGTTGCCCTCGATGCTCAAGAACCGCAGCGGGGTGTCGATGATGATGCCCGACAGGATCTCGAGCGCGAAGGACAGCACGAGCACGACGCGCAGTGCATTGCCCACCCCGCGCACGATCTGGATCGTGTCGCGCGCGAGCGCGATGTAGAGCCCGAGGAAGGCGAACGCGAGCATGTATGGCACGCCGCCCCAGGTGGCGAGCGGGTACTGGCTCCAGAAGCCGCTCGCCACCATGAAGCCGACGAGCGCGAGCAGCGAGATGGGCAGGATGCCCTGCCACTCCACGCGCTCCGGCTGGCCCGCGAGCGACAGGGCCGCGAGCACGACCAGGCCCGCGAGCACCGCGAGCGCCCCCGGCCAGCCGAGGAACGCCCGAACGGCGTGCATGCAGAGCGCGACGGCGATCGCGACCTCGGTCAGTGCTTGCGTGAAGCGCGGCGACGCGAGCGCCGAGCGCCCGGCGTCGACGATCGAGCGGGCGCGGTCGTTCATCGCCCGATCCCCGCGAGGGCGCGACCGTGGGTGCGGCTCGCGACGGCGAGCCAGACGAGCAGCAGTAGCCCGCCCTCGATGAGGATGCGCGACTCGGCGAGGCTCTGCACGAGCAGCACCGTGGCGATGAGCGCCGGAAGGAGGCGCAGGGCCGGGGAGTCGGCGACGTCGCCGAGCGGAGCATCCACCGCCCACGAGACGGTGCGGAGCAGCATCGTGACGACGAGCACCGCGAAGACGACGACGCCGACGACCCCGAGCTGCAGCCACACGTCGAGCCACGCGTTGTGGGCCTGCAGGTACTCGACGCCCTTGATGACGGCGAGCCCGTCGAACGGCTCGACCCACGGAGCCCAGTAGCTGACCCAGCCCCAGCCGAACCACGGCCGCTCGAGCGCGAGCTCGGTCACGGCGGCCCAGATGTCGACGCGGTTGGTGAGGTCTCCCGAGCGGCCGAACAGCCCGAGCACCGCGTCGCGGAACACGGCGATGAGCACGAGCGCGGCGACGGCCGCCACGGCGCTGAAGGCCAGCAGACGGATGCGCGCGCGAGCCCCGAGGCGCCGTGCGACGATCAGCAGCCCGGCCACGATCGCGACCACGGCCGCGGCGACGATCATGCTCGCCGACCCCGCGCACACGAATGCCAGAGCGGCGGCGGCGAGCCAGCCGTAGCCCGCCGCCTGGCCGACCCGGTGGTCGACCAGCTGGATCGTGAAGACGATGATCGCGAGGAGCGCGGCGAAGCCCAGGAGGTTCGCGTTGCCGACGATGCCCTGGATCCTCCCGCCGTCGAGCACCTCGAACAGCTCGTTGCGCGACCAGTAGAAGGCGCGGGGGATCTCGCCCTCGTAGTCCGTCCACCACGGGAGGACCGGCTGCCGGATGATCGTCGCGACCACGAGCTCGAAGACGAGCGAGAGGCCGATGACCCAGCGCAGGGCGACGCCGAGGGCGCGCACCACCTGCTCGAGCGTGAGGGTGCGGGCCATGACGACGCCGCCGAGCGCCGTGAGCACGAGGAGCCCCGCGCCGATCGCCGTCTCGAGCCGGTACGCCGACCAGATGATGCTGAGCACCGCGAGGCCGACGAAGAGCGCGAGCGCGATCGGCACGCCGCGCCACGACAGGCGGGAGCGCACGGCGAGGGCGATCCAGCAGACGCCGAGAGCGGCGATGATCGCGCCCCACCCGAACCAGGTGAGCGGGTAGCGCACGCCGTCGCCGGCGAGGAGGACGAAGAGGGTCACGGCGGCGAGCGCGACGCGGCGCTCGCGGAGCCAGGACATGACCCTCAGCCTACCGGCGGGGCTCCGGTCGCCGACTCGCTCGCGAGCGGTGCCGGCGGCACGGGCGGTGTGACCGCCGATCACACGAACGCGCCGACCCCCGTGATCGCGCGGCCCACGATGAGGCTGTTCATCTCGCGCGTGCCCTCGTAGCTGTAGAGCGCCTCGGCGTCGGCGTGGAACCGCGCGACGTCGTAGTCGAGCACGATGCCGTTGCCGCCGAGCGCCTCGCGGCACAGCGCGACCGTCTCGCGCATCGCCGTCGTGCAGAACGCCTTCGCCATCGAGGCGTGCTCATCGCGCTGCGTTCCGGCGTCCTGCATGCGCGAGACGCGCGTGCACATCGCGATCGAGGCGGTGATGTTCATGAGGCTGCGGCTCAGGAGGTCCTGCACGAGCTGGTGGTGCGCGATTGTCTTGCCGAACTGCACGCGCTCCTTCGTGTACGCCACCGCCGCCTCGTACGCGCCGATCGCGGTGCCGATCGCAGCCCAGGCGACGTCGGCGCGCGTGAGCCGCAGAACGGCCGCGGTGTCGCGGAACGAGTTCGCCTTCTCGAGCTTGAGCGCAGCATCCACCCGCACGTTCTCGAGCGTGATGTCGGCGTTCTGGACGATCCGCAGCGACTGCTTGCGCTCGATCTTCGTCGCCGTGAACCCGGGGGTCGGGTTCGGCACGATGAAGCCCTTGACCTGGCCGTCCTCGGTCGACTTCGCCCAGATGATCGTGATGTCGCTGAAGGTCGCGTTGCCGATCCAGCGCTTGGAGCCGTTGAGCACCCAGCCGTCGCCATCGGGCGTCGCGGTCGTGCGCAGGCCCTGCGCGGCGTCGCTGCCCGAGAGCGGCTCGGTGAGGCCGAACGCGCCCGTGACCTCGCCGCTCGCGAGCTTCGGCAGCCACTCCGCCTTCTGCTCGGCCGAGCCGTTGACGCCGATCGAGCCCATCGCGAGGCCGTTCTGCACGCCGACGTAGGTGGCGATGCTCGCGTCGATGCGGGCGAGCTCGAGGGCCGTCCAGCCGCCGTAGACGGCCGAGTAGTCGCCCGTGCGGGTCTCCTCCCACAGCTGCCCGAAGATCGGGTGCTGGTGAAGGCCCGGCAGGATCTCGTGCGGGAACTCCGCCTTGTCCCACGCGTCGTTCACGAGGGGGCGGATGCTCTGCTCGGCGTGCTGCCGGAGAGCCACCAGCGCCTCGCGCTCGTGGTCGGCGAGGTCGGCCTCGAAGCCGAGGAAGTCGCTGGCGAGAGTAGGGAAGTCAGTCATTCCGTCAGGCTATGGTCGAGACCGCTCCGCGTCGATGTGGTTGGGTCGAAGAGTCAACGTCGTCGGCGGTTCCGTCGGGCGCGTTGTCGCGACCCTGCAAGAGAGAGACGACGGGATGCTCATCCGCATCACCAACACCCCGCGCCCGTACGCGTGGGGCTCGACGACGGCGATCGCCGATCTCCTCGGCACCGAGCCGTCGGGCGGCCCGGAGGCCGAGCTCTGGCTCGGCGCGCACCCCGGCTCGCCCGCGTGGATCGTCGAGGGCGCCGACGAGGACGATCTCGCGCAGTGGGCCGCGGCGCACGCGCCCGGCGGTCGGCTTCCGTTCCTGCTCAAGGTGCTCGCGGCATCCGCCCCGCTCTCGCTGCAGGCGCACCCGACGACCGAGCAGGCGCGCGCCGGGTTCGAGCAAGAGAACGCCGCGGGCGTGCCGATCGATGACCCCGCGCGCAACTACAAGGACCCGTTCGCCAAGCCCGAGCTGCTCGTCGCGCTGAGCGACCCGTTCCGCGCCCTCTGCGGGTTTCGGCCAGTAGCCGAGGCGCGTGCCGACCTCGCCGCGCTCGACGACGCGCGGCTCGCTCCGCTGCTCGAGCGCCTGACCGACGACGACGCCCTGCCCGAGGTCGTCGCGTGGCTCATAGCGCGCTCGCCGGGGGTCTCCACCATCGTCGACGCGCTCACCGACCGCTCCGTCGATCTGGCCGACCGGCCCGACCGCCCCGATTGGCTCGACACCGTCGCGCGGCTGAGCGCCCACCACCCGGGAGACCCCGGCATCGCCGTCTCCGCCCTCATGCGCACCGTCGTCCTGCGGCCGGGGGAGGCGCTCTACCTGCCCGCCGGGAACATCCACGCCTACCTCGAGGGGCTCGGCCTCGAGCTCATGGAGGCGAGCGACAACGTCCTGCGTGGCGGGCTCACCCCGAAGCACGTCGACGTGCCCGAGCTCACGCGCGTGCTCGATGCGCGGCCGCTGCCGCCGCCCCTGCTCGAGCCCGAGCATCCGCGCCCCGGAATCGCCGTCTACCGCCCCGAGGGCGTCCCGCTGTCGCTGACGGTCCTCGATACGGTCGCCCTGGCAGAGGGGGCGGATGCGCGGCTCGACGGCCCCGCGATCGTGCTGTGCCTCGAGGGAGCGGTGACGCTCGGCGACCTCGGTCAACTGCGTCGCGGCGAGTCGGCTCTCGTCGCCGAGGAGCAGACGCTGCGGATTTCCGGAACGGGCCGAATCGCGATCGCGACCTCCTGAACGGCCGGCGCTGATGTAGCCTTCGCGTGACGCACACCGGGGGGAATACGTCATGGGGAACTCTTCTGCGAGCCGACGGCTCGCCATCATCGCGGCCGTGGCCGCATTCGGAATGCTGCTGCCGTCGCCGGCGAACGCCGCGATCAGCGCGCTCGAGCCGATCGGCGCGGTCGAGCCGTCGCCGAGCGCGGAGCCGGCGCCGAGTGCCGAGCCGGAGCCGAGCGTCGAGCCGTCGCCGAGTGTGGAGCCGTTGCCGAGCGCTGACCCCGAGCCGAGCGCCGAGCCCGAGCCGACGGCCGAGCCGTCGCCGAGCGACGCACCGGAGCCGACGGAGGAACCGGAGTCGGGCGAGGCCGAGCCGGAGTCCGACGAGGCACCGACCCCCGAGCCGCCCGTGATCCTCGAGGGCGCCGCAGCTGCGGCGCCCCAGCCGGGGGCGACCGTCGTCGGCGGCGTGACCGTCGACCGCATCTCGGGCCAGGACCGGTTCGACGTAGCCGTCCGGATCTCCGAGGGTGCGTTCCCCGAGGGGGCGCCGATCGTCTTCCTCGCGCACGGGTTCGACTTCCCGGACGCGCTCTCCGGCGCCCCCGCAGCCGTCGCGCACGGAGGCCCCCTGCTCCTGACGCCGTCGACAGCGCTGCCGGCGAGGGTCGAGAGCGAGATCGTGCGGCTCGCGCCGGCGAAGGTCGTCATCCTCGGCGGCGAGGGCGCGGTGACCGCCGCCGTCGAGTCGCGCATCCGTGCTCTCGGGATCGCCGTGGAGCGCGTGGGCGGCGCCGATCGGTACGTGGTCTCCCGCGTACTCGCGTCGACCTACTTCCCGACCGCGAAGCGCGCCTTCATCGCCACCGGCCAGAACTACCCCGACGCGCTCTCCGGCGCTGGCGTCGCGGGCCGCCTGGGTGCGCCGGTCATCCTCGTCGACGGCCGGTTGACGGACCTCGACGCGGCTACGCGCGAGCTGCTCACGCGACTCGGGATCACCGATGCGACCGTGCTGGGCGGGCCCGGCGCGGTCAGCGCCGGGATCGAGGCGGGGCTTCGCTCCGCAGTGCCGCGCGTCGACCGGATCGGCGGCAGTGATCGGTTCGCCGTCGCCGAAGCCATCAGCAAGCGCTTCATGACCGCCTCCGACCACGCGTTCTTCGCCTCGGGCATGAACTTCCCGGACGCGCTCGCGGGCGCCGCCTATGCCGGGCGCCTGGGCGCGCCGCTCCTCCTCGTTCCGCAGGGATGCCCGACGGCGGGCGCATTCGTCGAAGCGCTCGACCGGCTCTCCGTCGGTCGCGTCACGATCTTCGGCGGCGACAGCGTCGTGGCGCCGTCGGTCGAGAAGCTGCGCGGCTGCAGCATCCCGTCACGGACCGAGTCGGCGGCGCAGCTCACGAAGAAGCTCCTCGATCAGATGGCAGGGCTTCCCGGTCGGTACTCGATCACGGTGCGAGAGCACGGCGGCATGAACCGGTCGGTCAGCATCGGCGGGTCGGCACGGAAGGAGCCAGCGAGCGTCATCAAGCTGTTCGCCGCCTACGTCGTCCTCATGCGGGTCGACCAGGGGCGCATCAGCCTCGACACGCTCACCCGCTCGGGTGTCAGCGTGGGCTCGTGCCTGCGGACGATGATCCACATCTCGGACAACCTCTGCCACGCCGACCTGCTCGCCCTCATCGGCAACACCGAGATCAACCGGCAGCTCTGGATGTCCGGCTTCCGAAACACCTTCTACGTCGGCTACGACGGGGCGGGCAACTACCAGTCGGCGAAGAAGGCCTCGACCGATGACCTCGCCGTGCTCCTCGAGAAGCTCGAGAAGGGCGTGCTGCTCTCGCCGAGCTCGACGAGCCTCATGAAATCGCTCATGAACGAGCAGCTGTGGCGCTCGAAGATCCCCTCCGGGGTTCCGGCCGGCACCCGATTCGGGAACAAGACCGGTCAGCTCTGGATCACGAGCGGACTCGTCGAGGGCGACGCCGGCATCGTGCGTGCGCCGATCGGCACGTACTCCGTGGCTGTTCTCGGCGATCAGAATGCGGCCAACTGGGCCATCGCACGGCTTTCGCGGACAGTGTTCGAGCATCTCGGCGATCGGCCGATCGAGCCCGCGACCTGGTCGTCGGTCAACCTCGTGACGACCGTCACGGCCAATCTCCGCAACGGCCCGGGCGGCACGGTGGTGGGCACGGCTCCGACCGGCACTCGGCTGATCGCCGATTCCAGTAACCGCGTCTGGTACCGCGTGAAGCTCAACGGCTCGTGGTACTGGGTGCATCACACGACCGTCGCCACGCAGTACTGAGCGCGCGGTCCGGATGACCTCCGGGCCGCTAGCGTTGACCGCATGACCTGGCTGGTGACCGGCGGCGCCGGATACATCGGTGCGCACGTGGTGCGCGCCCTCCTCGATGCGGGCCTGAAGGCCGTCGTGCTCGATGACCTCTCGAGCGGGCACGAGCGGTTCGTGCCCGAGGGGGTCCCGTTCGTGCGGGCGAGCATCCTCGACGCCGACGCCGACGCCGTCGATCGCGCGATCGTCGAGAACGGCGTCACGGGCGTCATCCACGTCGCGGGCTTCAAGTACGCGGGCGTGAGCGTTCAGCGGCCCCTGCACACGTACGAGCAGAACGTCACGGGCATGATCACGCTCCTCGAGGCCATGCAGCGCCACGGCGTCGAGAAGTGCGTGTTCTCGAGCTCGGCCGCCGTCTACGGCGCCGTCGACGTCGACCTCGTCACGGAGGGCACCCCCAAGGCCCCCGCGAGCCCGTACGGCGAGTCGAAGCTCATCGGCGAGTGGCTGCTCGCCGACCAGGAGGTCGCCGCGGGCCTGCGCCACACGAGCCTGCGGTACTTCAACGTCGTCGGCTCCGGCGACCCGGCCGTGTTCGACACGAGCCCGCACAACCTCTTCCCGCTCGTGTTCGAGGCGCTGCTCGAGGGCCGCGCCCCGCGCATCAACGGCACCGACTACCCGACGCCCGATGGCACGTGCGTGCGCGACTACATCCACGTCGCCGACCTCGCCCTCGCGCACGTCGCAGCCGCGCGTCGCCTCGACGCGGGCGAGCCGCTCGAGCGCGCCTACAACCTGGGCTCGGGCGACGGCGTCTCCGTGCGCCAGATCATGGATGCGATGGCCGCCGAGACCGGCATCGCCATCGACCCCGAGATCGGTCCCCGCCGCCCCGGAGACCCGCCGCGCATCGTGGCGAGCGGCGAGCTCGCGGCGCGCGACCTCGACTGGCGCATGCGCCACTCGCTCGCCGAGATGGTGCGGTCGGCGTGGGAGGCGCGCCGGGCATCCGCCCTCTGACGCTCTCGGCCCGCCGCACGACTCCTTCTGCAACCGCTTACCCCCGAACGGGGACTGGTATGCGACCCGTTTCCGACATTCGCTCTGTAACGGTTTCGGCGGCGCGTCGCAACCCTGAACCCGGGGTCGACCCTTTTACGATTCGCGACTTGACGCGAGGGAATCACACGAGTGTAATTAGGGGCATCCCGGCGGGGTGCAGGGGAGCAGCCACCCGGGGGAAGGAGAGTCACGAATGAGCGAGTACCGCAATACGGTTCCGGAGAACTGGTTCGTCGACCCCGTCCGACTCGGAGTCCCCGGCGTCCGCCGCGTGCGCGCGACCGATGACGATGACACGCTCGCCTGGCAGGCCGACGCGCTGTGCGCGCAGACCGACCCCGAGGCGTTCTTCCCCGAGAAGGGCGGATCGACCCGCGACGCGAAGAAGATCTGCACGACGTGCGAGGTCCGAGGCGAGTGCCTCGACTACGCGCTGCAGAACGACGAGCGCTTCGGCATCTGGGGCGGGCTCTCGGAGCGCGAGCGCCGCAAACTCCGCCGCCGCGCCTGATCCCATCGACGGCAGGTCATCGACCCTCTGACGCGGTCGACGTTCTGAGCGAGCGCGCCCGAACCGCGCGTGTCTGCGCCGGGCCGCTCCAGACCGACGTAGGCTCGGGCCGATGCAAGCCCGAGTGACCGCGGTGCTCGTCGCCCGTCGAGGCGGCGAGGCGCTGCAGCAGACGCTGGAGGCGCTCGCCGAGCAGTCCCGTCGGCCCGACCGCTTCGTCGTCGTCGACGCCGCAGAGGATGCCGCGACCACCGCCGCGCTCATGGATCTCGCCCCGACGCACGCGGTCACCGCGCCCCGCTCGACGACCTTCGGCGACGGCATCGCGCGCGCCGTCGCCGCCCTCCCCGAGCCCGAGACGACGAGCTCGCCCTACGGCGGCGTCGAGGAGTGGCTCTGGCTCCTCCGCCACGACTCCACCCCCGACGCTCGCGCGCTCGAGCGACTGCTCGGCGCGGTCGAGATCGCGCCGTCGGTCGCGATCGCGGGCGCCAAGCAGATGGACGCCGCGCATCCCACCGTCATCGCCGAGTACGGCGAGACCCTCACCCGCACGGGCGCCTCGATCGCGATCGCCGAGCGCGAGCTCGACCAGGCGCAGCACGATCGCCTGCAGGACGTCCTCGGGATGGGCGAGGCCGGCCTGCTCGTGCGCCGCAGCGCGTGGGAGGCCCTCGGCGGCATGGACCCCGCCCTCCCGACGATCGATGCGGCCCTCGACCTGTGCGTGCGCGCTCGCCTCGCCGGCCACCGCGTCGTCGGCGTGCCGCTCGCCCGCGTCTTCGTCCACGGCTCGATCGCCGAGTTCCAGCGACCGCGCGTCCACGCCCGCACGGTCGCCCGCTGGCGCCGCGCCGCCCAGCTGCACCGCCGCCTCGTGTACGCGCCCGCACCGCTCGTGCCGCTGCTCTGGCTGAGCCTCGTGCCGGCGGCCGTCCTCCGCTCGCTCGGCCACCTGCTCGGCAAGCGCCCGACGCGCGTGCTCGGCGAGTTCGGCGCCGCGTTCTCCGTCGCCTTCTCGGGCGCGGCCGTCCCCGCCGCCCGCCGCCGCATCGCGCGCACACGCTCGGTCGGCTGGGCCGCGATCGACGCCCTGCGCATGTCGCCCGAGGAGGTGCGCCGCCGCCGGGCGATCACGCGCGACGCCGCTCTCGGCGCGGGTGAGGCGCAGGCCCGTCCCCGCCCCGACTTCTTCCCCGGAGGCGGCCTCGTCGTCGCGGGCTTCGCCCTCGCCGGCGGCCTCCTGATGTCGTCGCTGCTGACCGCGCCGGCCCTCGCGGGCGGCGCCCTCGGCCCGCTGGCTCCGGATGCCCCGACCCTCTGGGCGGGAACCCTCGCGACCGCGGAGGCCCCCTCCGACCCCTTCGCCTTCGTCCTCGCCGCCCTCGGGTCGCTGACCTTCTGGCAGCCCTCGCTCGCGGTCGTCGCGCTGTGGGTCGCGGCTCCCGCACTCGCCGCCCTCGGCGCGTGGTGGGCGGCGGCGAACCTCGTCGAGCGCCGCGGCCCTGCCGCCGCGGTCGCCGCCGTCTACGCGCTCGCCCCGGCCGTCGTCGTGTCGCTCGTCGACGCGAGGCTCCCCGCCCTCGTCGCGCTGCTCGCCTTGCCGTGGCTCATCGTGGCGGCCGCCCGAGCGCCGCGATCGTGGAGCGCGACCGCGGTCGCGGGGCTCCTCGCGGCGGTGACCACCGCATCCGCCCCGACTCTCGGGCTCGCTCTCGCCGTCGTCTGGGTCGCCTGGATGGTCGCGAACCCGCGTCGCGTCGTGCGCCTGCTGACGCTCGCCGTGCCGACGGCGGCCCTGTTCGCGCCGCTCGCGATCGCGCACGTGCTGCGCGGCACGCCGCTCGGGCTCCTCGCCGACCCCGGGCTGCCCGCGCAGCCCGCCGAGGTCGCGCCGACGGGGCTCCTGCTCGGCTGGCCCGACCTCTCGATCGCGCTCGGACCGATCGCGGGGCTCCTCCCCGCGGACGCGCCGCCCATCGTCGTGGCCGCCGTCCTCGCCGCCCTCGCCGCTCCGCTCGCGGCGCTCGCCCTCGTCGCGCTCGCCCAGCGGTCCGGGTCGCGAGCGATCATCCCGCTCGTGGCCGCGGCGTCGGGTCTCGTGGTCGCCGTCCTCGTCTCAGGCATCGCGGTCGTGACCGCCGAGGGCGCCGCCGTGCGCCTCGACACCGCCCCCGCGCTCGGTCTCTACTGGCTCGGCCTCGCGCTCGCCGCGGGGGTCGCCCTCAACGGGCTCCGCCGCGCCGGAGCCGTGCCCGCGCTCGTCCTCGTCGTCGCGAGCGTCCTCGCCGCGAGCCCCGCCCTCGCGACCCTCGTCCTCGGCACCGCGGTCGTCGCTCCGGGACCCGACCGCACGCTCCCCGCGATCGTCGCCGCCGACGCCGTCGCCGACGAGAGCATCGCGACGCTCGTCCTCACGCCCGTCGACGGCGGGCTCGCCGCGCGCCTCGAGCGCGGCTCCGGCGACCCGCTCATCGGCTACCGGACCTTCCCCGCGACCGCGGGTCTCGCGGGCGACGCAGGCACCGACGCAGCCGCGCCCGCGCCCGAGCGCGAGCGCCTCGCCGAGCTCGCCGCGAACCTCGCCGTGCGCAGCGGCCTCGATCTCGCGCCCCTCCTCGAGCAGGAGGACGTCCGCTTCGTCCTCCTCGCCGAGCGCTCGCGCACGACGGGCTCCGACGCGCCGCGCGACCCGGCCGACTCGGTCGCCCCCGCGTCGGTCTCCGCCGCGCTCGACGCGAACGTGCTCCTCGTCGCGGTCGGCGACACGGATGCCGGGCGGCTGTGGCGCGTCGTCGCCGACGACGAGGCCCCGGCCGCGATCGCGGCGCGCCCCGCGACCGCGCTCCCGATCCTCGTCGGCCAGCTCGGCATCCTCGCCCTGACGCTGCTGCTCGCCGTGCCCACGGGGCCGCGCCCGCGGCGCGTTCGCGCGGAGGACGGCACGATCGACGACCCCGCCACGACGTTCGACCCGGAGGACGACGATGACTGATCGGCTGCTCCTCCTCGCGCGCGGTCGTCGCGTCGGCGTCGCGCTGCTCGGCGCCGGTGCCGCGGCGGCGCTCGTCGTCGGCGTGCTCGCCGTGCCCGGGCCCGTCGTCACCGCCGAGCCCGGCGCCGTCGAGGTGACGCCCGTGCGCGCGACGCAGTCGCTCGTGTGCGGCGGCCCCATCCTCGGCCTGTCGCGCGGCCCCGAGCCCGAGATCATCGCCGTCGGCGAGACCGTGCGGCGCAGCGCCGGCGAGGGCCTCGTCGAGCGCGCGGTCTCCGACAGCGACGCGGTCGGGGGCGGCGCGGCGATCGTCGAGCTCCCCGCCGAGGCGCCCGCCGACGACGTCGCCGCGACCGAGCGGCAGGAGCTCGACGAGGCCGAGCTCCGCGGCCTCGCCGTCGCCGAGTGCCTCCCGCCCGCGCCCACCTCGTGGCTCGTCGGCGGCAGCACGACGACGGGGCGCTCGAGCACGATCGTGCTGAGCAACCCGGGCGAGGTAGCCGCGACCGTCGACCTCGCGGTGTGGGGGGCCGACGGCCCGCTCGACACCGCGGGCACGTCCGGGCTCATCGTCCCGCCGGGCGCCCAGCGCGTCATCCCGCTCTCCGGCATCGCGCCCGATGAGGCATCGCCCGTCGTCGGCGTCACGAGCCGCGGCGGGTCGGTCGCGGCGACCCTCCAGCAGTCGACGATCATCGGGCTCGAGCCCGCGGGCGTCGACGTCGTCACGCCCGTCGCCGCGCCGTCCCAGCGCGTCGTCATCCCGGTCCTCCCCGTCGTCGACAGCGAGGGGCTCGCGGTGGCGGCCGCCGCGCTCGGCGCCATCGACGTCTCGACCGTGCTGCGGCTGCTCGTGCCCGGCGACGAGGCGGCCGACGTCACCGTGAGCCTCCTGCCCGACACCGGGGGAGAGGGTGCCGCACTCACGGCCCGCGTCGAGCCGGGAGCGGTCATCGACCTCGCGCTCGGCGAGCTCGCGGACGGCGACTACAGCGTCATCATCGACGCGACCGCGCCCGTCGTGGCCGCGGCTCGAGCGTCGGTCGCGAGCGACGCCGGCATCGACTCGGCCTGGTTCACCGCCGCGCCGCCGCTCGACGACGCCGACGGCGACATCCTCCTCGCGGTCGCGCCCGGAGCCGGCGCGCGCCTCCACCTCGTCGCCCCCGACGACGCCGCGATCGTGACCGTCGACGGCGCGCTGATCGAGCTCGGTCCCCGGTCGCGCGCGAGCCTCGAGCTCGCGGGCAGCACGGCGCCCGTGATGATCGTGAGCGGAGAGGTGCGGGCCTCCATCTCGTATCTGACGGATGCGGGGCTCGCGTCCTCGCGCATCCTCGCCCCGGTCGCCGCCCCGCGCCCGATCACCGTCTTCCCGTAGCCCGGGGCGCGACGACCGCCGCTACCAGTGGCGGAAGCGGTCGGGCGCGAGATCCCACGGATCCTTGCCGATGAGCTCGCCCACGGCGCGGAACACGCACGACTCGACCATGAGGCGGCGGTGCCAGTCGTCCTCCTTGTGCAGGCGGCTCATGCGCTCGATCGGGATCCGGTAGAGCACCACGAGCCGGTGGTGGGGGATCACCCGCCAGCGCGCGACGCCCGAGACGCCGGGCGGCTGGTCGGGCATCGGCAGGACCTCGATGCGGAGGTCGGCGAGCTCGTCGGGCCAGAGATCCTGCAGGTAGTCGGCGGTCGCCTGCACGTTGGTCTCGAAGGTGTCGAGGCGGGTGTGCGCGAGCGGCAGGTCGGGGCCGGTGACCGGCGAGCGGCCGTTGCGGCCGTGCCGGGCGCGGGCCCGAGCGCTCGGCAGCGCGCGCGGGCTCGCGTACGAGCGCGGACGACGCGAGGCGAACGGCATGGCTCCAGCGTATCGCCGCCGTATGCTGAGGGAGATGATCGGTCGAGGGTGCAGCAAGGTCGCGTGCGGCGAGACGGCGGTGAGCACGCTCACCTACGTGTACGCCGACTCGATGGCCGTCCTCGGCCCCCTCAGCGCCCGGCCCGAGCCGCACAGCTACGACCTGTGCTCGCGGCACTCGCAGTCGCTCTCCGCCCCGCAGGGCTGGCAGGTCGTGCGCTACTCGGCGCTCGGCGAGGTCGGCTGAGCGAGGGCCGCCGCCGGGCTGGTCGCCCGGCCGCGCCCCGCTACGGTTGAGGCGTGAGCACCGCACCCGACCTGAGCCAGTTTATCAAGGCCTACGACGTCCGGGGGCTCGTCGGCTCCCAGCTGACCGACGAGGTCGTCGAGGCGCTCGGCGCGGCGTTCGTCGACGAGATCGGAGCGGCAGGGTTGGAGGTCATGGTCGGCCACGACATGCGCGACTCGTCGCCGGGCTTCGTCGCCGCCTTCGCGCGCGGAGCCCAGGCTCGCGGCGCCCACGTCGTCAACCTCGGGCTGTGCTCGACCGACGAGTCGTACTTCGCCTCCGGCCGGTACGACGCGCCCGCCGCGATGTTCACCGCGAGCCACAATCCCGCGACCTACAACGGGATCAAGTTCTCGCGCGCCGGCGCTCAGGGCATCAGCCTCGCGACCGGGCTCGGCGCGATCCGCGACCGCGCGCAGGCGTACCTCGAGGCGGGGGCCGTGCCGGCCGTCGCCGAGCCCGGGGGTTACTCCGAGCGCGACGTGCTGGCCGACTACGCCGCGTACCTGAGATCCCTCGTCGATCTGTCGGGCATCCGCCCGCTGCGCGTCGTCGTCGACGCAGGCAACGGCATGGGCGGGATGACCGTGCCCGCCGTGCTCGGAACCGCCGCGGGCCTCGCGCCGCTGCCGATCGAGATCCTCCCCCTCTACTTCGAGCTCGACGGAACCTTCCCGAACCACGAGGCGAACCCGCTCGAGCCCGCCAACCTCGTCGACCTGCAGAAGGCCGTCCTCGAGCACGGAGCCGACCTCGGCCTCGCGTTCGACGGCGACGCCGACCGCTGCTTCGTCGTCGACGAGCTCGGGCAGCCCGTCACGCCGAGCGCCGTGGCCGCGATCGTGGCGAAGCGCGAGATCGAGCGCGTGCGCGCCGCCGGCGACACCGGCGACATCCGCGTCATCCACAACCTCATCACCTCGCGCATCGTCGCCGAGACGATCGAGGAGGCGGGCGCGATCCCGGTGCGGACCCACGTCGGGCACTCGCTCATCAAGGACAGGATGCGCGAGACGGGCGCGATCTTCGGCGGCGAGCACTCGGCGCACTACTACTTCCGCGACTTCTGGGGCGCCGATAACGGCATGCTCGCCGCGATGCACCTGCTGTCGCAGTTCGGCGCGTTCGACGGGCCGCTCTCGCGGCTCGCGGCGCAGTACACGCCGTACACGGCGAGCGGAGAGATCAACTCGACCGTCACCGACGTCCCCGCGGCCTACACGCGCATCGTCGAGGCCTTCGCCGGCCGCGCCGAGATCGACGAGCTCGACGGGCTCACGTTCACCGGCAGCGTCGACGACGGATGGTTCTGGTTCAACGTGCGCCCCTCGAACACCGAGCCGCTGCTGCGGCTCAACGCGGAGGCGCAGACGCCCGAGGTCATGGCGGCCGTCCGCGACGAGGTGCTCGGGCTGATCCGCGCGTAGCGGCGTCGCGCGTGCCGCCCGTGCCGCCCGCGCGGCGCCCGGCCCTCGCCGCGCGTGCCGCCCGCGCCGCGCGTGCCGCGCGTGCCGCGCGTGCC
>NZ_JAUSMI010000098.1 GCF_030645145.1 Microcella sp. | reverse complement strand
CCGTGCGCCGGGTGCCCGGCGGGGGCATCCGCGCCCGGGGCGACGGCGCCGCGGCCTGCCGGGCCCAGGAGCGAGAAGACGAGGTGGAAGACGGCCTGATCGAGAGCGATGACGCCCGCGAGGCCGAGGCGCGAGAGGCGGCCGTCGCGGAGGGCGGAGAGGGCGGTCATGCCGAGGAAGCCGGAGACGCCGACGCCGAGGAGGAGGGCGAGAGCGTGCGGCGCGGCACCGCCCGCGAGCGTGTGCGCGGAGGCCGCGATGACCGTGGCGACGAGGGCGACGATCCACGACGCGGCGACGCGCGAGCGTCGGGCGGCCAGGTCGGCGTGCATCCTCATGTCCCTTCCAGGGTACGCCCGCGGCGGCGGGTCGAGTTGTGTTCGGAGCGAGGGCCGCGAGCGACGGGCGCGCGGGGGCGCGCGGTGCGTCACGAACGTCGGTTCGTCGGGCTAGGCTCGGGTGCAACCAGGGAGGAGGGCGCCATGGCCCGCATCGGAGAAAGCGCCGACCTGCTCAAGTGCTCGTTCTGCGGGAAGAGCCAGAAGCAGGTCCAGCAGCTCATCGCCGGCCCCGGCGTCTACATCTGCGACGAGTGCGTCGAGCTCTGCAACGAGATCATCGAGGAGCGCCTCGCCGAGTCGAACGAGCAGGCCACGGCCGAGTTCGACCTCCCGAAGCCGAAGGAGATCTACGCCTTCCTCGAGGAGTACGTGATCGGCCAGGTCGCGGCGAAGAAGTCGCTCTCGGTCGCCGTCTACAACCACTACAAGCGCATCCGCGCCCGCCAGACCCTCACCGCGGCCGACCAGCTCGCCGACGACGTCGAGATCGCCAAGAGCAACATCCTGCTCATCGGCCCGACCGGCTGCGGCAAGACCTACCTCGCCCAGACTCTCGCGAAGCGCCTCAACGTGCCCTTCGCCGTCGCCGACGCGACCGCGCTCACCGAGGCCGGCTACGTGGGGGAGGACGTCGAGAACATCCTCCTCAAGCTCATCCAGGCCGCCGACTACGACGTCAAGCGCGCCGAGACGGGCATCATCTACATCGACGAGGTCGACAAGATCGCCCGCAAGGCCGAGAACCCGTCGATCACGCGCGACGTCTCGGGCGAGGGCGTGCAGCAGGCGCTCCTGAAGATCCTCGAGGGCACGGTCGCGAGCGTCCCGCCGCAGGGCGGCCGCAAGCACCCGCATCAGGAGTTCATCCAGATCGACACGACGAACGTCCTGTTCATCGTCGCGGGCGCCTTCGCCGGCCTGGAGGACATCATCAGCCAGCGCGCGGGCAAGCGCGGCATCGGCTTCGGCGCCCCGCTGCACGACAAGGCGCAGGAGAAGAACATCTTCAGCGAGGTCCTCCCGGAGGACCTCCACAAGTTCGGCCTCATCCCCGAGTTCATCGGCCGCCTGCCCGTCGTCACGACCGTCTCGCCGCTCGACCGCTCGGCGCTCATCGACATCCTCACGACGCCGCGCAACGCGCTCGTGCGCCAGTACCAGCGCATGTTCGAGATCGACGGCGTCGAGCTCGAGTTCGAGCAGGACGCCCTCGACTCGATCGCCGACCTCGCCGTGCTGCGCCAGACCGGCGCCCGCGGCCTGCGGGCGATCCTCGAGGAGGTCCTCGGCCCGATCATGTTCGAGGTGCCGTCGAACGACCAGGTCGCGCGCGTCGTCGTCACGCGGGCCGCCGTGCTCGAGAACGCCGCGCCGACGATCGTGCCGCGCCGCCCCGTGCGCCGCGAGAAGAGCGCGTAGCCCGCACGTCCCGCCCGGCCGCTCCGCTGCGGCCGCGCGTCGCTCCGGCGCGCGCACGCGCTCTCGCCCCGGCGCGGATGCCCGGTCTACGCTGACGCCATGATCGAGTCCCAGCGCGACCGCCTGCGAGCACTGCCCGACTTCCCCGCCGACCTCCCGGCCTTCGACCCGGCTTCCGCGCCCGCCGACCCGCAGCAGCTCTTCGTCGCCTGGCTCGACGACGCGCTCGCGCACGACGTGCTCCAGCCGCACGCCTTCACGCTCTCGACGGCCGGCCCCACCGGCCACGTGACCGCGCGCACGCTCATCCTCAAGGACCTCGTCGACGGCCTCTGGGTGTTCGCCGGCGCGCGCTCGACCCGCAAGGGCGTCGACCTCGCCGCCAACCCCTTCGCCTCGATGACGTTCTACTGGCCGGCCCGCGGCCGTCAGGTCCGCGTGACGGGCGAGGTCGAGGAGCTCTCGAGCGAAGTCGCCGCGGCCGATTGGCGCGCCCGACCCGCGAGCACGGGCGACGCGAACCCCGATTGGGCGGCGTGGGCGCTGAGCCCGACCGAGATCGAGTTCTGGCAGGCGCGGCACGACCGCGACCACGTGCGCCACTGGTACCGCTTCGGCGGCTGATCGACCGCCCATCCCTCGGAGGATGGAGCGACGACGGGAATGACCGAGCCGATCGAATCGTTTCGATAGGATGTCCGAGTCCCCCATCGTCGAAGAGGTCCCGTGAGCTTCCCCACCGCCCCCGTGCCCGTTCTCGACCCCGAGGAGGGGTTCGTCGCCCGCGATCGGCACGGGAGCCCGCTCAGCCGCCGCCGCGTCATCGCGGCCCTGCTGGCCCTGAGTCTCGGCGGCTTCGGCATCGGCTCGACCGAGTTCGTGGCGATGGGGCTGCTGCCCGAGCTCGCGATCGACCTGCTGCCGGGCATCCACGCCCAAAATCCGGACGTCGCGATCGCGCAGGCCGGCTGGCTCATCACCGCCTACGCGCTCGGCGTCGTCGTGGGCGCGCCCACGATCGCGGCGTTCGCGGCCCGCGTTCCGCGGCGCACGCTGCTGCTGTGGCTCGCGGCCGCCTTCACCCTCGGCACCATCGCGTCGGCGACGCTGCCGACCTTCGAGACCGTGCTCGCCGCGCGATTCGTCGCCGCTCTGCCGCACGGCGCCTACTTCGGGATCGCCGCCCTCGTCGCCGCCGACCTCATGGGGCCCGGCAAGCGCGGCCAGGGCGTCGCGCTCGTGCTGTCGGGTCTCACCGTCGCGACCGTCATCGGCGTTCCGGTCATCACCTGGGTGGGGCAGAACGCGGGCTGGCGCCCGGCGTACCTGCTCGTCGCGGCGCTCTTCGCGGCGACCTTCGTGGCGATCCGCGCCCTCGTGCCGTGGCAGCCGGGCGATCCGACGTCGACGGTGCGCTCCGAGCTCAGCGCGTTCGCGCGCCCCCAGGTCTGGATCTCGCTCGGCGTCGGCGCGATCGGTTTCGGCGGGTTCTTCGCCATGTACACGTACATCGCGCCCATGGTCACCGAGCTCGTCGGCCTGCCCGCGGGTGTCGTGCCGATCATCCTCATCACGACCGGCGTCGCGATGACGATCGGCAACCTCGTCGGCGGCCGGCTCGCCGACGGCGGCACGGTGCGGGCGATGTTCCAGGGCTTCGCGGCCCTCATCGGGTCGCTCCTGCTGCTCGGCGTCGTCGGCGGCACCGTCGTCGGGCTATTCGTCGCGACGTTCCTCGTCGGGTTCGCTGCGGCGACCGTGAGCCCGATCATCCAGACCCGGCTGATGGATGTCGCGGGCCGCTCGCAGACGCTCGCCGCGGCCCTCAACCACTCGGCCCTCAATCTCGGCAACGCGAGCGGAGCGTTCCTCGGCGGACTCGTCGTGGCCGCCGGCTGGGGATACCTCGCGCCGGCGTGGGTCGGGCTCGCTCTCGCGCTCGGCGGCGCGGTGCTCGCCGTCGTGAGCGTGGCGATGGAGCGGCGCGCAGCCGCGGCCGTCTGAGCGAGCGGGGCGCCGCTGAGGGAGCCCCTAGGCGGTGAAGGTTCCCGGCGCGTCGACGAGGATGCCGTCGGCGATGGCCTGCTTGCGCAGCCCCACCTTCGTGCCGACGTCGATGCCCGCGATGCGGTACTTCTCGCGGATGCGCTTGAGGTAGCTCTTCGCGGTCTCCTCCGAGATGCCGAGCTGGTACGCGACGGCCTTGACGGGCTCGCCGGCGCCGTAGAGGGCCATGACGCGGCGCTCCTGCGCGCTCAGACGGGGGGAGCCGCCGACGTCGGCGGCGTTGAGCGCGAGGTCGAGCTCGGCCGAGACGAACGACTCGCCGGCCTTCGCGGCGCGGATCGCCTCGACGATCATGCCCGCGTCCTCGCTCTTGACGAGGTAGCCGAGCGCGCCGGCGTTGAGCGCCTCGCGCACGACGTTGGGCTCGGAGTAGGTGCTCATGAGGACGACCGCGACGCCCGTGGCGCGCAGGGTCTGGATCTTGAGCGAGACGGGGATGTTGTCCTTGAGGTCGAGGTCGAGCAGGACGACCTCCACGGGGAACTCGGGGTGGGCGAGGAGCTCGGGCCAGCTCGCGACCGCGGCGACCATCGAGATGTCGTCGGCCGCCTGGCGGATCCACTCGGTCAGGGCTCCGAGGAGCATGCGGTGGTCGTCGACGAGGGCCAGACGGATGGGGTCGCTACCTGGTGCCATGTTTCGCGTCCTTCGACTCGGTGAGCAGGTGCTCCGGTGCTTCTGCTGCGGGCTCGCGCGCTTCGGGTGCGCGTCTCGCCCTGGCTCAGGTCGTGCGGCCCGCGTCGACAGGATTCTCGACGGGGCAGTCGATCTCGATGCGGACGATGCTCGATGCCGTGCTGTCACTGTACCGGCCGACCCGGTCCAGGGCCTCCCACACACCCGGATCGACGCGATTCCGCCGCAGGCCCGTGATCTCGAGGTGGATCGGGATGATCGAGCGGCCGTCGACGTCGACGCGCCCGCTCGTCATGGGGCCGAGCTCGACAGTGACCGACTCGGCGGGCGTCGATCCGAGCGGATCGGCCCCGAGCATCCACAGCGCCGCCAGCAGCGCGTCGCGCTGGACGTCGTCGAGGAGGCCCGCGAGCGTGCCGGGGTCGCTGATGGTCACGCGGCGGCCGAGCTGCTCCGACTCGGCGACGGCGTGGAAGAGCCAGGTCTCGCGACGACCCTCGAGGAGGTGCAGACGCAGCTCGGTCGCGAGGGTCGCGGCGCGCGAGGAGTACTCCGGCGGCAGCGGCAGGGGGGTGCCGCCGACGGCGACGGCGTCGAGGAGCTCCTCCGCGGCGAGGTCGAGGCGCGCGAGCTCCTCGGAGGCGAGCATGCCGACCGCGAGTCGCGGCGCGGTCACGGTCGACTGGACGAGGACGCGGTCGAGCTCGCGCTTGAGCATCCGCTCGAAGCCCGCGACGAGCAGGACGCCCGTGATGCCGGGGGCGACCGCGAGGGCGAGCGTCACGAGCTGGTGGGGGATCGTGACGGGCGTGAGCGGCGTCGTGAGCATGATCGCGACGATGAAAGCGACGCCGAGCGCGGCCGTCGCGACGAGCACCTCCCACCCGGCTCGCAGGGTGACGACGATGAGGAGGACGAAGCCCGCGCTCACCGAGGCGGTCGCGTACCGGCCGATGTCGCCGAGCGGCGCGATCGTCATGAAGTCGAGCCAGACGACCGCAGCGAGGGCGGCGAGGAAGAAGCCGTAGAGCCAGTCGGGCAGTCGCTCGCCCGTCGCCGAGATCGTCACGATGAGCCCGAGGAAGGTGACGAGCAGCAGCAGCCAGGCGCCGAGGCCCGGGAGGAGGCTCGGGTACTCCTCGGCGCGGAGGAAGAACAGGCCGACGCCGAGGATCGACTGCAGGGCGGCGATGATCGCCATGCCGATGCCGAGGAAGCCGGAGCCGAGAGCGGAGGCGTGCGTGGAGGTCGCGGTGCCGCGGCGCACCGACGAGCGCGCGCCGGCGCGACGGATGCTCCCGCCGAGGGTGCTCTCCTCCGGGAGCGTGTAGCGGAGGCCGGTGCGCGAGGAGCTCATCGGCGCGGCACCTCCAGCATGACCGTGGTGCCCGCGCCGGGGGTCGAGAAGACGCGCGCGCTGCCGCCGACGTTGCCGAGGCGGGCGACGACCGACTCTCGGAAGCCGAGGCGGTCGGGGCTGATGGACTCGGGCGAGAAGCCGACGCCCGCGTCGGTGACGACGGCGCGCACGATGTCGTCGCTCTCGGTGATCGTCACGTCGGCCTCCTCGACGCCCGCGTGCCTGCGGACGTTCTCGAGGCACTCGGCGAGG
Source organism: Microcella sp. (assembly GCF_030645145.1). Lineage (GTDB taxonomy): Bacteria > Actinomycetota > Actinomycetes > Actinomycetales > Microbacteriaceae > Microcella. The sequence continues at coordinate 9,326 of NZ_JAUSMI010000098.1, read as the reverse complement.
GCGAGCAGGAAGGCGTCGAGGACGTCGTTCGGGAGGAGCACGTGCCCCGTGCCGTGCCATCGCACGGTGAGCCCCATGCGGAGGAAGCGCTGCTTGACCGACTCGAGCGTCGTGCCGAGCGTCGTCTCGCCGACCGGCTCGAGGCTGTAGGAGCCCGAGAAGCGCGGCATGGGCGTCGAGCCGAGCCGGAGCTGGCGCAGCAGGCGCGCGTCCTCCTCGGCCTGCTGGCGGAGCGCCTCCTCGCTCACGCCGACGCCGGAGTGGGCGAGCAGGGTGAGCGTCGCGAGCACGGTGTCATGGAGAAGGCGGGCGCCCTGGCGGCGCTGCGCCTCGAGCTCGCTCGCCTGCCGCTCGGCCTGGTGCGAGAGTCCGATCTGCTCGATGCGGCGCATCGCGCGCTGCACGCCCGCGGTGACCCAGATGCCGATGATGAGCGTGATGACCCAGCCGGCGAGGGTCGCGATCGCGGGAACCGAGACGAGCCCGCGCGTGGGGCCGGCGGTCGCGACGAGCACGCTCGAGCCGAGAGCGCCGAGGGCCCAGACGATCCAACGGCCTGTGCGCTCGCTCAGCACCATGCCGATGGCGCCGAGACCGGCGGCGCCGAGCGGCGCGAGCGAGACCGGGAGGGCGACGTTCGCCGATTCGCCCCACGGGAGCTGGGCGAGCGCGAGCGCGCCGCAGCCGAGCACGATCGACAGGATCACCCAGCCGAGATTGCCCGAGCGCCCGACCATGACGAGCGCCGCGGCCTGGCCGGCGAGCACGATGAGCACCGACGGCAGGACGTCCGGGTCGACGATCCCGGGGAGGGACACGCAGATCGCGGTGAGCGCGACGCCGGCCAGCCCGAAGGCCCGAGCGGCGCGCTGGAGGAGCGCGCGGCGCTCCTTCGCGATCAGGTCCATGCTTCTCCGTCGAGGAGCGTCGGGTCGCTCCAGTGACAGTCTGTCACCTGCACTGCGCGTCAGTCATCCGCAGCGCAGGCCGCGGTGATCGCCGCGTAGATCGCCTCCTTGGTCGCGGCCTCGGAGACGACCGTGACGGTGCCCGTGCGCTCGCCGAGCGCGACGTCGACCCGGAAGAGCGTGCCCTGCTTGTCGTCGGCGATCGCGTGGGCGTCGCAGCGGTTCGGCGAGAAGCGCAGCGGCACGACGATCGGCGCATCCGGCGGGCTCGCGGGGTCGATCACGACATCGAGGGGGATGCCCTCCGCACGCTCCCCGGCGCCGTCGAGCGCCCCCAGCAGGACGGTGCCGCCCACGCCCGTCAGGCGCACGAGCTCCGCGCCGCCGCCGCCGCCGACCGGACCGGGCTGAGCCCGCACGACGAGCTCGACCCCGATCGTCCCGCCTCCGGCTCCCGGGCCGCCCGCGCGCACCGCGAGCTCGACGCGCTCGCCGACGGCCTGCGCGAAGCACGCGCCCTCGAGCCACGCGGCCCACTGACCGATGCGGTCGGTCGTCGGCACGCGCAGCTCGGCGACCGAGCCGTCGGCGAGCGGGACGAGCAGCACGGCGTCGGGAGCGGCGGGCTCGGCGGGTGCGGCCGGCTCGGCGAGAGCGGGGCAGCGGGGGTCGACGAGGGTCATCGGGAGATCCCGCGTCGCGCCGGCGGGGATGACGGCGTCGTCGGAGCGCTCGAGCGCGGCGCTCAGGAGGGGCGACTCGAGTCGGGCCCCGTCGAGCGCGAGCGGGGCATCCCCCTCATTGGTCACCGAGAGCTGGATCCCGTCGCGCGACGGGTCGATGCGGGTGCGGTAGACCTCCATGACGACGGCGATCGCGTCGGTCGAGACGGGGAGGCCCGGGGGAGGGGGCGCGCTCGGCGGGGGATCCGCTGCGGGCGCGGCCGCGCATCCGGCGACGCCCAGTCCGAGCGCGACGATCGCGACGGCCGCGATCGCCCTCGCCGTGCGCGCGGCAGGTCGACGCGGGCGCGCGCGCATGTCAGCTCGCGAGCAGCGCGGCCAGGTGGGGGCCGACGAGGTCGTTCTCGATGAGGAACGCGTCGTGGCCGAAGGGGGAGGAGATCACGACGGCCCCCGAGCCGTGGATCGTCGACGGCAGCGCCGCCGAGATCGCCTGCTGCTGCTCGACGGGGAAGAGTCGGTCGGTGTCGATGCCGAGGACGAGGGCGCGCGCGGTGACGACCGCGAGCGTCTCGGCGAGCGTTCCGCGGCCGCGCGTGACATCGTGCGAGTTCATCGCCTCGACGAGGCGCACGTAGCTGTTGGCGTCGAAGCGGCGCGTGAACTTGTTGCCGTGGAAGTCGAGGTAGCTCTCGACGGCGAAGCGCCCGCCGCCGCCGAGCGGGTCGAGCACGCCCTGCCACGAGCGCTCGAAGCGCTCGTTGAGCTCGTCGGGCGAGCGGTAGTTGAGCAGGGCCATCCGACGCGCGAGGGCGAGGCCGCGGTACGGGCCCTCGGCCTCGTCGTAGTAGTCGCCGCCGCGGAACGCCGGGTCCATCCGGATCGCCTCGAGCTGGACGGAGTTGAGCGCGATCTGGTCGGCGCTCGAGATCGCGGGTGCGGCGAGCACGGCGAGGCGCTCGACGCGCTCGGGGTGCGCGACGGCCCACTCGATCGCGTGCATGCCTCCCATCGATCCGCCGACGACGGCGAAGAAGCGCTCGACGCCGAGCTGGTCGACGAGCATCCGCTGCGCCGCGACCTGGTCGCGGATGGTCACGTACGGGAAGCGGGAGCCCCACTCGGCGCCGTCGGGCGAGAACGAGGCGGGGCCCGTCGAGCCCTGGCAGCCGCCGAGCATGTTCGGCGCGATGACGAAGAAGCGGTCGGTGTCGATCGCAAGTCCGGGGCCGACGATGCCGCTCCACCACCCCGAGGTCGGATGCCCGGGGCCCGGCTTGCCGGTCAGGTGGCTGTCGCCCGTGAGCGCGTGGCACACGAGCACGGCGTTGCTCGCGTCGGCGTTCAGTTCGCCCCACGTCTCGTAGGCGAGGCGGACGTGGGGCAGTCGTGCTCCGGATTCCAGCTCGAGCGGGCCGAGGTTCGCGAACAGCCGCTCGCCCGCGTCGTCGCCCTCGCGCCAGGCCCCCGTGACGGGCGGGGTGCCGCGCAGGGCGCGCCGGTTCGCCTCGGTGATGAACGCCGAGGGGACGGTGTCTTCGGAGGTCTGCCAGTCCATGTCGACTCTCATTCTGACGCAGACGACGCCGGGCCCCCGCCAGCGCGTGGCGGGGGCCCGGTCGAGAGGGGCGGATGCCCGGTGTCAGTCCTCGCGGTTCGCCGCGACGACGGCGCGCGCGGCCGCGAACCCGGCCTCGAGGTCGGCGATGATGTCGTCGATGTGCTCGAGCCCGACCGAGAGCCGAACGAGGCCGGGCGTGACGCCCGCCGTGAGCTGCTGCTCGGGCGTGAGCTGCGAGTGCGTGGTCGACGCGGGGTGGATGATGAGGCTGCGCACGTCGCCGATGTTGGCGACGTGGCTGAACAGCTCGACCGAGTCGACGAGCGTCCGGCCGGCGTCGACGCCGCCCTTGAGCTCGAACGACAGCACGGCGCCGACGCCGCGCGGGGCGTACTTCTGCGCCGCGGCGTGCCACGGGCTGGTCTCGAGGCCCGAGTAGTCGACCGTCGCGACGTCCGGGTGGGCCTCGAGCCACCGGGCGACCGCGAGCGCGTTCTCGACGTGGCGCTCGATGCGCAGGCTCAGGGTCTCGATGCCCTGGATGAGCGCGAAGGCGTTGTCGGGCGAGACGGCCGCGCCGATGTCGCGCAGCAGCTGCACGCGCGCCTTGATGATGTACGCGATGCCGTCGCCGAGCACGCCCGTGTAGCTCGCGCCGTGGTACGAGGGGTCGGGCTGCGTGAGGCCGGGGAACTTCTCGGCGTTCTGCGACCACGCGAACTTCCCGCCGTCGACGATGACGCCGCCGAGGACGGTTCCGTGGCCGCCGAGGAACTTCGTCGCCGAGTGGACGACGATGTCGGCCCCGTGCTCGAAGGGGCGGATGAGGTACGGGGTCGCGATCGTGTTGTCGACGATGAGCGGGAGACCGTGCTCGTGCGCGACGGCGGCGACGCTCTCGATGTCGAGGATGTTGACCTTCGGGTTGCCGACCGTCTCGCCGAAGAAGAGCTTGGTGTTCGGACGCACCGCGGCCGCCCACGCGGCGGGGTCGTCCTGGTCCTCGACGAAGGTCGTCTCGATGCCGAGCTTCGCGAGGGTGTACTTGAAGAGGTTGTAGGTGCCGCCGTAGATGCTCGAGGACGACACGATGTGGTCGCCCGACTGCGCGATGTTGAGCACCGCGTACGTCGTCGCGGCCTGACCGGAGGCGAGCAGGAGTGCCGCGGTGCCGCCCTCGAGCGCGGCGACGCGCTGCTCGACGACGTCCTGCGTGGGGTTCTGGATGCGCGTGTAGATGTTGCCGAACTCGGCGAGCGCGAAGAGGTTCTTGGCGTGCTGCGCGTCGTTGAAGACGTAGGCCGTCGAGCGGTAGATCGGCGTCGCGCGCGCGTTCGTGGTCGGGTCGGGCTGAGCGCCGGCGTGGATCTGCAGCGTCTCGAACTGGTAGTCGCTCATCGGGGCTGCTCCTCGTGGGGTCGCTGGCCGGGCGGTCGACGGCCGGCGCACGCCCACGCTACGGAGGCGGGCATCCGACGGTCAATGCCGGCGACACACGCCGTAACGCGCTCGCCCCCCGCGTGCGCCGACGCCGCCCGCTCAGCGGCGGCGCGCGCCCGTCGGGTCGGTGCGCGAGGGGCCGATGCGCAGCGGGCCGGTCTTCGTCTCCTCCGCGGGGCGGAAGATCCACGAGGGCTTCGGCTCGATGAGCGGGCGCGTCAGGCGCCTCACCCACGGGCTCGCGAGCAGCACCGTGATCGCGACGCTCGCGAAGAGCAGGCCCAGCAGCCACGTGAACGACGAGTTCTCGCCGCCGATGACGCCCGACTCGCGGATCGGCCACAGCACGAACGAGTGCAGCAGGTAGACGTACATCGTCGACTGGCCGAACGCCGTCATCCACGTCTCGTGCCGCGGGACGAGCACGAACACCGCCGCGGTGAGCAGCATCGCGAGGGCGATGAGCAGCAGGCGCACGGCACCGGCCCACCACTGATCCTCGCCGAGGCCCTCGTACGAGTCGTCGTAGAAGAACCAGAACCGAAGATCCATCTCCCGCCAGACGTCGATGAAGGCCACGAGGACGGCGCCCCACGCGACGAGCACGCCGACGGCGACGAGGCGCGCGGGGACGGTCTGCCGCTCGACCAGCCGCCAGCGGTCGACGAGGCCCCACTCCTTGAGCTTCCAGCCGAGGACGAAGAAGGGGAGGATCCCGATCGCGCGCGAGAGCGAGAAGGTCGAGTCGACGTTCGTGAGGTACCCCACGCCGACCGAGAAGACGATCGCCCACAGGAGCGGCCAGCGGATGAGCGCGAGGTAGGGCAGCACGAGCCGGAAGATTCCGAGCGCGAGCAGGAACCACAGCGTCCACGACGGCGTCGTCGGGTTGACCGCGAGCGTGCCGGAGGCCGCGAACTGCAGGAGGGTCCAGATCGTCTCCATGATCACGTAGGGCAGCAGGATGTCGGTGATCACCCGCTGCATCTGCCGCGCGGACGGCGGGCCCGACTTCGAGAAGTAGCCGCTGATGATCGCGAACGCCGGCATGTGGAAGGCGTAGATGAAGAGGTAGACGACGAGCGCGTTGTCGCTCTCGTACGTCAGGCGCTGGATCGCATGCCCCGCGACCACGAGCGCGATGCAGACGAAGCGCGCGTTGTCCCAGAACGGCACGCGCTCGCGCGGGGGCCGCACCCGGCCGGTCGAGGGCGTCGTCGTGGTCGTCGTGCTCATCCGCCCAGGCTAGGCCAGCACCCCGATCGCGGGAGTAGCGTTGCCGCATGACCGACTCGCCCTCCGTTCCGACCTTGCGCGCCGTCGTCACGGGCGCGAGCTCCGGCATCGGCGCCGCGACCGTGCGCCTGCTGCGCGCGCACGGCTGGGAGGTCACCGCCGTCGCCCGCCGGGCCGATCGGCTCGCGGCGCTCGCCGACGAGACCGGCTGCGCGATCGTCGTCGCCGACCTGACCGTCGAGAGCGACGTGGATGCCCTGGCCGAGCGGGTGCGCGCGGCCGGCCCCCTGCACGCCCTCGTCGCGAACGCGGGCGGAGCCATCGGCACCGACCCGGTCGCGACGGTCACCTCCGAGGTGCTCGCCGCATCCTTCGCGACGAACGTCCTCACCGCGCAGGCCGCGATCTCCGCCCTCCTGCCGTCGCTCCGGCTCGGCGCGGTCGAGCGCGGCTCGGGCGACATCGTCGCCGTCACCTCGACGGCCGGCCAGGTCGCCTACGAGGGAGGCGGCGCCTACAACGCCGCGAAGTTCGCTCTCCGCGGCCTGCTGGGCGCTCTGCGTCTCGAGCTCGCGGGCGAGCCGCTGCGCGTCGTGCAGATCGCGCCGGGCATGGTGCGCACGGAGGAGTTCGCGGCGAAGCGCTTCGGCGGCGACCACGGCAAGGTCGAGGCCCTCTACGCCGGAGTCGAGCATCCGCTGGTCGCGGAGGACGTCGCCGCGGCGATCGTCCACGCGATCGAGCTGCCGAGCCACGTCAACCTCGACGAGGTGACCATCCGCCCCGTCGCGCAGGCCGCGCAGCACAAGCTCGTGCGCGAGCCGCTGCGGGTGCGCGAGGGCTAGCCGGAGTGCCCGGCACGGCGGACCAGCCGAACCCGCTCACGGGGCTCGTGGCCCCCGACTGGGCCGACGCGCTCGCCCCCGTCGCCGACCGCGCCGTCGCCCTCCTCGCCGAGCTCGAGACGGAGGCCGCGGCGGGCTCGCCGTTCCTGCCCGACGCCTCGCTCGTGCTGCGGGCCTTCCGCACGCCGCTCTCCGAGGTCCGCGTGCTCCTCCTCGGTCAGGACCCGTACCCGACGCCGGGTCACCCGGTCGGGCTGAGCTTCGCCGTCGACCGGGCCGTCCGTCCGCTCCCGCGCAGCCTCGTCAACATCCACCGCGAGCTGCGCGACGACCTCGGCGCGCCGACCCCCGAGCACGGCGACCTCTCGGCCTGGCAGCGGCAGGGGGTGCTGCTGCTCAACCGCGTTCTCACGGTGCGGCCCGGGTCGCCGGGCTCGCATCGCGGGCGGGGCTGGGAGGAGGTGACGGGATGCGCGGTGCGCGCGCTCGCGGAGCGGGGAGGCCCTCTCGTGGCCATCCTGTGGGGCCGCGATGCGCAGTCGGCGCAGCCTCTGCTCGGCGACGTCCCCGTCGTCGCGAGCGCGCATCCCAGCCCCCTGTCGGCGCGCACGGGATTCTTCGGCTCGCGGCCGTTCTCGCGCGCGAACGCCCTCCTCGTCGGGCAGGGCGGCGCCGCCGTGGACTGGACGCTGCCCGCCTAGACTGGCCCCGTGCTGGAGGAGGAGTACCAACCGCGACGCGTGCTGCCGCCCCACCTGCGGAAGCAGCCGGAGCCGGAGGCGCCGTTCGCGTACACGATCCGCGAGGCGACCGAGGCCGATCTGCCCTGGGTGCGCGAGATCTACAACCACTACGTGGCGAACTCGACGGTGACCTTCGACGAGAAGCCGTGGACCCTCCGGGCGCTCAAGACGAAGTTCGCGAAGGTGCGCGCGCTCGGCCACCCCTTCCTCGTCGCCGAGTCGCCCGCGGGCGTCATCCTCGGCTTCGCGTACGTGTACCCGTGGAAGGAGAAGGCGGCCTACCGCTTCACGGTCGAGAACTCGATCTACCTCGGCCCCGCGTCCACGGGCAAGGGGCTCGGGCGCGCTCTGCTCGGCGAGCTTCTGGAGCGCTCGCGCGCCGCCGGCATCAAGGAGGTCATCGCGGTCATCGCCGACCGCGGAGCCGAGGCGTCGATCGCCCTGCACGAGCAGTTCGGCTTCACGAAGACCGGCGAGATGGCGAGGGTCGGCTTCAAGTTCGAGCGCTGGCTCGGCATCGTGATGCTGCAGAAGTCGCTCAAGAAGCGCTGACGCGCGGGGCGACCCGGCGGGCGGGTCAGTCGTAGACGACGTCGAGGATGTCGCCGGCGATGACGACGGCCTCCTCGTAGAAGACCTCGCCGCCGAGCAGCGTGACGACCGAGATCCAGGCATCGTCCGTGACGACGTGGTGCACGGCGCCCGGGCCCTCCTCGTCGCCGAGCACCCAGAAGGTCGCGTCGCCGTTCGTCGTCGCACCCTCGTTGAGGCCCTGCGAGGTGAGGTCGGTCACGATCTGGGCGCGCGTCGACGTCGAGACGGGGGCCACGCTGAGGGTGAAGGCGGCGATGTTCGGCCGGGCCTCGTCCTCGTAGAAGCAGCTGATCCCTCCCGCGGCCTCCTCGCGCGTCGGCTCGGGGAGGTACGTGGCGCCGATCTCGGTGCCGGGGCCCCCGACGAGCGAGATGCCCTGGTCGAGGAACGACTCGACCCGCGCCTCGGGGAGGATCGCGGTGCAGTCGGCCGGCATCGTGAAGGTGAGGTCGACGGGCGCCGGGGCGGCGGTCGGCTCGACCGTCGGCTCGACGGTGGGCTCGACCGTCTCGACCGCCGCGGGCTCCTCCGGCTCGCTCGCGCAGCCGGCGAGGCCGAGGGCGAGAGCGAGGGCCGTGGCGCTCGAGAGCAGGCGGATCGGGGTCATGGCACTCCTAGGCTGCGAGGTCGTCGGCGCGAATCTAACAGCCGTCCCGCCGCCTCCCCTCCGCGCGGGGACCCTCGGGCACCGGCGGCGGGCCTTCGTTGCCGAATCGTTGCACGGGCCCGCTCGCTAGGCTCGCGAGGGTGTTCGAACTCCACCATCTGAGCGCCCTCGAGCAGCGGGAATGGCTGCACGCGAGGCGGACCTCGCCGAGCGAGCTCCTCGAGCACTACCTCGCGCGCATCGAGCGACTGAACCCCGAGCTCGGGGCTCTCACGGTCGTCGAGGCCGACCGCGCGCGCGCAAGTGCGCGCGAGGTCGAGACCTCGGTGCCGCGCACCGCGCCGCTCTGGGGGATCCCCTTCGCGGACAAGGAGCTCGTGCCGCGCGCGGGCCGGCGCACGACCTTCGGCTCTCGGCTCCACGCGGACGCGGTCGCGACCGAGTCGCACGAGCTCGTCGCGCAGCTCGATGCCGCCGGCGCCGTGAGCGTCGGCGCGACGGCGGCCCCCGAGTACGGGCTCGCCTCCTACACGGAGTCGCTCGTCGCGCCGCCCGCCCGGAACCCGTACGACCTCTCGCGCGGCGCCGGTGGGTCGAGCGGCGGCGCCGCCGCCGCGGTCGCCGCGGGCCTCCTGCCGTTCGCGCCCGGGAGCGACGGCGGCGGCAGCATCCGCATCCCGGCCTCGGCGTGCGGGCTGGTCGGCCTCAA
>NZ_JAUSMI010000094.1 GCF_030645145.1 Microcella sp. | reverse complement strand
CCGTGCGGTCGACGTGGATGTCGCGGCTCGGGCGGCCCGTGCGGGCGCCGGTGCCGCGGCCGACGGCGCCGCTGCGCGGAGCCGAGCGATCGAACCGGTCGGTCGAGCGGGCCGGACGCGCATCGCGATCGAACCGGTCGCTCGAGCGCGCGGGGCGCTCGTCGCGGTCGACGGGGCGGGAGCGCTCGGGAGCGTGACCGCGGTCGACGCGCTCGTCACGCGACCAGCGCGCCTTCTTGGCGGGGGCATCCGCGTCATCGGGGCGGTGGCCGCGGTGCTTGGGGCTGCGGGATCCGGCCGGAGCGGCGGTCGAGCGGGCAGGGGCGTGGGCGCGCGAGGGGCGGCCCTTGTTGTTCTGGGGCATGGTGCTTTCCGGGGTAGAGCAAGAAGCAGCGTCGACGCGACGGCGTCGTTCCCGGGCACTCATCGACCGGGCCGATACATCCTGAAATGGTGTATTCCGCGCCTTCTGGCGGGGAAACCGGCCCGGGAGACGCACACAATGGCACGCGGATCGCTCCGCGCCGTCTCCCAACCGACCCTTCAGCGTACCCGACGGGCTGGCTTAAGCCCAGGCCGCCCAGCGCTTACCCTGGTGACCACTGTGCCAGCCCGAGCCCTGCCCGCCTCCGCCGCGCGCGCGATCATCGCCGCGGCGGCCATCGGCGCGCTCGCGGTCGGACTGCTCGCCGGCTGCGGCGCGACCGAGCAGGATGCCGCGCGCGAGCAGGCCATCGCCGCGGCGGCACCCGAGAGCGCGGTCTTCCCGCTGTCGGCGCAGCCCGAGGCGGAGATCGTCGAGGACGTCCCGATCTCGGCGTTCGGCGCGGGCGACGGCGTGACGGTCGACGTGTGCCGCCCGGCCGACGGCTCGACCGGTCGACTGTCGAGCGACGAGGCGCGGCCCGCGGTGCTCGCCGTCCACGGCGGCAGCTGGGCCCGCGGAGACAAGTCGCACCCGACCTGGCGCACGATCTGCCAGTGGCTCGCGAGCTCGGGCTTCGTCGGCGTCTCGGTCAACTACCGCCTGGCTCCCGCCCACCCCTACCCGGCCGCCGCCGACGACGTGACCGCTGCGATCGCCTGGGCGCAGGACGCCTCGGTCGCGGCCGAGCACGGCATCGACCCCGAGTCGATCGCCCTTCTCGGCGGCAGCGCGGGCGGCAATCTCGTGTCGCTCGTCGGCCTGCGCAGCGTCGCCTCCGATCGCATCGAGGCGGTGGATGCCGTGGTCACCCTCTCTGCCCCGCTCGACCTCACGGTCGGCTCGGCCGCCAATCCCGTCTTCGAGCCCTCGATGCTCGACTACCTCGCCTGCGCCGATCGTGCTGACTGCGCGGCCGCGATCGAGGCGTCCCCGCAGTTCGCGATCGTGCGCGGCGGCCCCGACTTCCTCGTCGTGCACGGCACGGAGGAGGAGCTCATCCCGGTCGGCCAGGCCACGCCGTTCGCGCTCGCGCTGCGCGAGGCGGGCATCCGCGTCGAGCTCGCGCTCATCGAGTCGAGCGCGCACTCGGTCGGCCTGCTCGACGATGCCCTCGCCGAGCGCATCGCGGTGTTCCTGCACGACCGCCTGCAGCCGGCGACCGCGCTCGCCCTCGAGCCGCCGGGCACGCAGGAGCCCGCGCCGTGACGCTCGCCGTCGCGGTGGAGGACCCGCGGCAGGTCGAGGTCGAGCGCATGCTTCGCGACGGCGAGGCCTACGCGCTGAGCCTCTACCCCGCCGACAGCTGCTACCTGCTGTCGGTCGACGAGCTCGTGAGCGACGACGTGTTCGTCATCGTCGCGCGCGTCGAGGGCCGCGCCGTCGGGATGGCCGCTCTCGTCGACCGCGGCGACGGATCGGGCGAGCTCAAGCGGCTCTTCGTCGACGAGGAGGGTCGCGGCCGCGGAGTCGCGACGGCGATCATGGATGCTCTCGAGCACGCCGCGCGCGAGCGCGGGGTGCGCATCCTGCAGCTCGAGACCGGGCCCAAGCAGCTCGCCGCGATCGCGCTCTACGAGCGGCGCGGATACGCCGTCATCGAGAACTTCGGGCCGTACGTGGGTGACGAGTTCAGCGTGTGCATGGAGAAGGATCTCTCGACTCCTAGCACCTGAACGGCACCTGTGCCACCGGTTGTCGGCATCCTCCCGGCAGGCGTACCGTGGCCGTCGCGCGTGATCAAGGGGCGATCCCGCGTCCTCCCCGCCGCGAGCGGACGAGGGTCATCGAACGACTGCCGACGATGTCTCAAGGTCGATCATGCTTATTACGAAACTGCACGTGAATCTCACGTCCTATGTACTCGACGAGAGCGTCGCGCTCGGCGAGCTCTCTCGCGACATTGAGGGGGCGGCCCGCACGGGCGGAGCCTTCGTGCCCGTCCGCACGTGCGACGGCATCGAGCGATCGGTGCTCATCACTCCGTCCCTTGTCGTCGAGATCGAGCCCCTCGAGTTGGCCGACGAGCCGGAGGCCGCTAGCGCTGATGTCACCGAGGTGGGCACGGGCGACTGGGAGACGCACTCCGGCGAGATGTCGACGTTCAGCGGGCTGGAGCGCTACGCGTCGCGCAACCCGAGCTACTTCAGCTGGTGACCTCGGGCGCCTGACCCTCGCGCATCCGGGCGATCTCCTCGCGGATCCGTCGGATGTGATCGGGGGATGCTCGACCGGCGCGCTCCGCGGCGTCGAGCTCGGCGGCGAGCGCATCGAGCTCGGCATCCTCCGCTCCCGCCTCGCGGGCCGCGGACATCCGCTCGGCCGTCTCGTCGCCGCGATCGGCGACCGGGAGCCGGATCGTCCCCGTCGCGCTCGGGAGCCCCTCCGCCGCGCGCTCGGCCGTGACCTCGTCGCGCGCGCTGTCCATCGCCGTCAGGACGATCCCGATGAGGACGTTGAGCACCGTGAAGACGATGAAGAACATGTAGCTGAGGAAGTAGATGAGCGCCCACGGCGTGATCTCGAGGCCGCCGAGGAACGAGTCGGGGAAGTTCTCGAGCGTGAGCATGATCGTGAGCGTGAGCATCGCGACGCCCACGTCGCCCCACCGCTCGGGCGACTGCTCGCCGAACAGGTACACGCCCGCCATGGCGTAGATGAACATGAGGAACCCGATGAGCACCGCCAGGTTCGCGAGCGGGGCGACCGACTTCACCATCGACAGCATGAGGATGCGCGCCTCCGGCAGGAAGCGGAAGATGCGGAGGATGCGCAGCAGGCGCACGAGCCGGAAGATGACGGTCGCGCCGCTCAGGAACGGGATCGCGACGACGATGACGAAGTCGAAGACGTTCCACGGGTTCCGGAAGAACATCCACGGCCTGCGGCCGTAGGAGATGACCCGCAGCGCGACCTCGACCGTGTAGAAGACGATCGCGACGCTGTCGATGAACAGTGCGATCGCCTCGGTCGTCGGATCGAGCCCGTCGTAGGTGAGCACGGCGAGCGCTGCGGCGTTCAGGATGATGATCCCGATGACGAGGAACTCGAACGGGTTGCCGTACATGAACCGCGCGAGCCACTGGATCCGGTACGGCGGCAGCTGCACCGTCGTCGACGTGAACAGTCCGGGGGAGACCGTCGCCCGGCGACGGCGGTCGGAGGCGCGATCGGCAGACGGAGCGGTCATTATGAGTCGCTTTCGGGTCGGGTAGCGCTCACGCTAGCAAGCGCTTCTCCTGCCGTCTCTCCTTGGCGCCCTCGACGAGGAAGTAGAGCGCGGGCAGCACGACGAGGGTCAGGAGCGTCGACGACACGAGACCGCCGATCACGATGATCGCGAGCGGCTGCGAGATGAAGCCGCCCGAGCCGGTCAGCCCGAGGCCGAGCGGGAGCAGGGCGAAGATCGTCGCCGCGGCCGTCATGAGGATGGGGCGCAGACGTCGCGAGGAGCCCTCGATGACCGCCTCCCGCGCTCGCATCCCCCGCTCGCGGTACTGGTTGACGAGGTCGACGAGCACGATCGCGTTCGTCACGACGATGCCGATGAGCATGAGCACGCCGATGAGCGAGGGCACCCCGAGCGGGATGTCGGCGATGAGCTGCAGCGCGATCGCGCCCGTCGCGGCGAACGGGATCGAGATGAGCAGCAGGAGCGGCTGACGCAGCGACTTGAAGGTCGCGACCATGACGACGTAGACGATGAGGATCGCCGCGAGCAGCGCGAGACCGAGCTGGCTGAACGCGTCGGCCTGCTGCGAGGTGACGCCGCCGAGCGAGGCGCTCGCGCTGTCGGGCAGGTCGAGCTCGTCGATCGCGGCCTGCACGACCGCGGAGGCCGAGCCGACGTCGTCGGTGCCGGGCGTGATCGTGACGGTCGCGCTGCGGGTTCCGCGGATCGTCGTGATCGACGCCGGGCCGTCCTCCTGCTCGACGGTCGCGAGCTCGCTGAGCGGGAGCGGCCCCTGCGCGGTCGGGATGGGGAAGTCGCGGAGCTCCTGGACGGTCGTCGGGGCATCCGGATTCGGGATGAAGATCGACAGGTTGCGCTCGTCGATGACGACCGAGCCCACGGAGGCCGGGAACATCGCGGCGGTCACGATGCCGCCGACGGCGACCTCGCTCAGGCCGAGCTCGGCGGCGCGCGCCCGATCGACCTGGATCGCGAGGTACGGCTGGGTGTCGGAGAGGTTGCTGCGCGCCTCGGCGGTGACGTCGAGCTCGCGCACCTCGTCGAGCACAGTCTGCGCGGCCTCCTCGAGGTCGCTCTGGCCGACGGCCGTGATGTCGACCTCGATGTCGGAGGACGCGAAGCCGCCGCCCGCGGCCTGGACGCTGAGCTCGCCCGCGCCGTCGAGGCCCTCGACCGCCTCGCGCACGTCGGCCTGGAGCTGGGTCTGGTCGACGTCGGGGTCGGTCGTGATCGAGTAGGTGATGTCGCTGCCGCCGCCGAAGACGGCGCGGATCGACGTGCCGTCGGAGCCGATCGAGGCCTGCACGGTCTCGACGCCGTCGACGTCGGCGAGCGCGTCCTCGACGAGCGAGGCGGCCGCGTCGAGCGTCTCCAGGCTCGCGCCGTTGTCGAGCGCCTGCGTCACGGTGAGCGTGTTCTGGCCGGAGTCGCCGATGAAGTTCGTCTTGAGGTTCGTCGCGAGCGCGCCCGTTCCGGCGAGCACGAGCACCGCGAGCAGGAGCGTCGCGACAGGTCGACGGAGGGTCCAGCGGATGACGGGGAGATAGCCGCGCTGGAGGCGGGTCGGGCGGGCCGACTCCTCCTCGATCGACGTGGGCCGGGCATCCGCCCCCTCGGCGACCGCCGTGACGTTCTTCGGGGCCCGCAGGAACCAGTACGACAGCACCGGCACGATCGTGAGCGAGACGAAGAGCGACGCGGCGAGCGCGATCGCGGTCGTCAGGGCGAACGGGCGGAACAGCTCGCCCGTGATGTCGCCGACGAGGGCGAGAGGCAGGAACACGGCGATCGTCGTGACGGTGGATGCCGTGATCGCCGTCGCGACCTCCTTGACGCCGACGAGGATGGCGGTCTTCTTGTCCTCGCCGAGGCCGAGGTGCCTCTTGATGTTCTCGACGACCACGATCGAGTCGTCGACGACGCGGCCGATCGAGATCGTGAGCGCGCCGAGCGTGAGGATGTTGAGCGTGTAGCCGGAGGCCTGCATGCCGATGAAGGTCAGCAGCACCGAGGTCGGGATCGAGATGGCCGTTACGAGCGTCGAGCGGATCGACAGCAGGAAGACGAGGATCACGATGACGGCGAAGAACAGCCCGAGCAGGCCCTCGGTCGCGAGCGACTCGATCGACTTCTCGATGAACGGCGCCTGGTCGAAGACGATCGTGAACTCGGTGCCGTTGCCGATCGACTCGGCGAGCGCCGGCAGCGCGCCCTGGACGGCGCGCGAGACGTCGACCGTGTTGCCCGCGGGGGTCTTCGTCACGCCGAGGGTCAGGGCGTCCTCTCCGTTGACGCGCGAGTAGCTCGTGACCGGGTCGCTCACGATCGCCACGTCGGCGACGTCGTCGATGATCGTGATCCCGCCGTCGGCGGCGGGCTCGGCGGCGGGGAGGGGGAGCGCGGCGAGCTCGTCGGCGCTCTCGATGCGCACGCCGGACAGGACGGCGAGGGTGCGCTCGTCCTCCGTGATCGTGCCGGCGGGCAGGAGCACCCCGTTCGCGTCGAGCGCGTCGGTGATGTCGGCGTTCGTGAGTCCGCGCGCGGCGAGAGCCGCGGCATCCGGGGTGATCGTCACTCGGTCGCCCACGGCGCCCTGGATCGACACCTCACGCACGCCCTCGAGGTCGGTGAGGTCGGTGACGGCCTGCTCCTCGAGCGCCTCGGCGAGCTCGCCGGGCTCAAGGTCGCTCGTGACGGCGATCTGCAGGACCGGGAAGTCGTCGATCGTGCCGGTGAGCACCTGCGGCTCGACGTCGGCGGGCAGATCGAGGCGGTTCACGGCGAGCTGGACGCGCTGCTCGGCGCGCGCGATGTCGGTGCCGAAGGCGAACTGCGCGGAGACGACCGAGAAGCCCGTGCTCGAGGTCGCGTTCGATGCCTCGAGGCCCGCGACCCCCTGGATGGCGGTCTCGATCGGGGTCGAGACGTCCTGCTCCACGATGCCGGGAGCGGCGCCCTGGTACTGCGTGAGCACGATGACCTGCGGGAAGCTGACGGAGGGGATGAGCTCCTGCTTGAGGCTCGTCAGCGCGATGCCGCCGAAGAGGCCGACGACGATGGTGACGAGCGCAATGAGGGCTCGATTGCGAAGGCTGAACACCGACAGCAGATGCACGGAGGACTCCGGTCAGGAAGGATCGCCGGACGCCGGCGCGGGGTGGGAACGCTGGCCAGCATCCCAGCGTTCGCTGTGCGTTGGCAAAGCGAGGGATGCACGCGGACCTCGAATGTGACCGATCGGTCAGGATGCTCGCGCGAGGTCTGCGCGTCGCTCCCGTGACGCCGCGCGTCGTCCGAGTTGTCCGACCGGCGACTTCACGATGGACTGAGCGCATGACCCTCGCGCGCCCCGGCTCGACGCGCATCGCCGTCCGCCGCTGGGCGCAGCTGCTGCTCGGCCTCTTCCTCTTCGGCGTCGCCGTCTCGCTCATGATCCGCGCCGAGATCGGGCTCGACCCGTGGACGGTCTTCGCGCAAGGGCTCGAGAGGCAGACCGGCATCTCGATCGGCGTCGTCGTGGTCCTCCTGGGCGCAGGAGTGCTGCTGCTGTGGATCCCGCTCCGGCAGAGACCCGGCATCGGGACCGTGCTCAACGTGCTGCTCATCGGGCCGGTCATGGATCTCGCGCTGCCGCTCATCGCGACGCCCGAGCCGCTGTGGGGCCGCATCCTGCTGTTCGCCGGAGGACTGCTGCTGCTGTCGATCGCGACGGGCCTCTACATCGGCGCGCGCTTCGGGCCCGGCCCGCGCGACGGGCTCATGACGGGCGCCCACGCGCGCTTCGGGTGGGCCGTCTGGAAGGTGCGCACGGGCGTCGAGGTCACGGTGCTCGCGATCGGCTGGCTGCTCGGCGGCACCGTCGGCTTCGGCACCGTCGCGTTCGCGCTCCTCATCGGGCCGATGGTCGGAGTCGCGCTGCCGCGGCTGCGCGTGCCCGAGGCCGTCGACCCCGCGGGCGCCGGGACGGCGCCGGGCGCGACCGACGCCGACAC
This sequence comes from Microcella sp., assembly GCF_030645145.1. Lineage (GTDB taxonomy): Bacteria > Actinomycetota > Actinomycetes > Actinomycetales > Microbacteriaceae > Microcella. The sequence continues at coordinate 16,237 of NZ_JAUSMI010000094.1, read as the reverse complement.
CGACGAGGCGCCGACCGGCGGGTAGCCGCGTCGGCGCGGCCGCGTCGGGAGAAAGGCCTTGCGCCGAGGTGAAACGCGATATATCGTGATCGCCACACACGCGATATATCGCGATTCGAGCATCCGCAGAAGGAGCACGCCATGGCGCAGGAGACCTGGATCGTCACCGAACCGACGGTCATCGACCTCGAGGGCATCCGCCGGCTCAAGGTGAGCCACATCGCCGGGCAGGTCGACATCGTCGCCCACGATGAGCCCGGCGCGCGCGTCGAGGTGCACGGCGTCAGCGGGCGCGACCTCAAGATCTCGGTCGAGGGCGGAACGCTCGTCGTCGACCACCCGCAGCTGGGGTGGGAGAACTGGCTCGACACCTTCCGCGCGTTCCGCGGGCGGGCGCGGGCCGAGGTGTCGATCCTCGTGCCGCGCACGACCGCCCTGACCTTCGGCGTCGTCACCGCCAACGCGCTCATCAGCGGCCTGCACGACGACGCGAGCATCAGCACCGTGAGCGGCGACATCGTCGTCGACGGCGTCGTCGGCGACCTCCAGCTGCAGAACGTCAGCGGCGAGATCGCCGTGCGCGGCCACCACGGCGACGTCAGCGCGCACACCGTGAGCGGCGACGTGACCGTGAGCGGCGAGGTCTTCCGCTTCTCGTGCGACGGGGTCTCGGGCGCCGTGCTGCTCGACCTCTACGGGCGCCCCGACCGCATCGTCAACAAGAGCGTGAGCGGCGACCTCACCGTGCGGCTCGACGCCGGCGCCCCCGCGCAGTACACCGTCAACACCGTCGTCGGCTCGCTGCAGCTCGACGACACGCGCGTCACGGGCGTCAAGGGCCAGTACTCGAGCCGCTACGGCGAGCTCGCCGGCTCGTTCACCGAGGTGCGCGCGAGCAGCGTCTCGGGCGACGTGTCGGTCGTGCACACGTCACGGGAGTCGGTGGCGTGACTCCCGCCGTCTTCGGCCACGGCCACTTGCGCCTGTACCTCCTGCACGTGCTCGCCGAGCGACCCATGCACGGCTACGAGATCATCCAGGCGCTCAGCGACCGCTTCGGCGGCACCTACGTGCCCTCGGCCGGCACCGTGTACCCGCGCCTCGGCAAGCTCGAGGCCGACGGGCTCGTGTCGCGGCTCGCCGATGGGCGCCGCACGATCTACACGATCACCCCGGAGGGGCGCGCCGAGCTCGCCGCCCGATCGGCCGAGCTGGACGAGATCGAAGCGGGAGTCGGCGACTCGGTGCGCCGGCTCGCGGACGAGGTGCGGGCATCCGTCGGCGAGGCGATGACGTCGCTGCGGGCGGAGCTCGCCGCGGCGACGCGCGAGGCCCGCGACGAGGCGCGCGCGACGGGGCGCCGAGTCGACGAGGCCGTGACGGTCGTGCGGGGCGAGGGGCGCGAGCGACTGCACCGGGCGGAGTCGGCGCTCGCGAGCGCGCGGCTCGACCTTCGCACCGAGCTGCGGCGCGCGGCCGGCGACGACCGCCTGACCGAGGAGGTCGTCGTGATGGTCGAGAAGCGCCTGCGCGATCTCACGGACGACGTGCGGGCGGCGCTGCGTCGGTAACCGGTGCGGGGCCGTGCGCCGCTAGGTTGAGGGCGTGGGCCGGGGTTCGAGCGAGGGCGGAGCGATGACGGTCTCGACCGCGCGTACATCGGCACTGCCGGCCGGCGCGCTGAGCCCGGCCGTCCTCGGGGCCGTCGCGGCGGGCGGTGCGATCGGCACGCTCCTTCGAGCGGGGCTGGATGCGGCCATGCCCAACGCCGGCACGGGGTTCGCCGCGAGCACGCTCCTCGTCAACGTGATCGGGGCCGCGGCGCTCGGGGTGCTCGTCGGCTGGGCGTCGCCGCGCGTGCCCGGATGGGCCCGCGCGGGGCTCGGCACCGGCCTGCTCGGCGCGTTCACGACCTACTCGGCCTTCGCCGTCTCGGTCGTCCTGCTCGCCGACGGGGATCGCCCGGCCGGGGCGATCATGAGCGTGGCGCTCACCCTCGTGCTCGGCCTCGGCGCCGCCGTCGCCGGGCACGTGATCGGCGAGCGGCTCGCGCGCGGCTCGCGACTCGCGCCGGATCCCTGGCCGGAGGTCGACGAGTGATCGGCGCGATGCCGGCGCTCGCCGTGCTCGCGCTCGCCGGCGCGGGCGCGGTCGGCGCGCTGCTGCGCTACATCGCCGGGCTCGCGCTGCCCGCGCGGCGCTCGCTGCCGTGGGGCGTCCTGCTCGTCAACGTCGTCGGGTCGTTCGTCGCCGGGCTCGGCATCGCGGCGATCGACGACCCCGTGCTGCGGCTCGCGATCGTCACCGGGTTCTGCGGGGGGCTCACGACCTTCTCGACGCACGCCGTCGACACCGTGCGGCTCGCGAGCGGCGAGATCGGGGCGGCGGGGCGGCCCGCGACGGCGCGCTGGGCGGTCGCGTGCGCGAACGTCGTCGTAACGCTCGCGCTCGCGCTCGCCGCGGTGCTCGCGGGAGCCGCGGCGGGCGGCGCACTTCTCAGCGGCTGACGCGCGGCTACCCCTTCTCGGCCCCCGCGGTCGTGTTCATGATCCGGCGCTGGAAGATGAAGAACAGCACCGCGACCGGGATCGTCATGAGCACCGCCGCGGCGAGCTGCAGCGGGAACTGGTTGCCCGAGCCCAACTGACCGGAGACGAGCGAGGCGACGCCCGTCGTGAGCGTGTTCAGTTCGGGGCTCTGCCGCGACACGATGAAGTGCCCGAGCTCGTTCCACGACCCCTGGAACGACAGGATGAAGAGGGTCACGAGCGCCGGCCGCGCCATCGGCAGCACGATCGTCCAGAACACGCGGAACGTGCTCGCGCCGTCGATGCGCGCCGCCTCCTCGATGCTCACCGGGATCGAGTCGAAGAACTGCTTCATGATGAACACCCCGGCCGCCGTCGACAGCAGCGGGATGATCATGCCGCCGTACGTGTCGTACAGCCCGAGCTGCTGCAGGATCAGGAAGCGCGGGATGAGCAGCACGACGCCCGGCACCGACAGGATCGCGATGAAGGCGACGAACACGACCGTGCGTCCGCGGAACTGCAGCCGCGACAGCGCGTACCCCGCGAGCGAGTCGAAGAACACGCGCCCCATCGTCACGATGACGGAGATGAGCAGCGTGTTGCCCGCCCACCGCGGGAACGGCACGTCGCCGAACAGCCGCTCGTACGCCGCGAACGTGATCGTCTCGGGGATGAGCGACAGTGCGTTCTGCGTCGCCTCGGCGTCGGTCTTGAGGGAGGCCGAGATCGAGATCAGGAACGGGTAGATGTAGATGAGCGCGAGCCCGATGAGAATGAGGTAGCCGAGCAGCAGGTTCGCGCGCGCTCGACCGCCGATCTGCTTCTTGCGGCGGAAGGAGCGTTCGGGGGTGCGGATGCTCGACCCGCCTGTCTTCCCGGTGGCGGGCGTCGCTGCCGCGGTCATCGGAGTCCTCCGGAGGTCGAGTCGTTCGGGGCGATCTTCTCGGTCGCCGCGACGCGGTTGCGCTTGCGCGGCGTCCGCTCCTTGAGGACCCAGCGCTGCACGAGCGTCAGCAGGATGATGAAGACGAAGAGGATGAACGCGATCGCCGCGCCCTGGCCCCACTGCAGGTCGACGAACGAGCTGCGGTAGGCGAGGAAGGCCGGGGTCGAGATCGTGCCGCCAGCGCTGCCGCCGCCGATGACGTAGATCTGGTCGAACACCTGCCACGAGCCGATGAGGCCGAGGGTCAGGACGGTGAAGAGCGTCGGCCGGAGCATCGGGACGGTCACGGAGAAGAACTTGCGGAACGGCCCGGCGCCGTCCATGAGCGTCGCCTCGTCGATCTCGGAGCCGATGCTCTGGAGCGCCGCGAGGAACAGCAGCATGAACGTGCCCGAGGTCGTGAAGATCGCCAGGATGATGAGCGAGGTCATCGCCACGGAGGGTCCGGCGAGCCACTCCCAGCCCGAGATGCCGAGGAAGCCGGGCTCGGCGAGGGCCGCAGGCGGCTGGGTGATCCCGAAGGCCGACAGCGCGCCATGGATCAGGCCGGTGGAGTCGTTGAACCAGTCAGGACCGCGGATGCCGAGAGCGCCGATCGCGGCGTTGACCGCGCCGGAGGCGGTGAAGAGGAACTGGAAGACGACGACGATCGCGACCGTGCTCGTGACGGAGGGGAAGTAGAAGGCGGTGCGGAAGAAGCCCCGCCCCTTCAGCGCCGCGCGGTTCACCTGGATGGCCAGGAGCAGGGAGATGATCGTCTGCAGCGGCACGACGAGCAGCACGTAGTAGAGGTTGTTGCGCACGGCGGTGCCGAAGTTGCGCTGATCGAGGCCGTCCTCGACCGTGATCGCCGCGTAGTTCTCGAGCCCGACGAAGTTCACGCGCGGGTTGAGCGGAGACTGGAAGCCGTTCCAGTCGCTCATGCTGACCCAGAGCGCGAGCGCGATCGGGATCACCAGGAAGACGGCGGTGATGAGAACCGCGGGGGTGACGAAGAGCCACCCCGCGCGGGCCTCGCCGCGGCGGATTCCTCCGCCGCGGCGAGACCGTGGTGCGGCGTTGACGGCCACAGTGGTTATCCGTTCGCCTCGTCGTAGGCGGCCTCGAGGTTGCCCTGGAGAGTGCCGAGCAGGCTCGCCGGCTCAGCGCTGCCGATCGACTCGAGCTGGGTGTTGAAGTCGGCGAAGGCCGCGGCGGCGCCCTGGAAGGCGACCGGGCTCTCGGCGTACTCGACACCGGCGACGAAGGCCGAGTTGTCGGGGAACTGCTCGGCGTAGGCCGCCGCGCCCGACTCGGTCGACGGGATGACGCCGAAGGCCTCGGCGAACGCGAGCTGCTGCTCGTCGCTCGTCAGGAACTCGATGAGATCCATCGTGGCCTCCTTGGTCTCCGAGCCGACCGGCATGCCCCAGCAGTTGCTGAAGGCGTAGGTCGACGGGCCGTCGGGGCCGGCGGGCAGCTCGACCGAGACGAAGCGGCGGTCGGGGAAGTCGTTCGCCATGGCGCCGTTGATCCACGGGCCCTCGATGACCATCGCGGCCTTGCCGAGACCGAAGGCCTCACCGCCCCATCCGGCTTCGAGCTCCTGCGGGAACTTCAGCGAACCGGCCTCGATGAGCTCCTGGAGGTACGCGAGCCCCGCCTGGTTCTCCTCGCTGTCAGCCGTGATCGAGTCGCCGTCGACGAGCTCGCCGCCGGCCTGGTTCATGAACACGCCGACGCGGGCGTACTCGCGACCCATCGAGAGGCCGACCTGCTCACCGGTCGTGAGGGTCTGCGCGACCGAGGCGAGCTGGTCCCAGTCGGTGGGGATGTCGGCGTCGGTCAGACCGGCGGCCTCCCACGCGTCGAGGTTGATCTGCAGACCGAGGGTCGAGAAGTCCTTCGGCGCGCAGTAGAACTCGCCGTCGTAGCTGAACTGCTCGGCGAGCGCGGGCAGGAAGTCGCCGGCGTTCTCGAGCTCGGAGGCGTACGGCTCGATGAAGCCCTGCGCGGCGTAGGTCTGGAACTGGTCCCACGGCATGTAGAAGATGTCGGGCGGGTTGTTGCCCGAGAAGCCCTGACCCAGCTGCTGCACCAGGTCGTTCGCGGCGATGACCTCGACGGTGTTGCCGGTCTCCTCGCCCCACGCGTCGGCCGCGGCCTGCACGGCCGTGGTCTCGGCGTCACCGGACGAGCCGATGAGCATGGTGAGCTCGAGGCCCTCCTCGACGGCGCCGCCGTCACCGCCGCCTTCCGAGCCGGCGGAGCAAGCCGTTAGAGTGACGGCGAGCGCGCCGGCCAGCCCGAGCGCACTCCATTGTGATGTCCTCACGATGATTCCTTTCGATGTGTGATTGCCGGAGCCTCAGGCACCGGGATTGCCGTCGAGCGCGAGGTGGCTAGACCTGCGCTCGACGAGTCGAGGCACGAGGAGCCGGTGACCCGGCTCCTCGTCGCTGTCCGGGTTCGGCTGCACGTCGTCGCCGTGCTCGCCGAACAGGAGCGTCAGTGCGGCAGCCACGACCTCGTCGAGGGGCTGCTCGATGCTCGAGAGCCCGACGGCCGCGGCGACCGGGGTGTTGTCGAAGCCCACGATGGGCAGGCGCGCGAGGCCCGCGGCCTGCGTGGCCATGGTCGCGCCGAGGGCGAGCGAGTCGCTCGCGCACATGATCGCGTCGGGCGGCTCCGGCAGCTCGAGGAGGGCCGCGGCTGCACGGCGGCCCTCGGTCACGCCGTCCTCCGTCGCGACGGCGAGGGCGACGCGGTCGGCGCCCTCGAGCCCGCACGACTCCTCCCACCCGGCGCGACGCTCGTCGCCCGTGCCCGAGGGGCTCGGCCAGCCGATCCACGCGACGCGGTCGGCGCCGTTCGCCCGCAGGTGGCGAACCGCATCCCTCACGCCGGCCCGGCCGTCGACGTCGACCCACCGATGGTGCGGGTCGGGCGTCTCGGCCCCCCAGGGGCGACCGAACGACACGAAGGGCACGCGGTTCTCGACGAGCCACGCGATGCGCGAGTCGCCGTGGTCGGTGCCGATGAGCACGAAGGCGTCGACGTCGCTGCCGTCGCGCAGGCGGCGGATGTGGGCGAGCTCGTCGGCGTTGCCGTCGGCCGTGAAGATCATGACCCGCAGGTCGCGGGCGTCGGCCTGCTCGGCGAGCTTGTGCACGAACCGGTCGAGCACGGCGCCCGAGATGCCATCCCGCAGCGGATCGAGGCGCACGCCGATCGTCGACGACTTGCGGGTGCGCAGGCGGCGGGCGGATGCGTGCGGCCGGTACCCGAGGCGATCGATCGCCTCCTGCACCCGCTGACGGGTCGTCTCGCGCACGATCTCGGGCGAGTTGATGACGTTCGACACCGTCTGGCGCGAGACCTGGGCGGCCTGGGCGACATCGTCGACTGTCGGCATCCGTCCCACCCGCGCCTCCTTTGGCCAAGCGTGCTGCGCTGCTCCCCGACCGCTCGGTCAGGAATTGGATCGTTCATTTTGAACGTTCGAATTATTCGGTAGTGTGTCCGACACCGACAGCGGTGTCAAGTCCCGACGACGCCGCCCAGCACCACCGACGGGAAGCTCACAGGACATGACCGCACCGCTCCAGCCCCTCCTCCACGACGCGCTCGCCGTGCTCCGCGCGCCCACCCAGGTCTGGTCCGGCACCGACGGCTCGATCGGCTCCTCCGCCATCCACGGCGTCTACTTCTCCGACGTCCGGCTCGTCCGCGGAGCCCGCGTCCGCGTCGGCGGGGCGGATGCCGAGCACCTGTCGACCGCGACGCCGACCGCCGATCGCGCCCTCCTGCACTCCCTGCTCCGGCACCTCGACGACCCGACGCCCGACCCCGGCGTCCGGCTCGAGATCGAGCGCCTCGCGACCGTCACCGGGTGGAGCGAGCGCCTCACGATCGTCAACCGCCGCGACGTCGCCCTCGACACCGCGATCGAGATCGAGCTCGACCTCGACGCGCGCTCGCTCGACGAGATCAAGCAGGGCCATGGAGAGCCCGTCGCGATCGAGCCCGAGCTCGGCGACGGCGCCGTCGCGTGGGTGGGCGAGGGCGTGAGCGCGCGCCTGCGCGCCGAGGGCTTCGAGGTCGAGCGCACGGCGACCGGCGTCCGCCTGCGGGCGGCGCTCGCGGTGCCCGCGCGCGGCTCGGCGTCGCGCACTCTCGGCCTCGAGGCGCGCGACAGCCTGGGCGTCATCTCCGGAGCGTCGCAGCCCGTGCCGTGGAGCACGCCCGAGGTCGTCGCCCCCGACAGCCGCCTGACGCGCTGGGTCGAGCGGTCGCTCGCCGACCTCGACTGCCTGCGCATGACGACGGCGCAGCATCCCGATCGCCAGTTCCTGGCCGCGGGAGCCCCCTGGTTCTTCACGCTCTTCGGGCGCGACTCGCTGTGGGCCGCGCGGTTCCTGCTGCCGCTCGGCACCGACCTCGCGCGCGACACCCTGCACGTGCTCGCCGGGCTCCAGGGCACGGCGATCGTGGACGACACGGCCGAGGAGCCGGGCAAGATCATGCACGAGCTGCGGCGCCAGACGCTCGTGATCGATGACGGCACCGCGCTTCCCCCGCTCTACTACGGCACCGTCGACGCGACCGCGCTGTGGGTGTGCCTGCTGCACGACGCGTGGCGCTGGGGCATGGCCGACGACGAGGTGCGCGCGCTGCTTCCCGCCCTGCGCGGTGCTCTCGCGTGGATGCGCGATCACGGCGACGCCGACGGCGACGGCCTGCTCGAGTACGTCGACCGCTCCGGCCACGGGCTCGCCAACCAGGGCTGGAAGGACTCGGGCGACAGCGTGCAGTGGCGCGACGGCTCGCTCGCCGAGGGGCCGATCGCGCTGTGCGAGGTGCAGGCGTACGCCTACGAGGCGGCCGTGCACGGTGCGGAGCTGCTCGAGGCGCTCGGCGACGGCGCCGATGATGCGACCGAGGCCGCTGGCTGGCGCGACTGGGCCGAGCGGCTCAAGACGCGCTTCCACGAGAGCTTCTGGATCGACGACCCGGCCGGCGCCTACCCCGCTATCGCCCTCGACGCCGCCAAGCGCAAGGTCGACACGGTGACCTCCAACCTCGGGCACCTCCTGGGCACGGGGCTGCTCGACGCCGCGCAGTCGGAGCTCGTCGCGCGCCGCCTCGGCTCGCCCGCCATGAGCTCGGGCTACGGCCTGCGCACGATGTCGACCGAGTCGAGCGGGTACTGGCCGCTCAGCTACCACGGCGGCTCGGTCTGGACCCACGACACCGCGATCGCCGTGCTCGGCCTCGCGCGCGACGGTCACGAGGCTGTCGCCGCGCAGCTCATCGACGGGCTGCTCGCCGCGGCGGAGGGCTTCGACTACCGGATGCCCGAGCTCCACAGCGGCGACGACCGCGCCGAGGTCGGCGTCCCCGTCCCGTACCCCGCCGCGTGCCGCCCGCAGGCCTGGTCGGCCGCGTCGGCCGTCGCCGTCCTGTCGGCGGCGCTGCGCCTGAACCCGGATGCCCGTGGCGGCGCGATCGCGCACGCCCCGCTCCACGGCTTCGAGCACCTCCGCGTCGCGGGCCTGCGTCTCGGCGCGGCCTCCCACGACATCGGCTGAGCCGCGCGCCCGGCGCCGCGGGCCCAGGGCGCCGCTCGGCACGGCCGACAGTGCGCGCCTGTGATGACGATGCGCGACATCGATGCGGCGCATCCTCACCGAGCCGGCGCATCGTCACCGTGAGTCGCGCATCGGCGCCCGTCGACCGGCGTCGCGAGCCACGCGGGGTCTGTCCGCCTTAATGCGAACTGTGAGAGCGCTCTCACGAAACGTACTCTGGGACGGCCGACCAACGAGGGTCGGCAGCTGAACGAGCGGAGAGCATCCCCCATGTCCCCCACCTCGAGACCGCCGTCGAGACGCGCCATCGCCGCGCTCGCCGCAGCGGCCATCGTCCTTCCCGTGGCGGTGAGCACGACGCCGGCCGCCGCCGCCGAGACCGTGTCGGTGCTCGCCGACTTCGAGACCGGCGCCCCGTCGGGCTTCTTCAACTACGGCAACGCCGGCTACGGCATCGTCGCCGTCGCTCCGGGCACGCCCGAGGCGAAGCCCGGCCAGACCGATCCCACGAACGTCGTCTCCTACGGCTGGGACCTCACCCCCGCCGGCTCCTTCGGCGGCCTCGGCCAGAACTTCTCCTCGGCCCGCGACCTGAGCGCCTTCGACGGAGTGCGGTTCCTGCTCAACGGCAGCGGCAACGGCAGCGCCCTGCAGTTCGAGCTCTTCGACGGCGGCGCCAACTCCGACTCCTCCGAGCGCTTCGACGCGACGATCGTGGACGACGTCGCCGGGTGGCGCGTCATCGACCTCCCGTGGTCGGCCTTCACGCGCGCGACCGACTTCCAGCCCGGCGGCGCCCCGAACGACGGGCTCAACCTCACGACCGTGTGGGGCTCCGCGATCCCCGCCGTGAACGGCGCCAACACCGTCCGCCTCGACGACATCGTCGCGTACGCCGACGAGTCGCTCGCCCCGACCGCCTCGATCTCGCCCGCCGCGCTCGGCGTCATCGAGGGCCGCGCCGCGAGCCTCGAGGTGAGCCTCACCGTCGCGCCGACCGAGACCGTCACGGTCGACGTCACGACGACCGCGGGCACCGCCACCGACGACGACTTCACGGCGCTCAGCACGACCCTCGAGTTCGCCGCCGGCGTCACGACGCGCACCGTCGAGATCCCGACGACCGACGACGCGATCGAGGAGGGCGACGAGACATTCACCGTGAGCCTCGGAGCACCCTCCGGCGTGCTGCTCGGCTCGGCGACGAGCCCGACCGTGAGCATCCTCGACGACGACGGAGCGGTCGTGGGCCCGCCCACCGGCCGCACCCTGCTCGTCGACGACCACGAGGCCCCGCTGACGACCGGCGCCGACGGCGACGTGCCGCTCGGCTGGTTCGCCGCGCAGGACCCGTCGAGCTCGGTCTCGTTCCAGGCGACGGATGCCCCTCCCGCGGCCGTCCCCGCCGCTCCCGAGGGCAACACCGTGCTGCAGGCCGACGCGAGCGTCGTCTCGTTCGGCGTCGTCGTGCGCAACTTCGCGAACGAGACCGCCGACGAGTGGATCACGCAGGACTGGTCGAGCTACGAGGGCATCGGGTTCTGGATGCTCGGCACCGGCTCGGGAAGCGACCTGTTCTTCGACCTCCTCGACAACCGCAACCCCGACTCGACCCGCGATGACGCCGAGCGCTACGTCGCGAGCTTCGAGGACGACTTCGTGGGCTGGAAGTTCCTGACCTTCGACTTCGCGGACTTCACGCGCAAGGAGATCGGCAACGGCGCCCCCGCCGACGGGCTCACGCTCACCGAGATGCACGGCTACGCCTTCGGCGTGCTGCGCACCGCGGGCGCGCAGACGTTCTACTACGACGACGTCACGCTCTACGGCGAGGCCGCTCCGATCCCGCTCCAGGTCTCGTTCGACCGCGCGGGCTACGAGGTCACCGAGGGCGACGACGCCGTCACGACGGTGCGGCTCAACCGCGTCGCCGAGACCGACGTCACCGTCGACTGGTCGGCGTTCTCGACGAGCGCCCGCACCCGCACCGAGGATCTGCCGGCGACCGACGGCGAGGACTTCACCTCCGCGAGCGGCACCGTGACCATCCCCGCGGGCGAGCGCGAGGTCACGGTCTCGGTCGAGACGCTGCAGAACAGCAAGTTCGAGGTCGACAAGACCTTCGTCGTCGCGCTGTCGAACCCCGTGGGTGCCGAGTTCGGCATCGTCCGCACCGCCGCCGTCAGCATCCAGGACGACGACGCCAAGGTCGAGGGTCTCGTGGACGACTTCGAGTCGTTCCCGTGGCTCATCGACACGGCGCGCGGCACGAGCATCGATACCCGTGACGCGGGCGGCTACGAGGGCGCCGACGTCGACGAGACGATCCTCGACATCGCGTTCCGCGGCAACGGCGGCATCACGCGTCCGATCGAGGGCGGTCAGGACTGGTCGACCGCCGACGGGCTCTCCTTCTGGGTCAACAGCACCAAGCGCAACCAGCGGATGACCGTCGGCATCGCCGACAACGGTGCGTCAGACGCGGGCCCGGACAGCTGGGTCGAGGTCTGGAGCGACGAGTTCGAGGGCGAGGCCGGCGCGCCGGCGAACCCCGACAACTGGACGTACGAGACCGGCGGCTGGGGCTGGGGCAACGACGAGCTCCACTACACCGACTCGACCGACAACGCGTCGCTCGACGGCAACGGCAACTTGCGTCTCACGGTCGAGGAGATCGACCCGGCGACGACCGACCTCGAGTGCTGGTACGGCCCGTGCGAGTACACCTCGGCTCGCCTCATCAGCGAGGGCAAGCAGGAGTTCCAGTACGGCCGCATGGAGTCGCGCGTGCAGGTCCCGCAGGGCAGCGGCATCTGGCCCGCGGTCTGGACGCTCGGCAACGACTTCCGCGAGGTCGGCTGGCCCCAGACGGGCGAGATCGACATCATGGAGTTCGTCGGCCGCCTGCCGAACGAGATCTTCGGCACCATCCACGGCCCCGGCTACTCGGGCGGCCAGTCGTTCGGCGGCATCTACGACTTCGGCGCCCCCGTGTACGACGACTGGCACACGTTCAGCGTCGAGTGGACCCCGGAGAAGATCGACTGGTACGTCGACGGGATCCAGTACCACACGGCCTCGCCGGCGGACATCGCCCCGAACGAGTGGGTCTTCGACCACCCGTTCACGCTGCTGACGAACGTCGCGGTCGGAGGCAACTTCGGCGGCGCCCTCGGCGACGACCTGGTGTTCCCGCAGTCGCTCACGGTCGACTACATCAAGGTCTTCCAGGCGCCCGACACCGCCGAGCGCTTCGAGGCGACCGTCACGGTGGCCGACACGGGCTGGCAGAAGATCACGGTGCCGTTCGACGACTTCCGTCGCGCGGGCAAGCAGCCGGCGGGGGCCCCGAACGACGGGCTCACCCTCACCGACGTGCAGGGCTTCAGCATCGGGCTCAAGGGCAACGGGTCGATCAGCATCGATCGCGTGATGATCGAGTAGCGCGACCCGTCAGGGATGCGGAGCGGGGCGGCCTTCGGGTCGCCCCGCTTCCGCGTTCCGGGGGCGGATGCCCGCCGTCAGTCGCCGTCGCCGTCGGCGTCGGTCGGCGTGGGATGCCCGCCGTCGTCGTCCGCGCCCGTCCAGGCATCGCGTCCGCCGCTCAGACCCTCCGCCTCCTGCTGCGCGCGGCGCTGGGCGAGGGCGTCGCGCGTGGGCTTCCGCAGCGCGCGGAAGAACAGCAGGCCGATGACGAGGATGATGATCGCCATCACGATGGGCGTCACGATCAGCACGAGCCAGAGCAGGTCGATGTCCACGGCTCCACCCTGGCAGGTGGCGCGCGGAATCGCCCGCTACAGCCAGAGCGCGAGCAGGAACCCGCCGTACGCGGCGAGCGCCGCCCACGCCGTGAGGTCGATCGCGCGACGCGGCGCGCGGGCCGTCCAGAGCGCGGCCGTCGCCGCGAGCAGCAGCCAGCACAGCGAGTGCCCGAACCGCAGCAGCCACGAGGCGACGCCGGTCGACGTCGCGGCCTTCTCGGGGACGACGACGAGCCAGATCGCGGCGAGGCCGAGGGAGATGGCGATCGCTGCGAGGCCCACGGGTCGGCGGTGGCGCTCGAGCCAGGCGGTGCGGCTCGTTCGGGCGGGGCGGGCGTTCTCGGTCATGCGTCCAGCCAAGCGGAGGGGCAAGCGCGGGCGCATCCCCCGATCGGTCGATTCGACGACCCGCCGACCGACGGTCAGCGCCCCATGCGGCTGAGCGCCGCGACCACCTGCCGCGCGATGTTGCGGCCGGCGCGCGCGGCACCGATCGTGGACGCCGAGGGGCCGTAGCCGGCGAAGAAGATGCGCGGGTCGCGCTCGGAGTGGTGGCTCGCGACGGTCACACCGCCCTCGCGCTCGCGCAGCCGCAGCGGGGCGAGGTGCCGCAGCTCGGGCCGGAACCCGGTCGCCCAGATGATCGCCGTCGCGGGGCTGAACGAGTCGTCCTCCCAGCGCACGCCGTCGGGCTCGATGCGCCGGATGACGCCGCGCGAGCTGAGCACCCCGCGGTCGAGCGCAGCCTGGATGCGGCGGGTGCGCGGCACGCCCGTCCCCGAGACGATGGACGGGAGCGCACGGCCCGCCCTCGCGGCCTCGTCCTGCATCGCGACCGCCGCTACGGCATCCTCGAGATTGAGGCTCGGGCCGTCGATGAACTGCGTCTCGCGCCGGGTCGACCAGGCGATCGACCGCGCGACGTTCTCGAGCTCGATGATGAAGCCGATCGCGCTCGTGCCGCCGCCGACGACGACGACGTCCTGGTCGGCGAACTCGCTCGCAGCCGCGTAGTCGGCGGTATGCACGTGCCGGCCGGCGAAGTCGCGCAGGCCCGGGTACCAGGGCACGAACGGCGAGCCCCACGTGCCGGTCGCGTTGACGACGGTCGAGCCGAGCAGCTCGAGCTCGCCGCCCTCGGTGCTGATCTGGACGAGCAGCGGCCCGCCCGTGTCGGTGACGCGCGTGACGGTCGCGGGGCGCACGACCTTGAGGTCGTAGTGCTCCTCGTAGCGGCGGTAGTAGTCCATGACGACCTCGCGCGCGGGGGTGTCGCGATCGGCGGTGCCGAAGCTGATTCCGAGCTCGTCCATGCCGGGAAGATCGTTGACGCGGTGCGCCGACCCGAGCCGCAGAGACGCCCACCGGTGCTGCCACGCTCCGCCCGTCTGCGGGCCCCGATCGAGGAGCACGAACTCCTCGCCGGCCTCGAGCCCGAGGCGCTGCAGATAGTAGGCGGCAGAGAGCCCGGCCTGTCCGGCGCCGATCACCACGCACTTCGTCGCGAGGGTCGAATCGGTCACGCGTAGAGGCTAGTCGTTCGCTCTGAGCGGGCAGGGCCGGGAGGGAGTCGCGGAGGGGCCTGCATGGTAGACTGAGCGCTAGTTTTTGTACCGTCCCGATTCGGCGTTCCCGGGATTTCCGACAATCCTGATCCGACAATCTGAGTCGACACACTTGTGAGGGGGTCACGCATGGGGCGCGGTCGTCAGAAGGCGAAGCACACCAAGGTGGCACGCGAGCTGAAGTACTTCACTCCCGACACCAACCTCAGCGCTCTCGAGCGCGAGCTCGCGGCCAAGGCCGCGGCGGAGGAGGCCTACGTCGACAAGTGGGCCGACGACGAGGACGACGAGGACGAGACCGACGCCTTCGGCTACTCCGCCGAGGCTCCGCGCACCGCGTAGCCGTCCGCACGACTTCCGAGCCCGTCCCCGCGAGGGGGCGGGCTTCGTGCGTTCGGGCTGCGGGCGGCGCGGCGCGCGCCGCGATCGAGGCGGCGGATGCGCGGTGCGCGCGGTCGCGCACGCCCCTATCGGGCATCCGCGCTCGGGGTTAGCGTGGGGCGCATGCCGCTCGATCTCGACACCCTCTACCGCGACCTCCATTCCCACCCCGAGCTGTCGTTCGCCGAGACCCGCACCGCGGGTATCGCCGCAGCGCGTCTGCGCGAGCTCGGGCTCGACGTGACCGAGGGGGTGGGCCGCACGGGAGTCGTCGGCGTGCTCGCCAACGGCGCCGGCCCGGTCGTGCATCTGCGCGCCGACATGGACGCGCTGCCCGTGACCGAGGCGACGGGCCTCGACTACGCGAGCACGCAGCGAGCGGTCGGCCCCGACGGGGTCGAGGTCGGCGTCATGCACGCGTGCGGGCACGACATGCACGTGACGTGGCTGCTCGGCGCGATCGAGCGGCTCGTCGCGACGCGCGACGAGTGGTCGGGAACGATCGTGGCGGTGTTCCAGCCGGCGGAGGAGACGATCGGCGGGGCGCGCGAGATGGTCGCCGACGGGCTCGTCGACCGGTTCCCGCGCGCGGACGTCGTGCTCGGCCAGCACCTCGCGCCGCTGCCCGCGGGCGTCGCGAGCGTCACGAGCGGCCCCGCGATGGCCGGAGCCGACACCCTCACGATCACGATGCACGGCCGCGGCGGGCACGGCTCGCGCCCGCAGTCGACGATCGACCCCGTGCTCGCCGCAGCGTCGGCCGTGGTGCGCCTGCAGTCGATCGTCTCGCGCGAGGTGGCACCCGGCGCGCTCGCGGTCGTGACCGTCGGCTCGCTGCACGCGGGCACGAAGAGCAACATCATCCCCGCGGAGGCGACGATGGGCGTGAGCGTGCGCTCGGTCGACGCGGATGTCCGCAGCACCCTGCTGGACGGCATCCGCCGAATCGTGGAGGCCGAGGCGACTGCGAGCGGCATGACGGAGCCTCCGACCGTGGTCGTCGACGAGACCGTCGCCGCGACCGTCAACGATGCTGACGCGACCGCGCGCGTGCGGGCCGCGCTCGAGGGTCGGTTCGGTGCCGAGACGGTCATCGACATCGGCACGCTCACGGGCAGCGAGGACGTCCACGAGCTCGCGACCGCGGCCGGGGCGCCGCTCGTCTACTGGTTCGTCGGTGGCGTCGACCCGGAGACCTTCGCCCGGGCGGCCGCGGCGGGCCGGGTCGAGCAGGAGATCCCGACGAACCACTCGCCGTTCTTCGCGCCCGTGCTTCACCCGACGATCGAGCACGGCGTCGAGACGCTCGTGACGGCGGCGATGGAGTGGGTCGGGCGGAGCTAGCTGTAGTTCCCAGGCAGGTTGTTCAGGTCGAGCTCCTCCAGGCTTGAGGGTGTCTAGTCGCTCTCACCTGAAGGAGCCCGATGGAGCTTCACGCTAATGCCCGTTTGTCTGTTGAAGGTCGACGACTGCTGTGTCG
>NZ_JAUSMI010000092.1 GCF_030645145.1 Microcella sp. | reverse complement strand
CGACCGCGCACCTGCCGACGCACGCGCCGCACGCCGCCGACTACGCGGCCCGCGCCGCCGCCGATCCCGCCGACGAGCGGTGCTGGCAGCGGTCGGCGATCGAAGCAGAGCTGCTCGCCGCCGTCTCGCGGCAGTCGCAGCGCGAGCTCGACCGGCAGACCGCCTAGGCCTCAGCTCAGACCTCTGCTTCGGCTGCTTTGGCCCTCCTGTCGATGTACATTCGGTAACTCAATATGTACAATACGGCCATGAGCTCCCTCAGCGTCGCCGACGCCCGCAAGAACTTCTCCGACATCATCGACCGGTCGCAGACCGAGGCGGTCTTCATCGAGCGGCGTGGTCACCGCGCGGCCGTCGTTATCAGCCCCGAGCAGTACGAGCGCATGCTCGATGCGCTCGAAGACGCCGAGGACATCGCTGCGTTCGATTCCGCGATGGAGGAGGAGGGGCCAAACGTCCCGTGGGCGCAGGTGAAAGCCGACCTGGGCTGGTCGTGAGCTATCGGATCGAGCTGCGTCCAGCAGCCGTTCGGGCACTCAAGAAGATCGACCAGCGAGACCGCGAGCGCATTCGCGGGGCGATCGCCCTCCTCGGGGACGAGCCCAGACCGCCCGCGGCGAAGCCGCTGCGTGGTCGCCCCGCGTGGCGCGTGCGGGTGGGCGACTACCGGATCATCTACACGATCGACGACGGCGTGCTGCTCATCGTCATCGTGACTCTCGGTCACCGGCGCGACGTGTACGAGCGCTGATCGAGCGACCATTAATCACTGGGTTCCGTGTTGAGCCAGAAGATCGCCGTCTCGCCGTAGTCGGAGCGCCGCTCCAGCTCGAGCCCCGACGGCCAGGCCGGCACGGGTGTCCGCGACGAGCGCTCGAGGACGACCACGGCATCCGCCGCCAATCGGGGTACGAGCGCGGCGAGCACGTGGTCGAGCTCGAGCCCGCCGAGCTCGTACGGCGGGTCGATGAAGACGAGATCCCACTCGCCGGGCGTCGAGGTCAGGTACGACCGCACCGGCTTGCCGCTGACCTGGATGCTCGGAGCCGACCCGCGCGGAGCTCGCTGCTCCACGAGCGCGGCGTTGCGCCGACAGACCTGCACCGCGGCGTGGCTCTTCTCCACGAGCAGCACGGAGGAGGCCCCGCGACTGGCCGCCTCGAGCCCGAGGGCTCCCGAGCCGGCGTACAGGTCGAGCACGCGCGCGCCGTCGAGGAGGCCGCGGGCCTGCAGCGAGCTGAAGATCGCCTCGCGCACGCGGTCGGAGGTGGGGCGCGTGCCCGCGCTCGGCACCTTGAGGGTGAGAGACCCGGCGTACCCGGCGATGATGCGCGTCACGGGCTCCACGGTAGTCGGCGCAGCCGCCGCCCCGCCGTGACGAGCGCGGTCGGCGCGCGCGGCTACCGTAGTGACCGTGACCGGCCCCCTCGACGCGAAGCTCGTCTCGGTGCTCGGCGACCGCAGCGCGAAGTCGCTGGCCAAGGCGTTCGGCATGACGACGGTCGGCGACCTCCTCGCGCACGTGCCTCGCCGTTACGCCCGCCGCGGCGAGCTCACGGCCCTGAGCGAGCTGCGGGTCGACGAGTCGGTGACGATCGTGGCCGAGATCCTGAGTGTCACCGAGCGGACGATGCGCGCCCGCCGGGGGAGCATCCTCGAGGTCACGATCGGCGACGGCCGGGGCATCCTCGCCCTGACGTTCTTCAACCAGGCGTGGCGCAAGGCCGACCTCGTGAAGGGGCGGCGCGGCATCTTCGCGGGCAAGGTCGGCGAGTACCGCGGCATCCGGCAGCTCGCCCACCCCGACTACGAGCTCTTCGAGGCGGGCGACGAGCGCGATTCGGGGCCGACGGCGCAGAAGTGGGCGATGCAGCCGATCCCGATCTACCCGGCGACGTCGACGGTCGCGAGCTGGCAGCTGCAGAAGGCGATCGCGGTCGCGCTCGACACGCTCGGGCCGCTCGACGACCCCATCCCCGCCGAGGTGCGCGCCGAGCGCGAGCTGCTCGATCACGCGACCGCGCTCGAGTGGATCCACCGCCCGGAGGACGACAGGCAGTGGCGCCGCGCGCGCGACACGCTGCGCTTCCACGAGGCGTTCCTCCTCCAGGTCGCGCTGCTGCAGCGCCGCGCCCAGCTGCGCGAGCAGCCCGCGACGCCGCGCACGCCCGGCGCCGAGCTCGCGGGCTTCGACGCGGCGCTGCCGTTCACCCTCACCGCGGACCAGGAGCTCGTCGGCCAGGAGGTCGCGCGCGATCTCGCCTCGCCCGTGCCGATGAACCGGCTCGTGCAGGGCGAGGTCGGCTCGGGCAAGACGCTCGTCGCCGTCCGGGCGATGCTCACGGTCGCGGAGGACGGCGGCCAGAGCGCCCTGCTCGCCCCGACCGAGGTGCTCGCGGCCCAGCACCTGCGCTCGATCGTGAGCGTGCTCGGCCCCGACCGCGCGGCCAGGATGCGCCCGGTGCTCCTGACGGGGCAGCTGAGCGCGGGGGAGCGCCGCGCGACCCTCCTCGCGATCGCGAGCGGGGCATCCCGCATCGTCGTCGGCACGCACGCGCTGCTCGGTGACAAGGTCCAGTTCGCCGACCTCGGGCTCGTCGTCGTCGACGAGCAGCACCGCTTCGGCGTCGAGCAGCGCGAGACCCTGCGCCGCAAGGGCTCGGTGCCGCCGCACGTGCTCGTGCTCACGGCGACGCCCATCCCGCGCACGGTCGCGATGACGGTCTTCGGCGACCTCGACGTCTCGACGATCGCGACGCTGCCGGCCGGGCGCATTCCGATCGTGAGCCACGTCGTGCCGCTCGCCGAGCGCCGAGACCTGTGGCATCGCGCGTGGCAGCGGCTCGGCGAGGAGCTCGCGCAGGGCCGCCAGGGCTTCGTCGTCGTCCCCGCGATCGACCCGACGACGCCCGAGGACGACCCCGACGCGCTCGAGCCCGACGCCGAGGAGGCGGGCGCCGGCGGTGCCGCCGACGCGACCGGCGGGCAGGCGGATGCCCCGCCCCGCCCGCCCGCGTCCGTCGCCGAGCTGACGCCCCTGCTGCGATCGC
This sequence comes from Microcella sp., assembly GCF_030645145.1. Lineage (GTDB taxonomy): Bacteria > Actinomycetota > Actinomycetes > Actinomycetales > Microbacteriaceae > Microcella. The sequence continues at coordinate 11,178 of NZ_JAUSMI010000092.1, read as the reverse complement.
ACCCCGCCCTCGCCGGGCGACGGGTCGAGCCCCTCCACGGCCGCATGACGACCGACGAGAAGGATGCGACGATGCGCGCCTTCGCCGCGGGCGAGATCGACGTGCTCGTCGCGACGACCGTCATCGAGGTCGGCGTCGATGTGCCCAACGCGTCGACGATGGTCGTCGTCGAGGCCGACCGGTTCGGCGTGAGCCAGCTGCACCAGCTGCGCGGCCGCGTCGGCCGCGGCGGCGTTCCCGGACTGTGCCTCTTCGTGACCGCCGCCGAGCCGGGGAGCCTCGCGCGCGAGCGCGTCGAGGCCGTCGCCTCGACGCTCGACGGGTTCGAGCTCGCGTCGATCGACCTCGAGCTGCGCCGCGAGGGCGACGTGCTCGGCGCGACGCAGAGCGGCGGGCGGTCGAGCCTGCGCCTGCTGCGCGTCGCGAAGGACGGCGATGTCATCGGGGATGCGCGCGAGGCCGCGGCGCTCCTGCTCGAGCGCGACCCGCAGCTCACGACCATGCCCGCGCTGCGCGACGCGCTCGACCGCCGCCTCGACGACGAGGCGCGCGCGTACCTCGAGAAGAACTGATCCGCTCACGTCAAGGCGCTCACCAGGTTCCCGCGGTCGACTAGCGTTATCCGCGGGGTTCCACAGGGGGAGGGTGCATGAAGGTCATCAGCTACAACCTCCGCAAGCATGCGGCGGTCGGCGAGCTCGTCGATCTCGTCGACGCGCACGCACCGCACCTCGTGTGCCTGCAGGAGATCGACACGTCGAAGCTCCCCGCCGAGCTCGGCCCCCTGCACCTCGCCGACGCGACGAAGCGCAACCGCCTCGGCCTCGCCGTCTACTACGACCGCGAGCGCTTCGAGTCGCACGCGACCGCCGCCTTCGCGCTCAAGAAGTCGCTCCACGACCGCATCGCCGCTCCCGCGCACGAGCGCGTCCTCGGCACGCACCTGCTCGACCACGAGACGGGGCGCGAGCTCGTCGTGGCGTCGTTCCACGCCGCGCCGCTCACGGCCCTCAACTCGCTGCGGCGCAAGCAGATCCACGCCGCCCACGAGGCGCTGCGCGGCTTCGGGACCGACCTGCCGACCCTCATGGTCGGCGACTTCAACTACCCCGTCTTCAAGGACTTCCTCGGCGCCGACGTCCGCGGCACCGGCTACGACCTCACGCTGAGCGACTCGCGCACCTACACGCGCTACAAGTTCTTCCGCGGCCACTTCGACTTCGCGACCTCGACCGGGCTCGACATCGACTCGGTCCGCACGCTGCCGCAGGGCGTGAGCGACCACCTGCCGATCCTCGTCGCAGCCGACTACCGCGAGCAGGCGGAGGCCGCCGCCTAGCGTTCGCCCTGCGGCGCCCCGGTAGGCTGGCTCCGTGAGCAGAGTCGCCGTCATCCCCGGGTCGTACGACCCCGTCACCCTGGGGCATCTCGACGTCATCGAGCGCGCCGCGCGCATCTTCGACGAGGTGCACGTCGTCGTCGTGCACAATCCGGGCAAGACGGCCATGCTGCCGATCGCCCAGCGCGTCTCGCTCATCGAGCAGGCCATCGCCGATCGCGCGCTGCCCTCCGGCATCGTCGTCACCGGCTGGAGCGTCGGCCTCCTCGTCGACTACTGCACCGACGTCGGCGCGACCGTGCTCGTGAAGGGCATCCGCAGCCAGATCGACGTCGCCTACGAGACACCGATGGCGATCGTGAACCGCAACCTCGCGGGCGTCGAGACGATCTTCATGCTCCCCGACCCCGCCCACGCGCACGTGTCGAGCTCGCTCGTGCGGCAGGTCGCCTCCCTCGGCGGCGACGTCGCGCCGTACGTGCCGCGCGCGGTGGCCGAGTTCCTGCACTCCTTCGAGGACTGACGCGGCGCAGCCCGCTCGCTCGCATCCGCGCCGCAACGCGGAAGGCCGCCACCGGTGCGAGCCTCCGGTGACGGCCTTCTGAACGAGCCCTCCGAGACGGGGGGCGGGGATGCGCGGCGCACGATCGTGCTCAGCGCGGGATGAGCGTCAGCAGCATCATGCGCTGCATCGCTCGCTCGCGCTGCTCGCGAGCGAGCTCCTGGCTCACTCGCATCGCGCGGCGATCGTGCTGCACGGCGACGGTCGATCGGCGGCTCCACTGCACGAGGGCGACGCCGACGTGCAGAGCGATCCGGTCGATCAGGCTGATCCGGCGCGCGGGAACGCTCCGGGTGCGGGGGTGCGACGGGCGCACCGGCTGCGGGTGACTCGGGCGAGTCGTGGTGGTGTTCATGAGTGGTGGTGTTCCTTCACTGCGCGTGGGTCGCCGTCGGCGCGCGCGGTCGCGCGTCGGCGGAGGCCCGAGGGTGCCGCTCGTGGCGGCGGAGGGGGAGCGGCGGCGTCGGCGCATCCTCACCATGGAGGAGCGGAGCGACTCGCCGTGAACGGGGCGGTGACCCGCAGATGCACATCGGTCGACGAGCGGCGGCGAGAGCCGACGAGCGCGAGCGCGCGGTGCCCGGGTCGGGCTTCTTCAGCGCCGCCACCGTCGAACCGGCGGCGTGCTGACCGACGCGGTTAGGCGGTGACGACGCCGACGAAGCCGGCGCGGAAACGGGAGATTCCCGTGAGAGTGGTGATCAACATGCTGGCCTCCTTTCGGCGTCTCGTGGGCCCTCGTGCAGGGCCTCGGGAAATCTAGCGGCGCGGTGCCGCTGAGCGCAACTGTTCTCCTCCCCTTTTTCTGGGGGCAGAGCGGCCGACGGTGCGCGACGTACCGTGGCGATCATGCCGTTCCACCCCGAACTCGGCGCGCTCGAGAGGCGGACGGGCCTCACCGCATCGCAGCTCGTCGCCGCTGCGCGCGCCCGCGGCTTCGACGACCCGAGCGTCGAGGCGCGCCGGATCGCGGCGTGGCTGAAGGACGACTACGACCTCGAGCGCCGCCACGCCGCGGCCCTCGCGCGCGTGCTCCGCGACGGGCGGGCCTAGGGTCGACAGCGCCCGGCCACGCACGCTGACGTCGCGCGGCGGCGGAACCGGAGGCGGCCATGAGAGCGATCACCGTTCGCGAGTACGGCGGGTCCGAGGTCCTGCGCGTCGACGAGATGCCCGCCCCCGCGCCGGGAGAGGGCGAGATCGTCGTGCGCCAGCAGGCGAGCTCGGTGAACCCGCTCGACTGGCACACGATGCGCGGCACGCCGTACATCGTGCGGGTCGGTCGGGGGCTGCGGCGGCCGACGAAGCCCGTGCTCGGCAGTGACATCTCGGGCGTCGTCGAGGCCATCGGGCCGGGCGTCGAGGGGTGGAGCGTCGGCGACCCCGTGCTCGGCTTCGGCATCGCCGCGTGGGCCGACCGCGTCGTCGTGAAGGCGGAGGGCGTCGTCGCGCGCCCGTCGGGGCTCGATCCGGTAGATGCGGGCGGCGTCGGCATCGCCGGCATCACCGCCCTGCAGGCGCTCACGCGGGCGGGGGTGGAGCGGGGGCAGCGCATCCTCGTCAATGGCGCCTCCGGTGGCGTCGGCACGTTCGCCGTCCAGATCGGCAAGCTCCTCGGCGCGCACGTCACCGCGACGACGAGCGCGCGCAACCTCGCCCTCGTCGCGCGCATCGGCGCCGACGACGTCATCGACTGCACCGTCGACGACGTCGTGCGGGGAGTCCCACGGTTCGACGCCGTGATCGACCTCGTCGGCGACCGCGGCATCGGCGAGCTGCGCCGCGTTCTCACGCCCGAAGGTGCGCTCGTGCGCTGCGGCGACCCCGGCGGGCTGTGGCTCAAGCCCCTCGCCGCGATGGCCGGTGCGGTCATCACCGACCGCCTCGTGAAGCACCGCATCATCCCGCTGCTCGCGACGCGCGATCAGGCCGACCTGCAGCGACTCGCCGACTGGCTCGGCACGACGGCGCTGCGCGTCGTCGTCGACCGGGTGCTCCCGCTGGCCGACGTCGCCGAGGCGGTCGCGCACGTCGAGTCGCGGCGAGCGCGCGGGAAGGTGCTGCTCGCGGTCGAGCAGTGATACCCCCGGGGGTATACTGAGGTCGACCGATCGACCGAAGGAGACCCCTCGATGTGCCAGCAGACCACCTGCCGGAAGTGCGGCAAGAAGACCTGGACCGGCTGCGGCCAGCACGTGACCCAGGTGATGCGCGGCGTGCCGCAGTCGCAGCGCTGCCAGGGCCACGAGGCCGAGCCCGGCTTCTTCGCGCGGCTCTTCCGCCGCTGATCGAGCGCGGCTCGCCGCGGCCCGCTCGCGGCGGGCCGGAGTGCACCAGACTGGGGGCATGACCGCCCCGCAGATCGGCTACGCCGCCGCGCTCGAGCAGTTCGCGCCGCTCGAGGCGATCGAGCTCGCCGCGCTCGCCGAGCAGCACGGCTTCGCGGGCACCGTCGCGACGGAGGGCTTCCAGCCCTGGACGCCCCAGCAGGGGCAGTCGAGCTTCGTCTGGAACGTGGTCTCCGCGCTCGGGGCGCGGACGAGCGGCGCGCTGGGAGTCGGACCGGTGTCGCCGACGTTCCGGTGGCATCCCGCGATGGTGGCCCAGGCATCCGCGACGCTCGCCGCGATGTACCCCGGGCGGCACTGGCTCGCCCTCGGCAGCGGCGAGGCGATGAGCGACCACATCGTCGGCGAGCGCTGGCCCGAGCCTGCCGAGCGCATCGCGCGCATGTTCGAAGCGCTGTCGGTCATCAAGAAGCTCTTCGCGGCCTCGCTCGCCGGCCGTGACACGAAGCACGACGGCGACTTCCTGCGCCTCGAGACCGCCCGGCTCTGGACGATGCCCGAGGTCGCGCCCGACATCCTCATCCAGACCGCCGGCCCCCTGACGGCGAAGCGGGCCGGGCGCAGCGCCGACGGCCTGCTCATCGAGGCCGCGCCGATCGACCGCATCGGGATGCTCTTCCAGCGCTTCGAGGAGGGCGCCCGCGAGGCGGGACGCGACCTCGCGACCACGACTCGGGTTCTGCGCCTGCACCTGTCGTGGGCGCCGACCGACGAGGAGGCGATGGCGAACGCGCTCGCCGAGTGGCCCAACGGCGGCATGCGGTTCGCGAAGAGCGACATCCGCTCGCCGTTCGACCTCGAGCAGATCGCGCGGCTCGTCCGCCCGGAGGACTTCGCCGCGCGCGTCGTCGTCTCGGCCGACCCCGACGTGCACCGTGCCAACATCCAGGCGCACCTCGACCTCGGGTTCGACGCGGTCTACATTCACAACGTGGGGCGGAATCAGCGCGAGTTCGTCGAGGTGTTCGGGCGCGACGTCCTCCCCGCACTGCACGGATAGGAGGCTCCATGTCGTTCCAGGCATATCTCGACGCGATCGAGAAGAAGACCGGCCGCACGCCGCGGCAGCTGCTCGACGAGGCGATCGAGCGCGGCTACCAGGAGCCGGGCGTGAAGGCCGGCGTCATCGTGCAATGGCTCGCCGATGAGTACGGGCTCGGTCGGAGTCACGCCATGGCGATGGTGCACGTCATCAAGAAGGGCCCGCAGATCTCGATTACGCACGTCGGCACGGACGGCGTGCACCGCGACGAGACCGACACGCTCTGGCTCGACGGGGTCGCGACGAAGCCGACGGGCTGAAGCGATGGCCGACGACGGGGCGGCGCTCGCGCCGGGCGAGGGCGAGCTCGACGCCGAGGGGCGCCGCCATGGCCCGTGGCACGAGAGCGACCCGCACGGCGGAACGATCGCGGGCGAGTACGTGCACGGCGAGCGTCAGGGCCCGTGGAGCCACTACTTCGCGGATGGCCGCGTGCGCAGCGAGATGACCTACGAGGACGGCGAGCTCGCCGGGCCCACCACCTGGTACCGCGCGACCGGCGGGCTGCTGCAGCGCGGCGCCTTCCTCGACGGCGAGAAGCACGGCCGCTGGACGCGCTGGGACGCCGCCGGCCGCCTCCTCGACGAGGGCGAGTTCGACCGCGGCGCCAAGACGGGGGAGTGGACCCAGTACGCGCCCGACGGCTCGGTGCGGAAGGTCACGCGCCACCGCGGTCGCCCGGACGCCTGAGCGCCGTCGGCGCCCGCCTCCTCGAGCGCCGCGAGCCACTCGGCCCAGAACGCCTTCCAGTGGTCGCCCTCCTCGAGGGTCGGCAGCTTCGCGTGCGTCACGGTGAGGTTCGTGCGCCCTCCGCTCGCGGCGTCGAACGCGAACGACACCCGCCCGAGCCCCTCGCCGTCACGGCGCAGCTCGAAGCCGGGAGCCCGCACCTCGGGCTTCGACCGCAGCGTCGTCTCGAACCCCGGCAGGAGCTCCGCGCGCGCGGCGTCGTCGAGCAGCAGTGCGCGCACCTCGGTGGGCGGCGGCGCGACGATGCGCGAGCGCGACACCGTGAAGGTCCCGTCGGGCATCTGGCCGGGCAGCCGCAGCCCCGTGATGCGCTCGTACCCGACGGTCACGCCCTGCGCCCACCACGGGTCGACGCCCTGCGCCACGAGCCAGGCCGCGATCGCGGGGTGACCCGCCGCGCGACCGGGTCCGGCGTCGATTGCGTCGACCCAGGCATCCCACCCGCGACCGGTCTTCTCGAGCACGAGCTCGTCGGCGTGCTGCGGCTGCGCGACCCACGCGCGGGCGGGGGATGCCGCGGTCGCGCCCTCCGCGTCGGTCGCGGCGGCGGCGCGCGCCCTCGCCGCATCGATCAGGGCTCGACGGGCGGCTCCGTAGCGCTCGCCGGTCTTCTGCATGCGCTCGCGCACGCGCTTCTTGAAGGCTTCCTGCGTGGTCATCTCGACCCTCTCGTGCTCGCTCTACGCGCTGCCTCCGGCTCGCGCCCGGCGACCCGCGTCGGAACACGACGGTCGTCCTCGCCGAGCGCTCCAGGCCCCCTCTGCCTCCTGCCGCGGGTGCGGCGGCCGGCAGCGCGAGCGCCGGCGGGGAGGTCGGGCGTGACGAACCGCCCGCGCTCACGGTACCGCCGTCGTCGTCGCGCGGGCAAGGCATCGCGCACGTCCTCGCGCGTCCGTGAGCCCGACACGACGGCACGGCACGCCGACGGACGGCCTCGACGCGCCTCTGGCGTAACCTGCGGAACCCTCACTATGGTGAGCGCGTGTACATCCTGCTGAGCGCGATCCCCGTGCTCGTGATGATCGCGTCGCTCGCCGACATCATCACGCGCGGCGAGCACGAGGTGAAGAACCTCAACCGCACCTTCTGGATCATCATCGTGATCCTCCTGCCGCTCGTCGGCAGCCTGCTGTGGTGGGCCGTCGGTCGCGAGTACCGCCGCGGCGAGCCGGCCGTCGGCTTCGGCGACCCGCTCCGCACGGAGGCGATCGAGCGACGTCTCGCCGATCGCGCGGCATCGACCACGGAGGCCGAGCTCGCCCGCCTCGACGCCGAGATCGCGCAGGCCGAGAACGAGGCGCGCATCCGGCGCCTGGAGGACGAGCTGCGGCGCCGCCGCGGCGAGCCGACGCCCTCCTGAGGCCACCCCGCCGGCGCCCGCGACCCCCTGCGATGATGGGCCGGTGACCACGCCGCCGCCCCTCCTCGTCTTCGGCATCCCGGGCATCCCCGAGATCGCTGCGGGCGACGACCTCCCGCGCCTCATCGCCGACGCCGCCCGCCGCGCCGACGTGCTGCCGGGCGACATCCTCGCCGTCACGAGCAAGATCGTGAGCAAGGCCGAGGGGCGCATCGTCGCCGCCGATTCCCGCGAGCAGGCGATCACCGACGAGACCGTGCGCGTCGTCGCGACGCGCGAGCATCCCGGCGGCGTGACGCGCATCGTCGAGAACCGCCTCGGCCTCGTCATGGCCGCCGCGGGCGTCGACGCGAGCAACACCGCCGACGGCACCGTGCTCCTCCTGCCGGTCGACCCCGACGAGAGCGCGCGCCGCATCCGCGCGGCCGTCGAGGCGTGCGTCGGCGCCCCCATCGGCGTCGTCATCACCGACACGGCGGGCCGCGCGTGGCGCGAGGGCCAGACCGACATCGCGATCGGCGCGAGCGGCGTTCGCCTGCTCGACGACCTCCGCGGAGCCCACGACGCGAGCGGCAAGCTCCTCGCCGTCACGGCCCCCGCGGTCGGCGACGAGATCGCGGCCGCCGCCGACCTCGTGAAGGGCAAGACGAGCGGGATGCCCGTGGCCGTCGTCCGCGGCCTCGACCGCCATCTCGACCCGGCCGCGCCGGGCGGCCGCAGCCTCGTCCGCCCGGCGGCCGACGACATGTTCTACATTGGGCATCGCGAGGCGCACGAGGCCGGTCGGGCCGAGGGCGTCGAGGCGGGCTTCGCGCAGGGCTATGCCGAGGGATTCGCCGAGGGGCAGGCGGAGGAGCGCGGCTCCGGGGGAGCATCCTGACGAATCATCACTCGCGGCGGTTCTCTCGGCCGTTTTCCCGTGTCGGCGTGGAAGAGTGAGCGGGTGAGCACGATGACGAGCCCTGCCCCCGACGCGCTCCCCGGCACCGACCAGCCGCTCGACGCGGAGGGCTTCGCCGAGTACGGCGACGCGATCCGGCGAGCGATGAACGGCGTGCTCGACGGCAAGCCCGAGGCGGTCGACACCGCGCTCACCGTGCTGCTGGCCGAGGGCCACCTGCTCATCGAGGACGTCCCGGGCGTCGGCAAGACCGTGCTCGCCCGCGCCCTCGCGCGCTGCATCGCCGGGAGCGTCAGCCGCATCCAATTCACGCCCGACCTGCTGCCCGCCGACATCACGGGCGTGAGCGTCTTCCGCCAGCAGCAGGGCGTCTTCGAGTTCACGCCCGGCCCCGTCTTCGCCCACATCGTCATCGGCGACGAGATCAACCGCGCGAGCCCCAAGACCCAGTCGGCGCTGCTCGAGTGCATGGAGGAGGGGCAGGTCACCGTCGACGGCCGCACCCACCGCCTCGAGGCGCCATTCCTCGTCGTCGCGACGCAGAACCCCGTCGAGATGGAGGGCACGTACCCGCTCCCCGAGGCGCAGCGCGACCGCTTCATGGCCCGCATCTCGATCGGGTACCCGGATGCCGAGAGCGAGCAGCGCATGCTGCGCGACCGCGAGCACGGGTCGCCTCTCGATCGCCTCGACCCGATCGTCGACGTGGCGGGCCTGCGCCGCATGATCGCGACCGAGCGCGAGGTCTACGTGAGCCCCGCGGTCGAGGCGTACGCCGTCGCGATCGTGCAGTCCACGCGCGACGACACGGCCCTGCGCCTGGGGGCGAGCCCGCGCTCGACCCTGCAGCTCGTGCGCGCCGCGCGAGCCAGGGCGGCGCTCGACGGCCGCGACTTCGTCGTCCCCGACGACATCGACGCGCTCGCGACGACGGTGCTCGCGCACCGGATGATCCTCGTGCCCCGGGCGCAGCATCCCGACGGCCGCCCCGTGCGCAGCGTCGAGGAGGTCGTCGAGCGCATCGTCGCCGCGACCCCCGTGCCGGTGCCGCAGGCGCCCCGCGCGTAGGGCGCGCTCATGCGGGCAGGGCGCGAGCGCGCGAGCGGGGGGATCCCGCGGCTCACCGGTCGCGGCTGGGGGTTCCTCGTCGTCGCCGCGAACCTGCTCGCGCTCGCGTACGGGCTGCAGCGGCCCGAACTCCTGCCCGCAGCCGTGATCGCGGCGGCCGCTCCGCTCATCGCGCTGCTCGTCGTCGCGGCCGCCCGCCCGCGCGTGCGAGTCACGCGCCACCTCGACCCCGTCGTCGCGACCGAGGGCGAGCCCGTGCGCGTCGGAGTCCTCGTCTCGGGCCGCGCGCGCTCGGCCGAGTGGGTCGAGCGCGTGCCCATGACCCCCGGGTACGCCGGGCCCGGACAGCTGCTCGAGGTGCGCGCCGGCCGCCCGCGCTCGCTCGGCTACCGCTACTGGCCCGCCCACCGCGGCCTCGTGAGCGTCGGCCCCCTCCTCATCGAGGATCGCGACCCCTTCGCCCTCGCCGTCCGCGTCACCGACACGATCGCCGTCGCCACGCAGCTCGTCGTGCCCGAGGTCGTGCCGCTCTCGCCCGGCCCCGTGCCCGACCCCTCGGCCGAGAGCGGCCCGCGAACGACGCGCTCGCGCGAGCGCGCTGCCGACGACGTCGTGACGCGCGAGTACCGGCAGGGTGACGCTCTGCGCCGCGTCCACTGGCGGGTCTCGGCGCGTCAGGGCGAGCTCATGGTGCGGCAGGACGAGCCGCAGGCCGGGCCGCGAGCCCGTGTGCTCCTCGATTCGCAGCGGGCCGGGCATCCGGACCTCGCCCGACCGGCGGCCGCCCCGCCGACCGGTTCCCGCACCTTCGAGTGGAGCGTACGCATGACCGCCGCCGTCGCCACGCACCTCGCCGAGCGCGGCTACGCCGTCGACCTGCAGACGCCGACCGCCCGCCCGACCGGTGCCCCGCGCGGCGACGGGCCCGTCGGCGAGCTGCTCGGCGAGCTCGCCATCCTGCCCCTCGCCGACCGTGAGCCGCTGCCCACCGCGTCCGCCGCGCCCGGCTCGGTGCCGATCGTCGCGATCGCGAGCAGCCCCGACGACGCGACGCTGCGGTGGATGCTCGCCCAGCGCTCGGCGGGAGCCCTCGGCGTCGCCCTGCTCGTGCGATCGGCGTCGACCGCGGCCGACGACCCGGGCGCGCTCGCGGTCGAGGCGGCCTTCGCGGCGGCCGACTGGAACGTCGTGACGGTGCCCGTCGGCACGCCGCCCGATGCCGCGTGGCTCGCGCTCATCGGGCAGCAGCCGGAGCTGACCGGGGCCGAGGCGCTCGCGGCGCGGGTCGCGGCGTCGTCCGCGGCGTCGTCCTCGACTGCGTCCTCGTCCCTCGGGCGCGCGCGTGGCTGAGACCGAGGGCCCGCGCCTCCGCCGGGCGGGAGCGCGGGCCGGCCGCGCCGCGGTCTTCGTCGCGCTCGCCACGGCGCTCATGCTCGCCGCGGCTCTCACCGCCTTCACGGTCGTACTCGGCGAGGGCCCGTGGTTCGCCACGACGATGATCGTCGTCGCGGTCGTCGTCGGGGCCGGGCTGCTCGCGCGCCTCCGCGTGCGGCGATGGGGCGCCCTCTGGTCGATCGTCGCGTCGAGCGCGGCGCTCATCGTCGCACTCACGGCCCTCTTCACCGCCGAGGTGTCGTTCGCGGTCGTGGTGCCGACACCCGAGACGCTCGACCGCTTCGCCGAGCTCGCGGCGCTCGGAGAGCAGTCGATCGCGGAGCAGTCGCTGCCCGCGGAGGCCGACACGGGCATCCGTTTTCTGCTCGCCCTCGGCGTCGGAGCGATCGCGATCGCGACCGATGCGCTCGCCG
>NZ_JAUSMI010000090.1 GCF_030645145.1 Microcella sp. | reverse complement strand
CGACCTGACGTTGCGGAACGCCGTCCGCGACCAGCCGCCGAATCAATGCCCAATCTTCCACTGAGATCACCCATCCAATCTGTCTGGGTGGCCTCATTTTCAAGCGTCGCTATGGCCTCATTTTCGAGCGTCGTCGACAAGGGCGCGCTCGAGCCGGGGGTCGGCGACCTGCTGTGGCGCGAGTCGGAGCGGATGACGGGCGTCACGTACGCCTAGCGCTCGCACGGCTCGCGGTTCCTGCCGTCGGGTCTTTGACGCTTGCTCACTGGGCCCCCGGGTGGCATCCTCGAGGTGGCAGAAGGCTATATAGCCGCCCACGGGGTCGTCGTATTTGCGAGCAATCTCGGACGTTGGTCGTCAGTTAGGCGAAGCGCGTCGTCCTTGACGACCACTCGCCCCTGGAGGTTCCGATGTCCTGCTCCAAGAAGCTCTACCGATCGCTCCATGATGCAGGTCGCGCACTCGTCGCCCTGTCCGACGTGCACGGCGCTGAGCGTGCCGAATGCGGCGTCTACCCCTGTGCAAGTTGCCGAGGCTGGCACCTGACCTCGGCCCGTCGCAATGCGCGAAGCCGCTGGACCATGAGCGCATTGGAGCTGGCCGGCCGCACGCGCGAAGCTGAGCAGCAGGCCTAGTGAGCAAAGCATCCCGACCTGCGGTCGAGCTCGCGGGTCTGTTCGACGCGCTCGAGCCGGGGGTCGGCGAGCTGCTCTGGAGGGAGTCGGAGCGGATGACGGGCGTCACGTACGCCTAGCCCTCGCTCGGCTCCAGCATCCCGATCAGGGTCTCGATCGTGCGCAGGTTGCGGGCCGTGCCGGCGACCCCGAGCGCGCGCAGGAGGCGGGCGAGGTCGAGCTGCGCGCGGCCCGCGCCGTTCTCGTAGCGCACGTGCAGGTCGTCGCCGATTACGGCCCAGGCGTCATCGCCTGTGGGCACGGCTGCTGCTGCCGCGATCGCGGCCTGATCGGGGGCCGCGGTGAGGGGCGCGACGAACGAGCGCGCAGCATCCGTGACCTCGAACGGATGCTCGGCGAGCGCCGATCGGAGGGCCGTGGCGTCGCGCGCGATCACCTCGCGCGAGAAGCCGTAGCGCTCCTCGATGGCCGACGACAGGGTTGCGGCGAACGCGGCGGGCGGGCCGGGCGGCGTCGCGAGCAGGTTGCCGGAGGCGATGTAGGTGCGGGCGTCGGTGGCTCCGAGCTCGGTAGCGAGGGCACGGAGCTCGGCCATCGGGAGCTTGGCGGTGCCGCCGACGTTCACGGCGCGGAGGAGGAAGGCTTGCGTGCTCACGGGATCACCTCGACCAGCTCAAGGTGCACGCGCGCCGTCGATCCGGCGGTGAGACCCTCGGCCTGGCGTACGGGCTTCTTCACGGGCAGCAGATAGACGCCCATCTTCGAGTCGGGGAAGACGCTCGTCGCCCACTCGCTGCCGCCGATGCGCACCTGCACGCGCACGCTCCCGAACCCGCGCGTGAAGCCCTCCATGCGGGCGGCGATCTCGTCGCTGATCGGCTCGGGCACGGCGACGAAGTGCCATGCGGTGTTGCCGCTCCACTCGAAAAGGGCGGCGTCGAAGTCGAAGGCGACGGGCATGCGGACAGTGTTCCACTGACCGGCGACAGGGGCCGCGATGGGAATGCGCGCAGCGCGGTCGTGATTGCATGGAGGGTCGCACCGCGGACATCCCTCGCCGTGCGTTTTCTTCGGAGGCCACCATCACCGCTCCTCGCGCGTCGCTCGCCCGCGGCCACCTCGTCGACCTCGCTCCGCTGCGGGAGAGCCCGGCGTTCGCGCGCATGTGGGTAGGCGGGACGATCACGGGCATCGGCAGCCAGATGACCATCCTGGCGGTGGGCCTGGATGTCTACGCGCGAACGCAGTCGACGCTGGCCGTCTCGTACGTGGCCGCGTTCGCCCTCGTTCCGATGGTCGTGTTCGGGCTCTACGGCGGTGTGCTCGCCGACTCCTTCGATCGGCGCATCGTCGCGCTGCTGTCGGCGATCGTCGCGTGGGGGTCAACGGCCGGGCTCGCGGTGTACTCGTGGTCGGGGGCCGACCCGGTGCTGCCGCTGTACCTGCTGATCACGGTCAACACAGTCGCGGCGACGATGGTCGGGGTGGCCAGGCAGGCGATCGTGCCGCGGCTGATCCGGCGCGAGCTGCTGCCGGCGGCCGGTGCGCTCGGCGGGATCAGCGGCGGGCTCATGCTGACGGTCGGCCCGGCGCTCGCGGGCGTGCTCGTGGCGTCCGTGGGCATCTCGTGGACGTACACGATCGACACGTTCCTGTTCATCGCAGCCTTCTTCGGCCTCTACACGCTGCCGTCGGTGAGGCCGGAGGGCGAGGTGCTGAAGCCGGGGCTACGGTCGGTCGTGGAGGGGATCCGGTTCATGCGGGTGGCGCCGAACATTCGCGCGTCGTTCCTGCTCGACATCTTTGCGATGACGTTCGGCAACCCGCGCGTGCTCTTCCCGGCGATCGGGGCGCTGCTCATCGGCGGCGGGGCGATCACGGTCGGCGTGCTGACCTCGGCGATCGCGGTCGGGGTGCTCGGGCTCGGGCTGCTGTCGGGGCGCCTCGGCGCGGTGCGGCGGCAGGGGCTCGGCGTGATCGCGGGAGTCGTCGCCTACGGGGCGACGATCATCGGGTTCGGTGTCGTGCTGCTGCTCGCGGCTATGTCGGGTTCTGCGGTCTCCGAGTCGTGGGAGTCGGTGAACTGGCCGGCGCTCGTGGCCGCGAGCGTGCTGCTCGCGCTCTCAGGCGCGGCCGACAGCGTGAGCATGATCTACCGGAACACGATGCTGCAGGCGTCGGTTCCGGATGCTATGCGCGGGCGGTTGCAGGGGCTCTTCACCGTCGTCGTCACGGGCGGGCCGCGCGTGGGCGACCTCTACGTGGGGGTGCTGAGCATCACGGCGCTGCTGTGGTTCCCGCCGCTGCTGGGCGGGGTCGTGATCCTCGTCGCTGCTGCTGTGATCCTGCGCGTGCAGCGGACGCTGCGCGAGTACGACGCGGAGGACCCGCGGCCGTAGGGGCGCGATCGCGCGCTAGCGTGGCGCGGTGCTATTCCGTCCGCTCACTGCTGCCGACCGTCCGCTGCTTCGCGAGGCCACACTCGCGAACATGAACTGGAGCGGGCCGCGTTTCGGCTTCGCTGACATCGACGCTTCACCCGAGCTGTCGCACTACTTCACGAGCTTCCCCGGCGATAGTGACTTCGGCTTCGCGGCGCTCGTCGAGGGGGTCGAGGCTGGCGTGGGCTGGGCGGTGCTGCTACCCGCTGACGACCCGGGCTACGGCTTCGTCGACGCCGAGACTCCCGAGCTGAGCCTGACTACGTTCGAGCCGTTCCGCGGCCGGGGTGTCGGCACGGCGCTCCTTGCCGCGCTCATCGACGCAGCGCGCCAACTGCAGCTAACCCGCGTGAGCCTCAGCGTCGAAGACGCGAACTCTGCTCGGCGCCTGTACGAGCGTGCCGGGTTTGAGGTCGTCGGGCGGAACGGCAATTCCGACACTTTGCTGTTGACGCTTGACTGGCCTTGCCAACTCTGCCCCGGAGAACGGGGCGTGGCGTTCCATGCGTGCACCCACGGATGAAGAACCGACAGCCGCAGGCGAGCCGTCCGAAGGGTTGCACGTAGCCGACCGCGCGATCCGCGCCTTTATGAGAGGTAGATGCGCTGAAAAGCGGCTGAAGTATCAGTAATGACTTCTCCCCCGAGTGCACGCCATCGTCGCGCGGGCCCATTTCGGGCACCCTGGCCACCTCGTGGACACGCCGAGTCGCCGTCTGAGCAGTGAATACCTCCGGTTGCGATCAGGAAGCGCCTTGTGACAGGCGAGACGTGGGTTGGGGCTCTGACGCCGGCCGCCCCGGTTTCGTATCGCACGTCTTCATCTACTTTACGAGTTTGCCCCGGAAATCTAAATCTCGATCTCTTGCTCGACAGAGACGGATATTGGAGTGTAGATATCCAGATCGACATCACCAAGATCGATGGACGCAACTACCGAAAAATCGATCGCGTTAAGCATGGACTCTTTTCGATAGTCCCACCAACCAAGGACCGGGAAAACGGCAAGGACGCGTTCGCCCGCAAGTGCACTTGCGGGAACTACGCAAGTGTCGTGCTGCAGGCTTCCGCGAGAGCGTTCATTTTCCCCGATCTCCCAGGGATA
Source organism: Microcella sp. (assembly GCF_030645145.1). Lineage (GTDB taxonomy): Bacteria > Actinomycetota > Actinomycetes > Actinomycetales > Microbacteriaceae > Microcella. The sequence goes on along the minus strand of NZ_JAUSMI010000090.1, from coordinate 13,487 downwards.
CGAACCAGAACCGCGGTCCACACCCTGCTCTCGGACCAACCGATTGATTCGGGCCTCAAACCCATCTTCTGTTTCCAATGGGCCCTGCAGGTCCCACTTCAGCCGACACCCCGGGTAATCCCTTCGAGCCAGTGAAGCGGTCGGTTCCACAAAGTAAGACAGAGTGACGCTCAGCCTGACGAGCCGATCATGGATTGCCTCAAGTACATCGTCAGGGAATGGTAAGCGGATCAAAACTACTTCTCGATCAGCTGCCCTGCCCGAGCCGCGGGCCCGCCGAGGAGAGAGCGTCCCTTCATGGAAGAGGACCGGTCGATTTGAACTCGAGAATGCTGCTTTGTCGCGGTCGACAGGGCCATAACCGACTGCGCGAAGACGTTCCGTCTTCGAGGGGAACTGTCGATTGAGAGTCGTGGTGTGCACGGCTGAATTTGTCAGAAGTCCCCGGACCGTGGCTGGCCGCAACCCAGGATTGCTATTGCTGATGAATGCAAGATCGTTGCTGGTGACCGCCGCCGCCGCGCTTGTTGCCCATGCCCTTGAAAGCAGCCGCCCGCGGCTATGCAGTGGGCTAGCAGTGGTGAGCAGAGAAAGACCCTGCAAGCCGGCCCCCTGAATCCCTCCTCCTGGAGCCGTGTTGCCCGCCTCGCTGGCAATGTCCGGCTTGATCGGCCGGAGCCCCCCGGGTCCAGCCGAAGTGTATGGGCTGACCTCGCCCGCTTGAGCCAGAGGTTCCGGGGCACTGAAATCTTCGTCCTCGGGACCCAGTAAGTCCAGCGCCGTTATCCCGCCAACCGTTATTGCGTTCCAAGCTTCTGCAGGATGGTCGATCGACCTCCCGAAGATTGAATTCGGGTAAGCCTCTCTTTCGACAAATGGATCCGCGTTACCCGCAGCGACAACGATCAGCCTGCCGGCGCCGCCATTCCAAGCGAGTTCGTCGATCGCAATTGACCAGATCGACCGAGAGTCGGATCGCACATTAGCCGCGCCAATGCTCAAGTTGTGAATGACCTCGGTCGAGTTGGACAGAGCTTCGGCCGTGGAAATCGCCAGCCGGGTTCGCTCGGCCCAGAGCGCCTGATCATCGCCTCCAACCAGTTTTACTGAAACTACCCGCGCTTGAGGAAATACCTCGCCTGACTCCAGTTGATCGGCCAGATCGCCGAATGCGGCAAGTCCCGCCATCTCGGCACCGTGCGAGCCACTCGGCTCGGCACTAGGCTCGGGCGGCTCGCCGGGGACCACTGAGTCTCTGGCGATCGTGATCGAGTCAAGATAGGGGTTCCCGATGCCCCAACCGGTGTCATGGATAGCGACAACCGCTGTGCTCGACGCGTCCGCAATCGGACCAATCTCATATCCTTGAGCGTCACGTTGCTCCGCATGGCTTACCAGCCTCACCCTGGCAGGGATGTGCAGCTCGGCGGTGAAGGGGATTTCTGCCGGCAGACGGATAAGCTCTGCCCCCGTAACACGAGCAAGCGCCACGTCTCTGTCCATGGCGGAATAGACGTCCAGAATCTCGGACCCCTGTTCAGACACGTAATCGTGAAGGGACGACAGCGGGGATACTCCGCCTTGCGGCTCTTTCGGTAGCCATACCTCGACGAGATAATTTTCTCGAGGGTCTAGGTCGCCGGCATGGATCTCACCGAAACTCAGCACATCTACAGTCGTAAGTTGAACCGTTTCAAGTCGAGAAACCAGCGCATTATTCTTCGGTTGACCTGTTCGAGTCTCCTCTTCGCCGTACTGACTTACCTTCCGTCTCAACGCACCCAGGCCCGCGGGTGCGTAGACGATCACGTCCTCGCCTCCAACAACAGTCAAGACCTCGAGGCCGGACCGAGTGTCTCCGAGGCTTTTCGCCGTGGATGCAAGATCCTCGCCAGAGAAGCTGAATGAAGCGCCGACAATGGAAGACGCTCGAGCGTCCTCTTGTTCTCGCGCCAAGTACTCGGCCTGCTTGATCTGTTGGGCAACCTGCACGAAGTGCCGCTCACGGTCACGCCGCGGTGCTGGCCTCGCTCGCGAGCTACGGAGAGAAACAAACTGGTGGCTCTGCGATCCGCCGACATAGATGATCGGCAGTCCGTCTTGAATCAATTACTTTGCCCGTTCGCTTAGCAGACCACGGCTCCGGCGCTAGATCGTCTGCCCGAATGCCTCGTATCTCGAACGATACTCGAGAATGGCCGCTCGAAGAGCAGTCGCGAGAATCTTTTCTTGCCCGTCCAGAAGCGCAGCTTTGCGAGTTGAATCCGCGATGTTACCTAGGTCTGCGAGTGTGAGCCCGACCGCGTCCTCGGCTATACGGCCGATGTCCCGCTGAGGAAGCCCGTGGCCTCGAAGTCGGCTCCTCAGGAACATTTGAATCTGGGCCGAAGTTGGCAAACCGAACTCAATCACATCGTCGAAACGACGCATAAGCGCTCTATCGATTGAGGTGGGGATGTTGGTCGCTGCGATGAAAATGCTGTCGCTCTGATCAGCATCCAGTAGCTGCAGGAAGGTGCCGACCACTCGACGGATCTCGCCGACATCTCCTCCGGACTCACGAGCTCTGCCGAGCGCATCAAACTCATCGAAAAGGAAAACTGCCTTCAGCCTTGTGGCTTCAGCAAATATCTCCGTTAAAGCTACGGCTGTCTCGCCGAGCAAGCGGCTGAAGAGCAGTTCGAGTCGTACACGGGCAAGCGGCAACTTCATCTCGCCCGCAAGCACCGCGGCGGCCATCGATTTTCCGGTTCCAGGTGGACCGTGAAGTAGAAGCTTGCGTCGAGGACTCAGACCGTGACTGGCCAAAACCCCGGACATGTGCTGTTCGCGAACGTACTGGCGCAGGATCGCCCCTGACTCCTCAGGAACGATCAGGTCAGCAAATGCGAACTTGCTGTAGGACACTTCCAGGAGACTCGCCAGGTCCCGGCTGGCCCGAGCAATCGGGACTGCCATTGGCCCGGCGCCGTTACCATTCTCTGTCTCCCGAAGTTCGCGAAGTCTTCGCGCGATCTGAAGATGCCCCGATCGGGATTCCGCAGAAATAAGCTGGGACAGGACGTTGGAAAAGCGTTTGGGGTCGGCTTGGTAGTGGGCACGCACCAACTCAGTCAGTAGTTCACCGTTGGCCATCTTTCGCCCACCCCCTCCCGCGTATGGTACCGCTAGCATCCGTCATTAGTGAGGCGCGCCCCAGACGGCACGCCAGTGCGGAGTTTGCTTACTGAGCGGCGCGTTCCAGCACGAGCTCGCGCACGCGAGCCGCGTCAGCCTTGCCGCCCATCGCCTTCATGACCGCGCCGATGACGGCTCCGGCGGCCTGCACCTTGCCGTCGCGGATCTTCTCGAGCACGTCGGGCTGCTGCGCGAGCGCCGCGTCGACCGCGGCGATGAGCGCGCCGTCGTCCGAGACGACCTCGAGCCCACGAGCCGACACGACGTCAGCCGGCGAGCCCTCCCCCGCGATGACGCCCTCGACGACCTGACGAGCAAGACGGTCGGTCAGCGACCCCGACTCGACGAGCGCCACGATCTCGGCCACGTGTTGCGGCGAGATGAGCGCGGCCGGCTCGGCGTTCTGCGCGTTGGCGATGCGGGCGATCTCGCCCGTCCACCACTTGCGCGCCTGCTGGGGTGAGGCGCCCGCGGCGACCGTGTCGGTCACTTCGACGAGCAGGCCCGAGTTCACGACGTCGCGGAACTCCAGGTCGCTGAACCCCCACTCCTCCTTCAGACGGCGACGGCGAGCCGCCGGCGCCTCGGGAAGCGCGGCGCGCAGCTCCGCGATGAGCTGCGGCGTCGGCGCGACGGGAAGCAGGTCGGGCTCAGGGAAGTAGCGGTAGTCGTCGGCGTCGCTCTTCGGGCGGCCGGGCGACGTCGCTCCGGTGTCCTCGTGCCAGTGCCGGGTCTCCTGCGTGATCGTGCCGCCCTTGGCGAGGATCGCGGCCTGGCGCTGGATCTCGTACCGCACGGCCCGCTCGACGCTGCGCAGCGAGTTGACGTTCTTCGTCTCCGTGCGGGTTCCGAGAGCGACCTGCCCGCGCGGGCGCAGCGAGACGTTCGCGTCGCAGCGCAGGTTGCCACGCTCCATGCGGGCCTCCGAGATGCCGAGCGCGCGCACGATGTCGCGGATCGTCGAGACGTAGGCCTTCGCGAGCTCGGGCGCGCGGTGCTCGGCGCCGAAGATCGGCTTCGTGACGATCTCGACGAGCGGCACACCGGCGCGGTTGTAGTCGACGAGCGAGTACTCGGCACCCTGGATGCGGCCGGTCGAGCCGCCGACGTGCGTGAGCTTGCCGGCGTCCTCCTCCATGTGCGCGCGCTCGATGGGAACCTGCACGAGCGTGCCGTCCTCGAGCTCGACCTCGAGCATCCCCTCGAAGGCGATCGGCTCGTCGTACTGGCTGATCTGGTAGTTCTTCGCCAGGTCGGGGTAGAAGTAGTTCTTGCGCGCGAACCGGCTCGTCGGCGCGATCTGGCAACCGAGCGCGAGCCCGAGCGAGATCGAGTAGCGCACGGCCGTCTCGTTGACGACCGGCAGCGAGCCCGGAAGCCCGAGGCACACGGGCGTGATCGCCGTGTTCGGCTCGGAGATCTCGTGGCCGCCGAACGCCGGGTTCGGGGCGTCGGAGAACATCTTCGTCTGCGTCGACAGCTCGACGTGCACCTCGAAGCCGAGCACGGGCTCGAACAGCTCGAGGGCCTTGTCGAAGTCCATCAGCTCTGCCTTCGCCATCAGCGGGCCCCTCCGTTCGATCCGAGCGCCGTCGCGAGCCCATTCGCACCGAGCTCAGGTGCCTGGCTCCACAGCGCGTGACCCCAGTTGCCCTCGAGCAGCTGCTCGATCGCGGCACCGGCCTCGTAGAGGCGCGCGTCGTGACGCGCGGGCGCCATGAGCTGCAGGCCCGTCGGCAGGCCGTCCTCGGGCGCGAGGCCCATCGGCAGGCCCATGCCGGGCACGCCGGCCAAGTTGGCAGGGATCGTCGTGACGTCGTTGAGGTACATCGCGAGCGGGTCTTCGAGCTTCTCGCCGAACTTGAAGGCCGTCGTCGGCGCCGAGGGCGAGACGAGGATGTCGGCCTTCTCGAACGCGGCGTCGAAATCCTGCTGGATGAGCGTGCGCACCTTCTGCGCGCTGCCGTAGTAGGCGTCGTAGTAGCCGGCGCTCAGCGCATAGGTGCCGAGGATGATGCGACGCTTCACCTCCGGCCCGAAGCCCGCCTCGCGGGTCGCAGCCATGACGTCCTCGACCGTTCCGGTGACGTTCGCGCGCATGCCGAAGCGCACCGAGTCGAACTTCGCGAGGTTGCTCGACGCCTCCGCCGGCAGGATCAGGTAGTAGGCGGCGACCGCGTACTCGAAGTGCGGGCAGCTCACCTCGACGATCTCGGCGCCGGCCGCGGCCAGCAGGTCGAGGGTCTCGTGGTACCGCTGCTTCACGCCGGACTGGAAGCCCTCGCCCTCGAGCTCCTTCACGACCCCGACGCGGATGCCCTTCAGCACGTCGCCCGTCAGCCCGCGCCGCGCGGCCTCGGCCATCGACGGCCACTGGTCAGGGATGCTCGTCGCGTCACGGGGGTCGTGCCCGCCGATGACGTCGTGCACGAGCGCAGCATCCAGCACCGTGCGCGACACGGGGCCCACCTGGTCGAGGCTGCTCGCGAGGGCGATCGCGCCGTAGCGGCTGACGCCGCCGTACGTCGGCTTGACGCCGACCGTGCCGGTCACGGCGCCCGGCTGGCGGATCGAGCCGCCCGTGTCGGAGCCGAGCGCGACGGGCGCCTCGAACGCGGCGACGGCCGCGGCCGAGCCACCGCCCGAGCCGCCGGGGATCCGCTCGAGATCCCACGGGTTCCTCGTCGGGCCGTAGGCCGAGTGCTCGGTGGAGGAGCCCATCGCGAACTCGTCCATGTTGGTCTTGCCGAGCGGCACCATGCGGGCGGCGCGGAGGCGCGCGACGACGGTCGCGTCGTACGGCGGGATCCAGCCCTCGAGGATCTTCGAGCCCGACGTCGACGGCATGTCGATCGTGCAGAGGACGTCCTTGATGGCGATCGGCACGCCCGCGAGCTCGGGGAGCGCCTGGCCCGCGGCGCGGTCGGCGTCGACCTGGCGGGCGGTCTCGAGCGCGTTCTCGGAGACGTGGAGGAAGGCGTGCACGTCGCCGTCGACGGCGGCGATGCGGTCGAGGTGGGCCTGCGTGACCTCGACGCTCGAGACCTCGCCCGTGGTCAGGCGGTGCGCGAGGTCGGCGGCGGTGGAGCGGGTCAGGTCGGCGGCGCTCACTGCTCCTCCCCCAGGATCGCAGTGACGCGGAAGCGGCTGCCGTCGTGGTCAGGCGCGCCCGCGAGGGCCTGCTCGGTCGTGAGCGTCTGGCCGGGCACGTCGGGGCGCATGCCGCCGGTGAGCGGGATCGGGTGGCTCGTCGCGGCCACCTCGGGCGTCGCGACCTCCTGCACCTTCGCCACGGAGTCGACGATCGCGCCGAGCTCACCCGTGAGCTTCTCGATCTCGTCGTCGGTCAGGGCGATGCGCGCGAGCATCGCCAGATGGGCGACGCGCTCGGGCGTGATCTCAGACATGCAGCTCCCTCGAGGGCCGTCAGTGGGGGGATGAACCCAGTCTAGTGAGGGCTCGCGGGGCGATTCGCGGGGGGTCATACTGGGCGCAGAACCACCCGGGAGGCGGTCGATGATGACCACGATCAGACGACGGAGGCGCGCCCTCGCGCTGCTCGCTCCGCTCGCGCTCGTCGCGCTTCTGGCCGGCTGCGCCGACACCGCCGCGGAGCCCCTGCAGGGCGCGTGGGTGCTCACGAGCGGGGCGGATGCTCGAGGCGCATTCATCGACGCGGCGAGCCCCATCACGCTCGAGGTCGAGGGCCGCGACTTCTCGGGCCGCAGCCCCTGCAACAGCTACAGCGGCACCCTCGACGCGTCGGCCGGGGGCCTCGGGCTCGGCTCGTTCGCGACGACCGAGGCCGCGTGCGCCGACCCGGAGCAGATGGAGCTCGAGGGCCGCTACTACGCCGCCCTCGGCGAGGTCGAACGGGCGGAGCGGACAGCGGGCGAGCTCGTGCTCACCGGGCCGGGCGTCGAGCTCGTGTTCGCGGCCGACTGAGCTCTCGGCAGGCTGCCGAGGCTCAGCCCGTGGGCCGGCACTCGCTCTCGCCCTGGAGCGTCGCTGCGCCCTCGCTGACCCGGAGGATGAACAGTTCGCCGAACTCGCTCGTCGCGGAGACCTCGACGACGTCGCCGACGAGCTGACGCTCCACGGACATCCCGTCGTCTCGCCACGCCTGCTCGACAGCGTCGGCTGTGCGCTCGACGGAGGCCGGCGCCTCTCCGATGCGAAGGGCCGGGTAGCGGTGGCCGCTCACCCACAGCGGGATCGTGCACTCGCGCGAGGTCGGGTCGTCATCGACCTGCCAGTCGCCGCCGATCGTGCGCTGCGTCTCGTCGATGACGGCGATGAAGCGGTCGCGCGCCTCGGTGTCGGAGACCTCGCTCGGGCTCTCGAGCGCGCAGCCGCTGAGGCCCAGGAGCATCATCGCCGCCACGGGCCCGAGGAACGCCGGTCTCAGCATGGTCATCCGTTCGCGCGGGGTGCCTGCGCACAGTAGCACCGCGCACCGACGAGGCCGCCGAGCGAGACGTGCACGGATCGTTCTGCGCGTCGAGCGGGGGAAGTGCGTCAGTTCAGTGCGAGGGCGAGCGTGCGTCCGCTGTCGCGCTCGGTGCCGTCGGTGACGAGCTCGGCCTTGTCGATGCCGACGAGCGCCATGTTGCGCATCGCCTCGGTGCCGGGGCTGAAGTACTCGTTGTGGCCGGTCGAGCCGACGAGCACCTGGTTGGTGACGACGTCGATGCCGCCGCGCACGCTCATCGCGGCCGCGCCGAAGTCGCTCGAGCCGGGGTCGCCGCCGAAGAAGGAGCTGTTCGAGATCGGATCCCACGCGGCCTCGCCGACGAAGACGGCGCCGCGCACGTGCAGCTCGTCGGCCGTCGTGACGGGCGAGCCGGGCGAGCCGATCATGGCGAGCGCGTCGACGCTGGCCTCGGTCTCGGTGAGGGCGAGCATCGCGGCGGTCGAGCCGTACGAGTGCGCGAGGAGGCTCACGTGCGGCTGGTCGTTGCGGCGAAGAGTCTCGAGGCCGATGAGGGCGTCGCTGATCGCGTCGCGGCCCTCGTAGGCGAGGTCGAGGCTGCCGACGTTGAGCAGGTGCGGGGTCTGGTAGCCGATCCACGCGACGGTCGCGACCGAGCGCGTCTCGGGCTCGGCGCCGACGTCGGCGAGCAGGTTGAGCCACGACACCTGCTCGTCGTAGAGGCGGGCGGCGGTGTCCGTCCACTCGACGATGTTGCCGCCGACGCTGATGAACATGCCGGGGATCAGGTAGCTGACGTAGTCGGCGGTCTGCAGGTCGCCGAGCACGATCGCGGCCTTGCCCGCGCCCTCGGTGTCGAGGGTGATGAGCTGGCGCTGCGGGTTCGCGGTCGACGGGCCGAGCGCGTCGGCTACGGAGTAGAGCATCTCGAGGCGCTCGTTGCTCTGCGTCGCGAGCGCGCGGCTCGTCTCGCCGACGAGGCTCAGCTCGAGGTCGCGGATCGTGTCGCGCAGCACGCTGCGGTTCGCGTCGTTGCGGGTGGCGAAGGGGACGCCGTCGAGGTTGCCGACGAGCTCGGGGGCGGATGCCGCGAGCGAGCCCTGCGCGCGGGCATCCAGGTTGCGCCACCAGCTCTCGACGAGCCGCGGCGCGGGCGGCGAGGCGAGCAGATGCCGGACCGTCTGGGGGTGGCGGTCGGCGAGGGTCGCGACGGTCGCGGGCGACGTCGCGGCGAGCTCGCGGAGGAGGCTCGTGCCGCCAAGGGAGGCGAGCTCGGAGAGCGGGCGGGCGGCGCGCGGTGCGGGAACGCTCACAGCGACGGAGTCGATCAGTCGCGGGGCGGTGGAGTCGACGCCCCCGATCATGGGGTCGACGACGCGCAGCGAGGCGGGGGCCTCGATCGCGATGGAGGGAGTCGTGGCGCCGCTGGGCCGGGGCATGCTGACGGGCCCCGTGACCGTCGCGACGGTCAACGAGGCCAGCAGAACTGCCGTCGCCTCAAGCAGCAAGGTCGGGTTCCCCTCTAGGGCATCAGTGGGGGACGACCCCGAATCGGGGTCGACTGACGCGTTTTCATGGTAGGGGAAATGGCCTCCGATCGGGGGGTCGGATTTGGAATTCAGCGCAATTCTCACAGCGTGTGACGTAAGCGTGTCCACAAAAAGGAGGACACGCGGGCTCAAAATCCGCGGAATTCGGGGGATGTTGCCCGTGTGACTGGTGTGGTCAGAGGGGTTCGCGAGGTCAGAAATATTGCCGAAACAGACCGTTCTGCGGCGCCGAGATCTTATTCGGCCGGTGCGGGGAGCGCGTCGGGGCCCTCGGAGACGAGAATCGTGAACTGCTCGGCGTCGATGATGCGCACGCCGAGCGCCTCGGCCTTGGCGAGCTTCGACCCCGCGCCGGGACCTGCAGCGACGAAGTCGGTCTTCTTGCTGACGCTCGACGCCGCCTTCCCGCCGGCGGCGACGATCGCCTCCTGAGCACCCTCCCGGGTGAAGCCCTCGAGCGTGCCCGTCGCGACGACGGTGAGGCCGGCGAGGACTCCCCCGGCCGCGGCGGCCGCCCCCGGGCCTGGGTGGCCAAGGGTCGAGAACTGCACGCCCGCGGCCGCCCAGCGGTCGACGATCTCGACGTGCCAGTCGACCGCGAACCAGTCCTGCACGGCCTCGGCGATGATCGCGCCGACGCCGTCGACAGCGGCGAGTTCCTCCGCGCTCGCGGCGCGGATGGCGTCGAGCGAGCCGAACCAGTCGGCGAGCGCGCGCGCCGCGACAGGCCCGACGTGCCGGATGTTCAGGCTCACGAGCAGTCGCCACAGGGGCTTCGTCTTGGCCTTCTCGAGCTCGGCAAGCAGGGTGAGGGCGGCCGAGCTCGGCTGCGGGCCCTCCAGCCCCTGCTTCTTCTCGGCACCCGTGGGGTTGCGGCGGAACGGCGAGCGGCGACGAGCGGAGCCGTCGGCTTCGAGCTTGGGGAGCCCGGTCTCGGCATCCGTCACCACGACCTCGATCGGCAGCAGCTGCTCGATGGTCAGCGCGAACAGGCCCGCCTCGGTCTCGAGGGGCGGGATGCTCGGCACGTCGGGCTGCGTGAGAGCGGCCGCGCTCACCTCGCCGAGGGCCTCGATGTCGAGGGCTCCGCGGCTGCCGCTGTGCTCGACCCGGCCGCGCACCTGCGCGGGGCACGAGCGCGCATTCGGGCAGCGCAGGTCGATGTCGCCCTCCTTCGCCGGCGCGAGCGGGGTGCCGCACTCGGGGCAGTTCGTCGGCATGACGAACTCGCGCTCCGAGCCGTCGCGGAGCTCGACGACCGGCCCGAGCACCTCGGGGATGACGTCGCCGGCCTTGCGCAGAACGACCGTGTCGCCGATCAGGACGCCCTTGAGCTTGACGACGTCCTGATTGTGGAGGGTCGCCTGGCGCACCTCGCTGCCGGCGACGCGCACCTTCTCCATGACGGCGAACGGCGTCGCGCGGCCCGTGCGGCCGACGCTCACGACGATGTCGAGCAGCTTCGTGTTGACCTGCTCGGGCGGGTACTTGTAGGCGATCGCCCAGCGCGGGGCGCGGCTCGTCGCGCCGAGCTCGTCGTGCAGCTCGAGCTCGTCGACCTTGACGACGACGCCGTCGATCTCGTGCTCGACGCTGTGCCGGTCGGCGCCGTACCGGGCGATGAAGCCCGCGGCACCCTCCACCGAGTCGTGCACCTCGAAGTAGGGGCTCGTCGGCAGACCCCAGCCGGCGAGGAGGCCGTAGACCTCGCTCTGGGCGGCGACGGGCGGGTTCGGCCAGGCGCCGATGCCGTGGACGAGCATCCGCAACCGGCTCAGCCGGTCGTGCATGCGCGCGAGCTGCGCGGGGTTCTTGCCCTCGCTCTTCTGACGGAGGCTGCCGCTCGCGGCGTTGCGCGGGTTCGCGAACTCGCGCTCGCCCGCCTCGCGCTGCAGGGCGTTGAGCTCGTCGAACGCCGCCTTCGGGATGAACACCTCGCCGCGCACCTCGACGAGCTCAGGGAGCTCGGATGCGTCGCCCGCGAGGCGGGTCGGGATGCCCGCGACCTGCAGGACGTTCTGCGTCACGTCCTCCCCCACGCGCCCGTCGCCGCGCGTCGCCGCCGTCACGAGCACGCCGCGCTCGTAGCGGAGATTGAGGGCGAGGCCGTCGATCTTGAGCTCGCACAGGTAGGCGACCGGGCGGTTCGCGTCGCGCTCGACCTTCGCGGCCCACTCGGCGAACTCATCGGCGCTGAAGACGTTGTCGAGGCTTAGCATGCGCTCGGCGTGCTCGACCGGGGCGAAGAGGGTCGTCTCGGCGCGGCCTCCGACCGTTTGAGTGGGCGAGTCCTGGCTCTGCAGCTCGGGGAAGGCGTGCTCGATGAGCTCGAGGCGGCGGACCAGAGCGTCGTACGTCGCGTCGTCCTCGAGCAGCTCGTCGCGGGCGTAGTACGCGTCGCGCAGCTCGAGGATGCGCGTCGTGAGCGCCTCGACCTCGGCGCGGGCGGCGTCGCGGGTGAGATCGTCGACGGGGTGCTCGGCGGGGTGCTCGGCGGGGTGCTCGGCGGGGTGCTCGGCGGGGTGCTCGGCAGGCTGCGCGTCAGTCACGGCGTCAGTCTAGGAGCGACCACTGACGGGCGACCGGGGGTTGCGCCGGGGGCGTGCAGTGCGGTGACGCGCGGTCAGGATGCCGTGGCCGGGACAGCGCTCACGGTGCGGTCGATCGTGCACTGGCCCAGCACGCGCGTCCCGGAGTAGAGCACCGCCGTCTGGCCGGGAGCGACCCCGAACAGGGGCTCGTCGACCTCGACGACGAGCTCGGTGCCGCCGTCGGGGGTGGTGCTCGGGGCCAGTCGAGCCGTCGCCGCGACCGGATCGGCGTGCGCGCGCACCTGCACCTCGCACGGGAACGGGGCCCAGGCATCCCCCTCAGCGGTCACGTGGGTGAGCCCGCTCGCCACGGGGTCGAGACCTGCCCACGAGAGGCGGGCGCCGGCGAGCTCGCGGATCGCGAGGGCCTCTTTCGGGCCGACGACGACCTCGTTCGTGCGCGGGCGCACCTCGAGGACGAAGCGCGGGCGGCCGTCGGGGGCGGGGGTTCCGAGGTTGAGGCCGCGGCGCTGGCCGACGGTGAAGCTCGTGGCTCCGTCGTGCTCGCCGACGGGGGTGCCGGCGCGGTCGACGATCGTTCCCAGCCGCGGCTCGATGCGGTCGGCGAGCCACCCTCGCGTGTCGCCGTCGGGGATGAAGCAGATGTCGTGGCTGTCGGGCTTCTGCGCGACCGTCAGCCCGCGCGCGGCGGCCTCGGCGCGCACGACCGCCTTCGAGGGCGTCGTGCCGAGCGGGAACATCGCGTGCGCGAGCTGCTCGGTCGTCAGGACGCCGAGGACATACGACTGGTCCTTCGCCTCGTCGCTCGCGCGGTGCAGCTCGCGGTTGCCGTCGGCGTCGGTGACGATGTGCGCGTAGTGGCCGGTCGCGACGGCGTCGAAGCCGAGCGCGAGGGCCTTCTCGAGCACGGCGGCGAACTTGATGCGCTCGTTGCAGCGCATGCACGGGTTCGGGGTGCGGCCGGCGGCGTACTCGGCGATGAAGTCGTCGACGACGTCGGCGCGGAAGCGCTCGGAGAAATCCCACACGTAGAACGGGATGCCCAGGAGGTCGGCCGCGCGGCGGGCATCGAGCGAGTCCTCGATCGTGCAGCAGCCGCGGCTGCCGGTGCGCAGGGTTCCGGGCATGCGGCTCAGCGCGAGGTGCACGCCGACGACGTCGTGGCCGGCGTCGACCGCGCGCGCGGCGGCGACGGCGCTGTCGACGCCACCGCTCATCGCTGCCAGAACTCGCACCCGTCAAGGGTACGCGCGGTCGGCGGGGGGAGCGGTCCTAGCGGCCGAGGGTCGGGGTGCGGGCCGCGAGACCCGCCGAGGTCGCGCGCTCGACTGCGGCGGGCAGGGCCGCGAGCAGCGCATCGACGTCGGCCCCGGTCGTCTCGGGGCCGAGCGACACCCGCAGGGCGCCGCGCGCCGCCTGCTCGTCGAGGCCCATCGCGAGGAGCACGTGGCTCGGCTCGGGCACACCGGCCTGGCACGCCGAGCCCGTCGACACGGCGAAGCCCGCGAGGTCGAGCAGCATGAGCAGCGAGTCGCCCTCGGCCCCCGGAACGGTCAGGTGCAGCGTGCCGGGCAGGGCGCGCGCGGCCCATGCGTCGGCCTCGGCGTCGCGGCCGGCCGCGCGGGCTTCCGCTGCGCGGCCTGCGGCGCCGCGCAGCTCGACCTGCGGCAGTGCGGCGAGGATGCCCGCCGCCAGGCGGTCGCGCAGCTGCGCCTTGCGTGCGGCCCGCTCCGCGATCGCGGCGTGGGCCTCGTCGGAGGCGGCGGCGAAGGCGGC
>NZ_JAUSMI010000091.1 GCF_030645145.1 Microcella sp. | reverse complement strand
GCAGCATCCGCATCCCCGCCGCCGCGTGCGGGCTCGTGGGCCTCAAGCCGTCCCGCGGCCGGCTTCCCGCGGGAAGCGGGCTCGATCGCCTCGCCGGCCTCGTCGTGCCCGGCCCGATCGCGCGAACGGTGGCGGATGCCGCGCTCATGCTCGATGCGCTCGTCGCGGCCGCCCCCTGGGAGTTCGCGACGCGCGCGCCGAGCCCGCACGACGGCCCGTTCCTCGGTGCGGCGGTGCGCGGGGAGGGCAGGTTCCAGCTCGGCTTCATGACGACATCACCGTGGGACGCCTGGGCGGACATCCGCATCGCTCCCGAGGCCGGAGCGGTGCTCGACGAGGCGATCGGCGAGCTCGCCGCCCTTGGGCACGGCGTCGAGGAGCTCGCGCTCGACCCCGAGCCCGACTACGGCACGCACTTCCGCACGATCTGGATGGCGGGCGCGTCCGGGATCCCCGCGCGCACCGATGACGAGCTCGCCCTCCTCGAGCCGCTCACCGCGTGGCTCGTCGAGCGGGGCCGGGCCCTGCCCGCCGAGCGGCTCGTCGAGGCGCTCGCGTGGCTGACGAGCTTCGAGCGCCGCGTCATCCGCCGCTTCTCGAGCGTCGATGTCGTCCTCACGCCCGCGGTCGCGATGACGCCGCGCCCGCTCGGCTGGTACGACGCGGCGGATGCCGAGCGCAACTTCGAGCAGCAGGTCCAGTACACGCCGTGGACGAGCTTCGTCAACGTGAGCGGACTCCCCGCCCTCACCCTGCCCGTCGGCCTCACGCCGAGCGGCTCGAGCGAGCCCGGGCTGCCCATGGGCATCCAGCTGATCGGCCGGCCGGGCGGCGAGGCCGACCTGCTCGCTCTCGGCGCGCAGTGGGAGCGCCGGCGCCGCACGCGCCTGCACCCGCCCCAGTGGTGATCGGGCCGCAGTGGTGATCGGGCGGCGCGACGTCGGCGAGGCGCGTCAGCGCTCCACGGCCGCCGGCACGTCGATGCGGCGCGCGATCGCCTGCCACAGCTCGTCGGCGAGGCGCGCGTCGCCCGCGCTCGGGTGCGTGGCGCCGAGCGGGTCGAGACCGTCGAAGTAGGTGCCGTTGGGCACGCCGAGCTCGGGGGTGTCGACGAGATGCACGAGGGGCGCGGCACCCGCCTCGGGCGAGATCTGCATCGAGCCGGTCACGAGCTGCAGGAGGCGGGCGGTGCGAGACTCCGCGCCGAAGCCGCTGCGGACGTACCCCGGGTGGAACGCGTACGCCTCGAGGCCCGTGCGCGCGACGAGCGAGCGCGCGTAGAGGATCGTCGCGAGCTTGCTCGCACCGTAGGCCCGCCAGCCGGCCCCGTAGCGGCGATCGACGAAGTCGAGATCGTCGAGGCGCAGCCCGCCGAGCCGATTGAGCACGCTCGAGGTGAGCACGATGCGGCCGGTGTCGCGCGCGGCGCTCAGTCGCGGGGCGAGCAGCTCGGTGAGGAGGGCCGCGGCGAGCACGTTCCGCTGCAGCGTCGTCTCGTTGCCGTCGACCGTCGTCGAGCGGCGGCTCACGATGCCGCCGGCGTTGTTGACGAGCGCGTCGATCCGCGGGAATCGCGCGAGCAGGTCGTCCGCGAGCGCGCGCACCTGGTCGAGGTCGTCGAAATCGGCGATGAAGGGGATGCCCCCCGCGCGCGCGGCGACCGCCGCCGTCCGCTCCGCGTCGCGGCCCACGACCGCGACCTGCCAGTCGCGGCGCGCGAGCTCGACGACCGCGGCGGCGCCGAGGCCCGAGCTCGCTCCCGTGACGACGACCGTGCGCATCAGACGTACCCGCCCGACTTCAGGCCCGCGTCGATCTCGAAGCGGTTGCGCAGCGGGTCGCGCCCCGCGGCGAGGTAGAGGGGGATCATCGCGAGGCCGTACCGGCGCCACTGGGCGCGGTGCGCGGCCTCGTGCTCGAGAACGCTCGTGCTCAGCGCGTCGCGCGTGAGGTAGACGGCGCCGAGCGTCGTGCCTCCGCGCCCGAAGGCCCAGCGGGGCAGGCCGGCGCACACGATGACGCCCCCGCGGCGCTCGACGCGGAAGCCGCTGAGGACGGCCCCCCAGACGAGCGCGAGGGCGGAGACGAGAGCGTAGCCGGGGAGCGCCACGACGGGATGGAGGCCCAGCCGGCGCAGCCACCGTACGCGTCCGAGCGCACCGACGACGCGCGCGGCGCGACTCGGCGCCGTGCCGACGGTGCGGGGCCGGTCGACGGGCATGTGCCATTCCTAGCAGGTGCTCGTGACGCGGCGGGGAGGTCGTCCCGGTTGGGGAGTCAGCCGCGCCGCTGTGCGCGGTCGGTCTCGAGCAGCCGCAGCCAGATCTCGCTCATCGTCGGGTACGACGGCACGGCGTGCTGCAGCCGGCTGACCGGCACCTCGCCGACGATCGCGATCGTCGCGGCGTGCACGAGCTCGGCGACATCGTCGCCCACGGCCGTGAAGCCGATCACCACATCGCGCTCGTCGTCGATGACCAGCCGCGCGCGGCCCCGGTACCCGTCCGCATGCAGGCTCGCGCCCGCGACGTGCCCGAGCTCGTAGTCGGCGACGCGCACGGCGAGCCCGCGCTCGGCGGCACCCGCGGCGGTCAGCCCCACCGAGGCGACCTCGGGCGAGGTGAACGCGACCGATGGCACCGCGTCGTGATCGGCGGTCGCGACGTACGGCCCCCACGCGGTGTCGTCGACCTGCTCGCCGCGCGCGCGGGCGGCGATCACGTCGCCCGCGGCGCGCGCCTGGTACTTGCCCTGGTGCGTCAGGAGCGCGCGATGGTTCACGTCGCCGACCGCGTACAGCCAGTCGTGGCCCTCGACCCGGAGGGTGTCGTCGACGCGCAGCCACTCGCCGGCCGCGAGTCCGATCGTCTCGAGGCCGAGCCGGTCGGTGCGCGGGCGGCGGCCCGTCGCCACGAGCACCTCGTCGGCCTCGATCGGGGCGGCATCGCCCTCGAGCGCGATCGACACCGTGCCGTCGGCGGCCCGGTCGACGCGCGCGGGCGAGGCGCCCGCCAGCACCGTCACCCCGTCGTCGCGCAGCCGCTCGGTCACGAGCTCGCTCGCGAACTCCTCGAGATTCGACAGCAGTCGGCCGCGGCTGAGCAGGGTCACGCGCGAGCCCAGACCCGCGTACGCCGTCGCCATCTCGCAGCCGACCACGCCGCCGCCGATGATCGCGAGCCGCTCGGGCACGTGCTCCGCGCTCGTCGCCTCCCGCGAGGCCCACGGCGCCGACTCGGCGAGGCCCGGGATGCCCGGGATCGCCGCGTCCGACCCCGTGCAGATCGCGACGGCGCTGCGGGCGATCACGACCCGCTCGGCGCCGTCGGGCGCCGTCACGACGACCCGCTTCGCGCCGTCGAGCCTCGCTTCGCCCCGCACGAGCGCGATGCCCGCGCTCTCGAGCCAGCGCACCTGCCCCGCGTCGTCCCAGTGGCTCGCGACGGCGTCGCGTCGCGCGAGCACGGCGGCGACGTCGAGCGGCCCAGAGACCGCCTCCCGCGCCCCGGGGACGGCGCGTGCGGCGCGCAGCGCCGAGACCGAGCGCACGAGCGCCTTCGACGGCATGCACGCCCAGTACGAGCACTCGCCGCCCACGAGCTCGCTCTCGATGATGACCGCGGTCAGCCCGCCCTGCACCGCGCGATCGGCGACGTTCTCGCCGACGGCGCCGGCGCCGATGACGATGAGGTCGTACTCCTCCTCGGTCGGCGCGCTCGTCGCGGCCGTGGTCGTGAGGGGGCGGGGCGGCTGGGTCATGGTGCGGCTCCTATCGGCCGACGAAGCGGGGGGTCTCGCGACGGAGGAAGGCCTCCATGCCGATGCGGGCATCCTCGGTCTGCATCAGGCGGACGAGCTCGCCCTGCAGGCGGGCGGCCGCGGCTCCCGGGCCCTCGGCGACGGCGAGGCGGGCGTTCTCGAGGGTCGCCTGGACGGCGAGCGGCGCCTGGACGGAGATGCGGTGCGCGAGCTCGACGGCCCGGGCGAGCTGCTCGCCCGGCTCGACGATCTCGGACACGATGCCCATGCGCGCGGCGTCGACGGCGTCGAAGCGGTCGCCCGTGAGCATCCAGCGCATCGCGTTGCTCCAGCCGGCGACGGCGGGGAAGCGGAGAGTCGCGCCGCCGAACGGGAGGATCGCGCGCGCGACCTCGAGCTGCGAGAACGAGGTGTCGCTCGCGGCGACGACGACGTCGCTCGCGAGGGCGAGCTCGATGCCGAGGGTGAGGCACGTGCCCTGCACCGCGAGGACGACGGGCTTGCGCACGCGCGGACCCTGCACGCCCCAGGGGTCGAGGCCGCCCTCGGGCACCATCGCGAGGCCCTCAGGGCCCACGCGCGGGGCGATGTCGCCGAGGTCGAGCCCGCCGGTGAAGTGGTCGCCGTGGGCGAAGACGACGCCGACGCGGGCTTCCTCGTCACGGTCGAGCTCGCCGTACGCGAGCGCGAGCTGCTGGAGCATCGCGAGGTCGGCGGCGTTGCGCTTGTCGACGCGATCGAGGCCGATGAGGAGCAGGTGGCCGTCGCGCTCGATCGTGACGCGGCGCGGCGCGCCGGTCGTGCCGTCGGCGGAGGATGCGGGAGAGTCGGACATGCGCGCCACTCTAGCCATCGGCGCCGTGCTCGCGAGGGGTCGCTCGACAGCGCCCACCGCCCGCATCAGGCCGCCGGCGGAGCTTCCGTCCGGCGAGCTGGTGCCGCATCGGCGGCGGGGGCCGGCCTCGTGAGCGCCGAGATCACGCGCAGGATGCTCGGCAGGTCGTCGCCCGCGTCCTCCGCGCTCGCGGGGGCGAACTCGGTGACGCCCGCTCCCGAGAGCGGGAGGGCGGCGCGCGCCGCCCCGATCGCGGCGACGAGCTCGGAGACGGTCGTGCCGAACGGCGTCGGGAACCCGACCCCGCCGAACTCCGCCGGATCGATGACGTCGAGGTCGACGTGGATGTAGAGCTCGGTGGCGCCCTCGGCCGCACGCTCGGCGACCGCGGCGCCGACATCGCCGATCGGGACGTGCGCGATCCCGAGCGACTCGGCCGCGTGCTCCTCGGCGGGGTCGAGGTCGCGCGCGCCGACGAGGAGGACGTCGGCGGGGGCGACGAGCCCGTGGTCGATGATCGAGCGCAGCACCATGCCGTGGAAGGCGCCGGACGGGGAGCTCGTGGGCGTGTTGAGGTCGGCATGAGCGTCGGCCCAGACGAGGACGGTGCGACCCGCTCGCGCGACGTGCTCGACCGCCGCGAGCTCGACCCCGCAGTCGCCGCCGATCGTGATCGCCGTCCCGTCGATCGCGGCGAGCGCGGCCGTCTGCCGCTCGCGCACGATCCTCAGTGAGCTCCAGCGATGGATGCCCGTCTGCTCGGCGTCACCGGCCTCGAGCGGCACCTCGATGACCGTCGTCGCGCTCGCGGGCAGGTCGCCGCGGATCGCCTCCGCCCCGTCGACGAGGCGCATCGCGCGCTCGGCGCCCGAGCCCTGCCACTGGGGGACCACCACGAAATGCGCTGCCATGGGGTCAGTCTGTCACTCGAGCCGGACGGAAGGGGAGGGCCGCAAGACCCGAGAGCGCGGCCTCGAGGGGGCCGCGCCGCCCGAGCGCCTCGCACGCGAGACCGATGGCGACCCCCGCGACCGAGAGCACGATGAGGATGCCCCATCCCACGACGCCCTCGAAGCGACCCGCGCCGCCGAGCGGCGAGAGCGCCGCGATCACGAGCACGTGGCCGACGTAGACGGTGAGCGCGACGCGGCCGAGGGCGCGCAGCGGCTCGAGGACGAGCCGGAGCGCCGTCGCTCCCCGGCCCGCCCCGCGCCCGATGCGCGCCGGACCCACGGGGTCGAGCGCGATCAGCAGGAGTCCGAGCACGGCCGCCGCGAGTCCGCCCGAGCCGAGCAGCTCGGCGATCGTGCCGGAGTGCGCCTCGGCGGTGACGTCGTCGAGGCCGAGGCCCGCGCCGGTCGGGATCCGTGGGAGGAGCGCCCCCGCGCCGTAGCCCGCGACGCTCGCGGTCGCCCCGCCGAGCACGAGCGCGAGACGGACGCGCCGCCGTGCGAGCCCGGAGCGCGCGGCGAGGAGCCCGACGGCGAGGACCGGCACCCACAGCAGGGCGGGGTACCACCCCGTGAGCAGGTAGTCGACGACCGTCGCGGCCGGCTCCTGCTCGGGAGCCCCCGCGCGCACGACCGCGTCCCGCAGCGCGGGCGCGACGACGAGCACCGTCGCCGCGACGAGCGCGAGCCCCCAGCGCGGCAGGAACAGCAGCGGGACCATGAGCAGGAACATCACGCCGTAGTAGTCGAGGATGACCGCGATGCCGTGCGGCAGGAGCCACAGGAGGATGCCCGCGGCCAGGAGCGCCAGGGCGCGGATGACGAGGCGCAGCCGTGGCTCGGAGCGCGCGCCGGCGGGAGGCGGAGCATCCTGGCCCGTCATGAGGCCGAGCGCGACGCCCGCGACGAGCGCGAACAGCAGGGAGGGGCGGCCGTCGACGACGAGCTCCTCGGCGCCGAGCCCGCCCGGGCGGGGAACCGTGTGGGCCGCGATCATGCCGAGCACCGCGAGACCGCGCGCGGCATCGACCCCCGCCCAGCGCGGACGGGGGTCGATGGCGGTGCGGTCGGTGTCGGTGCGGTCGGCGGCGATCAGCGGCGTCAGCCCTCGATCGCCGAGGGCGAGGGCGAGGTCGAGCCGGACGACCCGAGCTTGAGGGCGGCCAGGCGCGCCTCGATCTCGGCGGACTCGCTCGCGTCGTCGAGGCTCTCGAACTGCGCGTCGAGGCTCGAGGCGGCGAGCTCCTGCTGGCCCATGACGCGGGCCTCCTCGCGGCGGACCTTCTCCTCGAAGCGGCCGAGCTCGCTCGTCGGGTCGAGGATGTCGATGCTCTTCACGGCGTCGAGAACCTGCGACTGCGCGTCGGCGATCTTCGACCGCGCCACGAGCTCGTCGCGCTTGGATGCGAGCTCGCCGAGCTTGCCGCGCATCTGCTCGAGGCCCGTCTTGAGCTTCGCGACGATCTCGGTCTGCGCGGCGATCGTCGGCTCGACCCCCTTCGCCTCGTTCTCGGCGGCGAGCTGGCGGCCGAGGGCGACCTTCGCGAGGGTGTCGAACCGGTCGGCATCGGCGGTGTTCCCGCTCGTGCGCAGCTCGTCGGCCTTCGCGCTCGCGGCCGCGGCCTTGCGGCCCCAGTCCTGCGCGGCGGCGACGTCCTCCGCGTGGTCCTGCTCGAGCAGGCGCAGGTTGCCGATCGTCTGCGCGATCGCGGCCTCGGCCTCCTGGATGCTCGAGGAGTAGTCGCGCACCATCTGGTCGAGCATCGTCTGCGGGTCCTCCGCCGCATCGAGGAGGGCGTTGATGTTCGCCCGGGCGAGCTGGGCGATGCGGCCGAAGATCGATTGCTTCGTCATTCTCGTGCTGCCTTTCTGTCGGGGATGCCCGTGATCGAGCGATCGGGGCCGTGTGCGTCGTGAGGGGTGCTGCTCAGAATCGTCCGCCCCCGCTGCGCCGCCCGCTCGAGCGCGAGCCGCCGCTGAAGCCGCCGCCGCCGGAGCGCCGGGAGGAGCCGAACGTGGGGGAGCCGCCGCCGAAGCCGCCGGGGAAGCCTCCGCCCCCGAAGCCTCCGCCGCCGAACCCGCCTCGTGAGCCACCGCCGCTCAGCAGGCCGCCGATGAGCCCGCCGATGATGGCCTCGCCGAGCCCGCCGCCCGACCGTCCGCCGCCGAGGAGCCCGCCGGGGAAGCCCGGGAGCCCGACCGGTGCGCCGCCGCTCATGGTGGATGACACGTCGGCCTCCGCCTGACGAAGGGCCTGGCCGGCGAGCTCGGCGGCGCGCTGCGCCGCCTGAACGGCCTGCTCGGGCTGGTCGACGGGGGCGCGCAGAGCCGCGTCGAGCTGCGCCTGCGCCTCCGCGAGGGCGGAGCGCGCGGTCGCGCCGACGCCGCCGCGGTGCGCGGCGATGTACTCGGCGGTGCTCAGGATGCGACTGCGGGCGGCGGCGAGGCTGCGATCGAGCGCGGCGGCCGCGGCCTGTCGGCGCTCACCCACCGCTCGCGCGGTCGCGAGCGCCTCGTCGAGACGTCGGTCGGCGAGGACGAGGGCCTGAAGGGCGTCGACGGGGTCGGCCTCTCCTCCTTCGCTCGCCCGGAGGGCGCGCTCCGCGCTCGCGGCGGCCGCGCTCACGGTCGCCTCGGCGGGGAGAGCCGCCGCGGCCTGCAGGCCCGAGCGGAGGTCGGCGCGCTGGGCGACGAGACTCGACCGCGCCTCGGCGAGCTCGTTGGCGAGCCGGTCGACGGCGTCGAGGGAGCCTCCGAGCTGGGAGGCCGCGAGCTGGCCCGAGCGCACGGCCACGGCCGCCTCGCCCGTCGCGCCCGCGGTCGACTTCGCCTCGGCGTCGAGGATCTCCTCGCGAACGAGGGCGAGCAGTCGAGCGGCCTGCGCCGGAGTGTCGGCGATCGCCGCGATCGCGTCCGGGGCGTACTCGGCCCGCAGTCGATCGAGGGTCGCCGCGGCGGCCACCGTTCGGGCCTCGAGGTCGACCTCGGCCGACCGGAGGGCGCCGAGAGCGTCGGGCAGCGACTGCTCGACGTCGCGGAGCGCGTCGAACGCCTCCTCCTGCTCCTCGAGCAGGTCATCCGCTTCGTCGAGGAGAGCGCCGATGCGCTCGAGCGTCGCGCGGCGAGCGGGCTCGGGGTCGGGCTGGGCGTCGTCGAGGGTGCGCCGCAGGCGGAAGGCCTCCGCGACGCGCTCGCGAGCGCCGTCGAGCGCGGTGCGGAACCCGGCGACCGTCTCTCCGCCGAACTGCGCCTCGGCGAACCCCAGCTCCTGCTCGCTCGTGGTGAGCGCATCGTCGAGCTGCACGAGACGTCGAGCCGCGGTGCGATCGAGCTCCTCGACGCTCGGGGCGGGCGGGCCCGCGACCTCGCCGGGGCCTCCGCCTGCCGCACCGCGGGAGCGGCGTCGAGCGCGCATGACGATCCACACAAGGAGCGCGATGACGGCGAGCCCCGCGATGATCGCGACGAGCGGGATGCCGCCGCCTCCGGCATCCCCGCCCTCGGCGTCGTCGCCCGTCGGGCCCTCGTCGCTCGAGCCGCCCGGGCCGCTCATGGCCAGCGCGTCGGCGTACGCGACGATCGCGTCGGCGAAGCGGTCGTCGCGCAGTGCGGGCACGAGGCGGTCGACCTCGGCGCGCTCGGCGACCGCGCCGTCGACCGGCCAGTCCGGGCCGTAGGAGAAGGCGTACGCGCGCTCGTCGACCGAGATCGCCAGGAGGGTGTCGCGGTCGCCGAGGGAGGAGAGCACGGCCGATTGCTCGGCCCAGTCGAAGCTGTCGGCGGCGCCTTCGAAGCGATCGGTCACGACGACGAAAAGGCCGGCTCCGGTCTCGTCGAAGAGCTCGTCGAGCGCGCGCTCGACGCGAGCGGTCTCACCGCCGAGGGCCCCCGCGGAGTCGAGGACGTAGGCGCCGTCGAGATCGAGAGGCTCGGATGCCGCGGCCGGCTGCGCGAGAGCGATCGACAGGGCGGTTCCCGCGATCGCGCTCACCGCCAGTGCTGTGAGCGGCGACCGCCTGCGCGACCCGTCGACCACGCTCATGAATGCCCTCCGACTCGCCGTCACCGCCCCGGTCGCCTGCGGCGCCGATGGTGCCGGTGAGTCTAGCGATGCTCGACGACGGCGCGCCGAGATCTCTCAGCGGGCTCGCTCAGTCGGCCAGGCGGCGGCGCAGCAGCTCGAGCTGACGGTCGAGCTCCGCGGGCATCCGGTCGCCGAAGGTCCCGAAGAACTCCTCGATGTCGTCGGCCTCGGCGCGCAGGGCCTGCTTGTCCTGGGCGAAGAGCTCGCTCAGGCGGTCCTCCGCGATGTCCAGGCCCTCGAGGTTGAGACCGTCGGCGGTCGGGATCGAGCCGAGGGGCGAGTCCTCGGCGCCCGCGGTGCCCTCGAGGCGCTCGACCATCCACTGCAGAACGCGGGCGTTGTCGCCGAAGCCCGGCCACAGGAACGAGCCGTCGGCACCCTTGCGGAACCAGTTGACCTGGAACACGCGCGGCACACGGGCGGAGCGGCGCAGGCGACGACCGAAGTCGAGCCAGTGGGCGAAGTAGTCGCCCATGTTGTAGCCGCAGAACGGCAGCATCGCGAACGGGTCGCGACGCAGCTCGCCCACAGTGCCTTCGGCGGCCGCCGTCTGCTCCGATGCGATCGTGGCGCCCAGGAAAACGCCGTGATCCCAATCGCGCGCCTCTACCACCAAGGGCACGTTCGTCGCTCGGCGGCCGCCGAAGATGATGGCGTCGATGACGACGCCCTCCGGGTCCTCCCACGTGCTCGCGATGGACGGGCACTGACGGGCGGACACGGTGAAGCGGGAGTTCGGGTGGGCGGCCGGGACGCCGGAGTCGGGCGTCCACGCGTTGCCGCGCCAGTCCGTGAGGTGCGCGGGCGGGGTGGAGGTCATGCCCTCCCACCACACGTCGCCGTCCTCGGTCTTGGCGACGTTCGTGAAGACGGTGTTGCCCCAGAGGGTGTCCATCGCCGTCGGATTGGTCTTCGCGCTCGTGCCGGGGGCGACGCCGAAGAAGCCCGCCTCCGGGTTGATCGCGCGCAGGCGGCCGTCCGCGCCGATGCGCAGCCAGGCGATGTCGTCGCCGATCGTCTCGATCGTCCAGCCCGGGATGCTCGGCGCGAGCATCGCGAGGTTGGTCTTGCCGCACGCGCTCGGGAACGCGGCCGCGAGGTGGTACGCCTTGCCCGAGGGCGCGGTGACCTTGATGAGCAGCATGTGCTCGGCGAGCCAGCCCTCGTCGCGCGCCTGGACGGAGGCGATGCGCAGCGCGAAGGCCTTCTTGGCGAGGATGGCGTTGCCGCCGTAGGCGGAGCCGTAGGAGAAGATCTCGCGCGTCTCGGGGAAGTGCACGATGTACTTGGTGTCGTTGCAGGGCCAGGCGACGTCCTTCTCGCCCGGCGAGAGGGGCGCCCCGACGCTGTGGATCGCGGGGACCCACTCGGCGCCCGCGGCGATCTGGTCGAGAGCGGCGGTGCCCATGCGGGTCATCGTGCCCGTGCTCACCACGACGTAGGGAGAGTCCGTGACCTGCACGCCGAGCTTCGCCATGGGCGAGCCGATGGGGCCCATCGAGAACGGCATGACGTACATCGTGCGCCCCCGCATCGAGCCGCGCAGGAGGTCGGTGAGCTCGGCGCGCATGCGCTCGGGGTCGGCCCAGTTGTTGGTCGGGCCGGCGTCGATCTGCTCGGCCGAGCAGATGAACGTGCGCGACTCGAGGCGGGCGACATCGGCCTCGTGCGAGCGCGCGAGGAAGGAGTAGGGGCGCAGCTCGGGGTTCAGCTGCTCGAGGGTGCCGTTGGCGACGAGGAGCTGCAGGAGCTCGTGGCGCTCGCGCGTCGACCCGTCGCACCAGTGGATGTCGGCGGGCTCCATGAGCTCGGCGAGCTCGGCGACCCAGGCGACGACATCGGCGGGGCGCTGCGCGCTCGAGCCGGCGGGGGATGCGGGAGCCGCCTCGAGCGGGGAATCGGTGCGCGGGTGGTCGAGCAGCGTCATGTTCGTCTCTCCGTCCTGGGAAGGAATCCCTGTTACGCCAATGATGTCCCCCCAGAAGACGGGGTTATCCGCGGTCAGGGCTTAAAGAACGGCTGTTCTTTCGGTATTGTCAAGGCATGAGCGACCTCGTCACCCTCGGCCAGCGCATCCGCCACTTCCGGTCGGCAGCCGGCCTCACTCTCGATCAGCTCGGCGAGCGCGTGGGCGTCGCGGGCAGTCAGCTCTCGCTCATGGAGAACGGGCGCCGCGAGCCGCGCATCACCCTCCTCACGGCGATCGCCGAGGCGCTCGGCGTTGCGCTCGCCGATCTTCTGGAGGAGACGCCCCCGTCGCATCGCGCCGCGCTCGAGATCGAGCTCGAGCGGGCCCAGCGGTCGACCCTCTACGCCTCGCTCGGGCTTCCCGCTGTGCGCGCGTCGCGCGCGATGAGCGATGAGGTGCTCGAGGCCCTCGTCGGCCTCCATCGCGAGCTCGTCGAGCGCGAGCGCCAGACGATCGCGACGCCGGAGGAGGCGCGACGCGCCAACACCGAGCTCCGCCACCGCATGCGCACCCTCGACAACTACCTGCCCGACATCGAGGAGCTCGCCGAGCGGACGGTGCGCGAGACGGGCCACACGACCGGCGCCCTCACGCACCGCGAGGTCGGCCTCATGGCGAAGAAGCTCGGGTTCGAGCTCGTGCACGTCGGCGACCTCCCGCACTCGGCCCGCTCGGTCATCGACCTGGAGAACGGGCGCATCTACCTCCCGCCGGCATCGATCCCGGGCGGGCACGGCCTCCGGTCGATGGCGCTGCAGGCGATCGCGCACCGGCTGCTCAGCCACGAGGTGCCCCGCACCTACGCCGAGTTCCTGCGCCAGCGGCTCGAGATCAACTACTTCGCCGCCGCGTGCCTCATGCCGCGCGAGCAGTCCGTGGCGTTCCTCTCGCAGGCCAAGGCCGATCGCAACATCGCGGTCGAGGACTTCCGCGACGCGTTCGGCGTCACCCACGAGGCGGCGGCGCTGCGCCTGACGAACCTCGCGACCTCGCACCTCGACCTCACGCTGCACTTCCTGCGCGTCGGCGACGACGGCGCGGTGTACAAGGCGTACGAGAACGACGGGCTCCGCCTGCCCGTCGACGTCACCGGCTCGGTCGAGGGCCAGCTCGTGTGCCGCCACTGGAGCGCGCGCGTCGCGTTCACGCGCACCAACCGGACGACGGAGTTCTACCAGTACACCGACACGCCCGAGGGCACCTTCTGGGAGTCGACGCAGACGGGGACGAGCGCGAGCGACGAGTTCTCGATCACGGTCGGCGTGCCCTTCGCGCAGTCCAAGTGGTTCCGCGGGCGCGAGACCACCAACCGCCGCGTCTCGACGTGTCCCGATCCCGCGTGCTGCCGTCGGCCCTCGGGCGACCTCTCGAGCCGTTGGCGGGGCAAGGCGTGGACGAGCGCGAAGCTGCACGCGCACATCCTGTCGCCGTTGCCGAGCGGAACCTTCCCCGGCGTCGACGACCAGGAGCTCTACCGCTTCCTCGAGGCGCACGCCGAGCGCGTCGACGACTGACAGCGCGGGCGGTGCCCGACCTCAGCCCTCGATCGCCGCCGCGGGCGTCGCGCCCTGCGCCGCGTCGGCCGCGCCCTTCGGGAGGCGGCGGACGGACGCGCGGCGGCGGCGGCGCGGCGTCATCGACCGCATCTCGTCCATCTTCCCGAAGCACAGCAGGCGGTCCTCCGCGTGCAGCTCCTGCCGCGCGCGGGGGTTCGGAATGACGGTCGTGCCGCGATTGAGGGTGAGCACCGTGATGTCGCGATCGAGGATGCCCGACTCGCCGAGGGTCTTGCCGACGATGTCCGCGCCCGCGTGGACGACGAGCTCGGCGACGCCGTAGCCCGTCGAGACGGCGAGCCGCTGCCGGACGTCGATGTCGGGGAACGCGACCTCGTGCGCGATGTAGTCGATGATCGCGCCGGCGACATCGAGCGTCGTCGCGCGCTCGATGCCCTCGAGGCCGGGGGAGGAGTTGACCTCCATGACGAGCGGCCCGTCGTTGCCCTCGAGCATGTCGACGCCCGCGACGCGGAGCCCCATGATCTGGGCCGAGCGCACGGCCGCACGCTCGTACTCGGGCGTGAGCGACACCGCCTCGACCGAGCCGCCGCGGTGCACGTTCGAGCGGAACTCGTCGCCCTCCGCGGTGCGGCGCATCGCGGCGACGACGCGGTCGCCGACGACGAGGGCTCGGATGTCGCGGCCGCGGCTCTCCGAGATGAACTGCTGGATGAGCACGTTCTGGTTCGTCGAGTGCAGCGTCTCGATGATCGCCTCGGCGACCTTGGCCTGGGGGGCGAGGATGACGCCGATTCCCTGCGTGCCCTCGAGAAGCTTGATGACGACGGGGGCACCGCCCACGCGCTCGATCGCGGGGCGCACATCGGCGCGATTGCGCACGAAGGCCGTGGCGGGCATCCCGATGCCGTGTCGGCTCAGGATCTGCGTGGCTCGCAGCTTGTCGCGGGCGTTGCTGATGCCGTTGGAGGTGTTGGGGGTGAAGACGTCCATCTGCTCGAACTGGCGCACGACGGCGGTGCCGAAATAGGTGATCGAGTTGCCGATGCGGGGCAGGATCGCGTCGTAGGTCGACAGCGGCTTGCCTCGGTAGTTGAGGTCGGGCTCGGGGCCGGTGAGGTCGACGGCGAAGCGCAGCGTGTTGAGCACCTTGACGCGGTGACCGCGTTGCTCGGCGGCTGCGCGCAGCCGCTGCGTGGAGTACGAGTGCGGGGCACGCGAGAGGATGGCGAGTTTCATGGAGCGCCCCTGACAAGATGAGGGTGTGACGGAGTCCGCCCATTCAATCACCATCGCCGGATGGCGAGAGTGGATCGCCGTGCCCAGCGCGGGCATCCCCTGGATCAAGGCGAAGCTCGACACGGGCGCGCGCACGTCGTCGGTGCACGCCTACGACGTCGAGCTCGTCGGCGAGGGCGCGGATGAGCGCGTGCGGTTCCGGATCCGCCCCTGGCAGGAGTCGGCCGACGACGCCGTGCTCGTCGAATGCCCCGTGCACGACCGCCGCAGCGTGCGCAGCTCGTCGGGCCACGTCGAGGAGCGCCTCGTCGTCCTCATGGACGTCGCCATCATGGGGCGCCCCGTGACGACGGAGGTCACGCTGAGCAATCGCGACACGATGGGGTTCCGGATGCTCATCGGCCGTCAGGCGCTGCGTCACGGCTTCGTGGTCGACTCGGCCCGGTCGTTCCTCGGCGGCCGCGCGCCCAAAGAGGTGCGCCGCGCCAACCGGGGCCGGTGACCCGGCCGAACAGAAGAGATTTCTCGCGCCCCCGACAGGATTCGAACCTGCGGCCCTCAGTACCGGAAACTGATGCTCTATCCCCTGAGCTACGGAGGCGAGAGTCAGCCTAGCGGGTTCCCCGCGGACGCGGCGCCGTGCGAGCATGTGCCCATGACGCCGGCGTCGGTCCGCACCGCGCTCGTCCGCGAGGTCGGATGCGCGCTCGAGGGAGTGCTCGGCGAGCCGGCGGCGCTCGTGCTCGCAATCGCCGTCGCCGACGCGGATGGCCTGTCGCGATCGGAGCGCCTGCACGTCGCGGTCGACGGCCGCGCGCTCGACGTCGCGGAGCATCCGGGCCCCGTCGGCACGCGGTGGCACACCGTCGACGCGCCCGCGGGCACGCTCCGCGTCGAGTACGAGGCGACGGTCCGCGGGCGCGCCCTGCCGGCGGCGGTCACGCCGCTCGAGCGGATCCTCGACGTGCGCCCGAGCCGATACGTGCAGAGCGACATCCTGCCCGCGCTCGTCGACGAGGAGGTCGTGGGGGCGTTCGCGACCCTGCCGCCGCTCGAGCGCGTCGGTGCCGTGCGCGAGGCGGTGGCGGGCGCTCTCGAGTACTCCTGGGCGTCGACTCGACCCACCGACGGCATCGCCGAGCCGCTGCAGGCAGGCCAGGGGGTCTGCCGCGATTTCGCGCACGTCGTCGCGGGGCTCCTGCGCGCGACCGATCTGCCCGCGCGCGTGGTCTCCGTCTACGCGCCGGGGCTCGAGCCCATGGACTTCCACGCGGTCGTCGAGGTCGCTGTCGGCGACGAGTGGCTGCTGCTCGACGCGACGGGCCGCGCACCGAGGCGGTCGATGCTGCGCATCGCGACGGGGCGGGATGCCGCGGACACCGCGTACCTCGCGAGCGACGGCTCGGCGCTCGCGCTGACCGCCGTCCGGGTGCGGGCCGCGGCGAGCGAGCTCGCGCCGGAGCGGCCGACCGAGCTGCTCGCCCTCGGCTGAGCGCCCCGATCCGCCTCGGTAGGATTCCAGGGTGAATCCCGACCTCCTCGCCTCGTCTCTGCTCGCCGCCGTCACCGCCGCGGTCGAGCGACGCGACGGCGCGGTCGCGGCCTCCCTCTCGGTCGGCGACATCGCGCTCGAGCGCCCGCGGAACCGCGACCACGGCGACTGGGCGACGAGCGTCGCGCTCAAGCTCGCCAAGCGCATCGGGCTCGCCCCGCGCGCGCTCGCCGAGGAGCTCGCGGCCGCGTTCGGCACGATCGAGGGCGTCGCGAGCGTCGAGGTCGCGGGGCCCGGCTTCCTCAACATCCGCCTCGAGGCCGGCGCGGCCGGGGCGCTCGCGGCCGCGATCGTCGCCGCGGGCGACGCGTACGGCGGCAACGACGCGCTCGCCGGTCAGTCGATCAACCTCGAGTTCGTCTCCGCGAACCCGACGGGGCCGCTCCACATCGGGCACACCCGCTGGGCCGCTCTCGGCGACTCGCTCGCGCGCGTCCTGCAGGCGGCGGGCGCGCGGGTCACGAGCGAGTTCTACATCAACGACGCCGGCGCGCAGATGGAGACGTTCGGCGAATCCGTGCTCGCCGCCGCGCTCGGCGAGCCCGCCCCCGAGAACGCGTACCCCGGCCAGTACATCGCCGATCTCGGCGCCCGCGCGCTCGAGGCCCGCCCCGATCTCGCCGACCTTCCGCGCGAGGAGGCCGTGGTCGTCGCGCGCGAGCTCGCCTACGGCTGGCAGCTGGGCGAGATCCGCGAATCGCTCGAGCGCTTCAACGTGCACTTCGACGTCTGGTTCAGCGAGCGCACGCTGCACGAGGCGGGCGAGGGCGGCCGCACCGCGATCGAGGATGCGGTCGACCGCCTCCGGGCGCAGGGCCACGTCTTCGACGACGGCGACGCCGTCTGGGTGCGCACGACCGACTTCGGCGACGACAAGGATCGGGTGATCCGGCGCGGCAACGGCGTCCACACGTACTTCGGCGCCGACGCGGCCTACTACCTGTCGAAGAAGGATCGCGGCTTCGCGCGCACGATCTACCTCCTCGGCGCGGACCACCACGGCTACGTGCACCGCCTCAAGGCGCTCGCGGGAGCGGCCGGCGACGACCCCGAGAACGACATCGAGGTGCTCATCGGGCAGCTCGTGAGCATCAACGGCGCGCGCCTGAGCAAGCGCGCCGGCAACATCATCGAGCTCGACGACCTGCGCGACTGGCTGGGCACGGATGCTCTGCGCTACTCGCTCGCCCGGTATCCGGCCGACTCGCCGCTCACGCTCGACCCGGAGCTGCTGCAGAAGCGCACGAATGACAACCCCGTCTTCTACGTGCAGTACGCCCACGCGCGCACGCACCAGGTCGCGCGCAATGCCGCAGCTGCCGGCGTCGACGGTTCGCTGTTCGCCGCCGAGCTCCTGACCGACGAGACCGAGAGCATCCTCCTCGGCGCCCTCGCGGAGTTCCCGCGCATCGTCGCCCAGGCCGCGAGCCTGCGCGAGCCGCACCGCGTCGCGCGGTACCTCGAGGAGCTCGCCGCGGCGTTCCACCGGTGGTACGACGTCTGCCGCGTGACGCCGGTCGGCGACGACCCGGTAGAGCCCGTCCATCACGCGCGGCGCGTCCTCGCCGATGCGACCGGCCAGGTGCTGCGCAACGGCCTCGGCCTGCTCGGTGTGTCGGCTCCCGAGCGGATGTGACCGTGAACGACTCGAGGAACCCCGACGAGCCCACCGCCCGCATCGATCAGGCCGTCGCGTCGACGCTCGCGGACGCGCGCGCCGCTGACGCCGCCGCTCCCCCCGCGGAGCCCGTGACGACGCGCACGCGGAGCGGACGCCGTGCAGCGATCGCGATCGGCGCGACCGTCGTCGTCCTCGGCATCCTCGCCGTCGGCGCGGTCGTCGCCGACGGCGCCGTGCGCGGGGCGATCCGCGACGAGGTCGCCGATCAGGTGCGCGCCGTCCTCGACCTCGATCCCGAGCATCCGGTCGAGGTCGACATCGCCGGCCGATCGGTCCTGTGGCAGCTCGCGACGGGTCGCTTCGAGCGCGTCCACGTCGACGCCGGCGAGATCGCCGCGGGTGACCTGACCGGTGATCTCACGATGTCGGCCACGGGCATCCCGGCCGATCGCGCGCAGACGACCGACCGCATCGATGCGCGGTTCGTCGTCGCCGAGGGCGACATCGCCGCGATCGCCGGGGCGCTCTCGGGCGCCTCGATCGACGACGTCGCGCTCGACGGCGGCCAGATCCGGTTCCGGTCGACGCTCGATCTGCTCGGGTTCCCGCTCGAGGTCGGTGTCGGGCTCCTGCCCGCGGCCGTCGACGGGGCCCTGAGCTTCACCCCCGCGTCGCTCGTCCTGGGCGATGAGGAGCTCGACCTCGAGAGCTTCGCCGAGCAGTTCGGCGGGCTCGGCGGCGGGCTGCTCTCGGCTCAGTCGGTGTGCATCGCCGAGCATCTGCCGAGCGGACTGCTGCTCGAGGAGGTCGTCGTGGAGGACGACGCGCTCGTGGTCTCCCTCGGCGCCGACGACGTCGCGCTCGAGGGGCCGGCGCTGACCGAGCGCGGAACCTGCTGACGCGCGCCCCGCTGATGCCGATCCGCTAGATCTCCACCTGCTCGCCCTGCTCGGGCACGCGGGCGCGCACGCCGAGCTCGCGCTCGATGCGCCAGCGCAGCACGTCGGCGGCATCGGGCTCGCCGTGCACGACATAGGCGCGGTCGACGTGCGCGCCGCGCATCCAGTAGAGGATCTGCTCCGCGTCCGCGTGCGCCGACATGCTCTCCAGCTGCACGACCTCCGCGGCGATCGGGATCTGCCGGCCGAAGATCCGCTGCGAGTCGGCCCCGCCGGCGAGAGCCGCTCCGCGCGTGCCGCCCGCCTGGTACCCGGTGAGCACGATCGCGTTGCGCGCGTCGCCGCCGTACGCGGAGAGGTGGTGCAGGATCCGCCCGCCCGTGAGCATGCCGCTCGCGGCGACGATGATCATCGGTCCTCCCCGCAGGTTGAGGAGCTTCGAGTCGTCGACCGTGCGCACCATGGTCGCGAGCTCGTACAGGTCGGCGAGGTCGTCGCCGGTGACGCGGTGCTCGTCGGGGTGCGCGCGGTAGAGAGCCGTCGCATCCACCGCCATGGGGCTGTTGAGGTAGACGGGCACGGCGGGGATGCGGCCCGCGCGACGCAGTCGCGACAGGTGCAGGAGCAGGGCCTGCGCGCGGCCCACCGCGAACGCGGGGATCATCACGACGCCGCCCCGCCCGAGCACGCGCTCGAGCACCGGCGCGAGCTCCTCCGCCGGGTCGGTGACCGGATGCGCGCGGTCGCCGTAGGTGGATTCGACGAGAAGCGCGTGCGCGGGCGGCAGCGCGGCGAGCGGCTCGGGGGCGATCATGAGCGCGTCGTCGGCGCGGCCGAGGTCGCCGCTCACGTGCAGCTCCCGCCCGCCCGCCCGGAAGCGGACGTGCGCCGCGCCGAGGATGTGGCCCGCGTGGTGCAGCTCGGCCTCGACCCGCCCGGGGAGCGCGATCGTATCGCCGAACCGCCGCACGCTCACGCTCTCGAGCGCGCTCTCGGCGTCCGCCGTTCGATAGAGCGGAGCGGGCGACTCGTGCTTGGAGTACCCCTTCCGCGCCGCGAACCGCGCCTCCTCCTCCAGGAGGTGCGCCGAGTCCGGCCAGAGGAGGCCGACGAGCGCCGCGGTGCCGGCCGAGCAGATGATCGGCCCCGAGAAGCCGTCGCGCACGAGGGCGGGCAGGTACCCCGAGTGATCGAGGTGCGCGTGGGTCAGCACGACGGCGTCGATCGACGACGGCGGCACCGGGAAGGGCGACCGGTTGCGCAGCCGGAGCTGCTTGTACCCCTGGAAGAGCCCGCAGTCGATGAGGATGCGCGCGCCGTTCGACTCGAGCAGGAACCGCGACCCCGTCACCGTTCCCGTCCCGCCGAGGAACCGCAGCGTCGGGCGCTCGTCGTGGGCCATGTCCGCTCCCTCCGCGCGAGACGGCGCCGTCTCGTCGCCCGCCCAGTGTGCTCCGGCGCCCCGTCGCCGCCCGGGGGCGAAAGGCCCGGGTCGGCGCACGGTAGAATTCCCCTGGCTTCAGGGACCAATCCGGGTTCGCTCGCCTCACTCCCGTGCAGAACTTCCGTGCAGATCCCCGTGAGGTGCGTTCCGTGTCCGTCAACCCGCTCGCTCCGGCGTGGCTCCGCCACCCCGACGATGCGAACGCGCTGCCCGCGCACGTCTGGCCGTCCTCGGCCGTGCGCGGCGCCGACGGCTTCCTCCTGATCGGCGGCGTCCCCGCCCCGGCGCTCGCCGCCGAGTTCGGCACGCCCCTGTACGTGATCGATGAGGCGGATGCCCGCTCGCGGGCCGCCCGCACGCGCGACGCCTTCCGCTCCGCCTTCTCGGCCCTCGGCTCCGATTCGGTCGTCTACTACGCAGGCAAGGCCTTCCTGTGCACCGAGGTGGTTCGCTGGATGCTCGACGCGGGCCTCAACATCGACGTCGCGAGCGGCGGGGAGCTCGCCGTCGCGCTCGCGGCGGGAGCGGACCCCGCCCGCCTAGGCCTCCACGGCAACAACAAGTCGCTCGCCGAGATCGATCGCGCGGTCGGCGCCGGAGTCGGCGCGATCGTCATCGACTCGCTGCTCGAGATCCAGCGCGTCGCCGAGGCCGCCGCCCGGCACGGCCGCACGCAGGCGGTGCGCGTGCGCATCAACTCGGGCGTCCACGCCCACACGCACGAGTACCTCGCGACGGCGCGCGAGGATCAGAAGTTCGGCATCCCGCTCGCCGAGGCGGCCGACGCCGTCGCGCGCATCCGCGCCCACGCGCCGCACCTGCGCCTGCTCGGGCTGCACTCGCACATCGGCTCGCAGATCTTCGTCGTCGACGGGTTCCTCGAGGCCGCCCGGCGCCTGCTCGCCGTGCACGCCGAGCTGCTCGCCGGCGGAGAGGTCCCCGAGCTCAACCTCGGCGGCGGCTTCGGCATCGCCTACCTCGAGAGCGACGAGGCGCCCGCGATCGAGAGCATCGCGACGGGGCTCGCCGAGGCGATCGGGTCCGTGTGCGCCCAGCTCGGCATCCCCGTGCCGCGCATCGCCGTCGAGCCAGGCCGCACGATCATCGGCCCCGCGGGCGTCACGCTCTACGAGGTCGGCACGACGAAGGACGTCGTCGTCACGACCGACGACGGCACGACGGCCGTGCGCCGCTACGTGAGCGTCGACGGGGGCATGAGCGACAACGCCCGCCCCGCCCTCTACGGCGCCGACTACGGCGTGCGCCTCGCCGGCCGCGCGTCGAGCGCCGACCCCGCGCTCGTCCGCATCGCCGGCAAGCACTGCGAGAGCGGCGACATCGTCGTCCAGGCCGACTACCTGCCCGGCGACGTCGCGCCCGGCGACCTCGTCGCCGTGCCCGCGACCGGCGCCTACTGCTTCTCGCTCGCGAGCAATTACAACTACCTCGCCCGCCCTGCCGTCGTCGCCGTGCGCGACGGCGCCGCCCGCGTCATCGTGCGCGGCGAGACCGAGGCCGACCTCCTCCGCCGCGACGCCGGCATCGCCGACGCCGACGCGCCCCCGAACCCCGCTGCCCGACCCGAGAGGATCACCCGCCCGTGATCGAGTACCGCAACCTCCGCATCGCCCTGCTGGGAGCCGGCAGCGTCGGCGCCCAGGTCGCCGACCAGCTGCTGACCCACGCCGACGAGCTCGCCGCGCGCGTGGGCGCCGGCATCGAGCTCGTCGGCGTCGCGGTGCGCGATGTGGATGCTCCGCGCACGACCGACATCCCGCGCGAGCTGCTCACCGCCGACGCCGAGTCCCTGATCCTGGGCGCCGACATCGTCGTCGAGCTCATGGGCGGCCTGGAGCCGGCGCGCACGCTCATCCTCCAGGCCCTGAACTCGGGCGCCGATGTCATCACCGCCAACAAGGCGCTCCTCGCCACGCACGGCCCCGAGCTGTTCGAGGCCGCCGAGCAGGTCGGCGCGCAGCTCTACTACGAGGCCGCGGTCGGCGGGGCGATCCCGATCATCCGCCCGCTGCGCGATTCGCTCGCCGGCGACCGCGTCACGCGCATCCTCGGCATCGTCAACGGCACGACCAACTTCATCCTCGACCGCATGGACAAGCACGGCGAGACCATGGAGCAGGCGCTCGCCACCGCCACGGAGCTCGGCTACGCGGAGGCGGACCCGACCGCCGACATCGGCGGCTACGACGCGGCGCAGAAGGCGGGCATCCTCGCGAGCCTCGCGTTCCACACGCTCGTGCCGGCCGACGCGGTCTACCGCGAGGGCATCACCGAGGTCACGCTCGACGACGTGCGCGCGGCCCGCAAGGCCGGCTACGTCGTCAAGCTGCTCGCGATCTGCGAGAAGATCGTCGACCCCGAGACCCTGACCGAGGGCGTCTCCGCCCGTGTCTACCCCGCGCTCGTTCCCGACGAGCATCCGCTCGCCGCGGTGCACGGCGCGAACAACGCGGTCTTCGTCGAGGCGGAGGCCGCGGGCCCGCTCATGTTCTACGGCGCCGGCGCCGGCGGCATCCAGACCGCCTCCGCCGTCCTCGGCGACGTCGTCTCGGCCGCTCGCCGCCACGTCGTCGGCGGACCCGGCGTCGCGGAGTCGACGCACGCGAATCTTCCGGTGCTGCCCATCAGCGCCGTCACCACCCGCTACCAGATCACCCTCCAGGTGGCGGACCAGCCCGGCGTGCTCGCGATGATCGCGACCCTCTTCAGCGAGCACGGGGTCTCCGTCGAGACGGTCGAACAGTCCGTCGTGTCGATCGCCGAGGGCGAGGGAGCGATGGCTCCCGCCGCTACTCTGGTGATCGGCACCCATGAGGCCTCGGAGGCCGATCTCGCCGCAACGGTCGCGGCACTGACCACCAGCACGGTCGTCCACAGCGTGACCGGCGTGCTGCGAGTAGAAGGACTGTAGATGGCGAAGCAGTGGCGCGGCGTTCTGCGCGAGTACGCCGACCGACTGGACATCAGCGAGGCGACCCCGGTCGTCACGCTCGGCGAGGGCGGCACGCCGCTCATCCCGGCCCGCTACCTCTCCGAGCGCACGGGCGCCGAGGTGTGGGTCAAGTTCGAGGGGATGAACCCCACGGGCTCGTTCAAGGATCGCGGCATGACGATGGCGATCTCGAAGGCCGTCGAGCACGGCGCGAAGGCCGTCATCTGCGCCTCGACGGGCAACACGTCCGCGTCCGCCGCGGCCTACGCGACCCACGCGGGCATCACCGCCGCCGTGCTCGTGCCCGAGGGCAAGATCGCGATGGGCAAGCTCAGCCAGGCGGTCGCGCACAAGGCCGAGATCATCCAGATCCAGGGCAACTTCGATGACTGCCTCGACATCGCGCGCGAGCTCGCCGCGAACTACCCCGTGCATCTCGTCAACTCGGTGAACCCCGATCGCATCGAGGGGCAGAAGACTGCGGCGTACGAGGTCGTCGAGGTCCTCGGCGACGCTCCCGACTTCCACATCCTCCCCGTCGGCAACGCCGGCAACTACACGGCCTACCACCGCGGCTACCGCGAGGAGCTCGCGCGCGGCGTCGCGACGACGCTGCCGCGCATGTTCGGCTTCCAGGCCGCAGGTTCCGCCCCGCTCGTCACGGGCGAGGTCGTGCGCAAGCCCGAGACGATCGCGAGCGCGATCCGCATCGGCAACCCCGCCTCGTGGGAGCTCGCCCTCGCGGCGCAGGCCGACAGCGACGGCTACTTCGGAGCGATCGATGACGCGGGCATCCTCGAGGCGCACCGCCTCCTCTCGCAGGAGGTCGGGATCTTCGTCGAGCCGGCATCGGCGATCTCGGTCGCCGGGCTCCTCGAGCGTGCCGACGCCGGCGTGATCCCTCGCGGCGCGCGCGTCGTGCTCACGGTCACCGGCCACGGCCTCAAGGATCCGCAGTGGGCGCTCAAGCGCGCCGACGGCAGCGAGGTCGCCCCGACCGTCGTCCCCGTCGACACCGCGGAGGTCGCCGACGTCCTCGGCCTCGTGAAGGGCGGCCACTGATGGCCGTCGACCCGCGCCTCGCCGGCCGCCGCGTGCACGTCAAGGTGCCGGCGACGACCGCGAACCTCGGGCCCGGCTTCGACACCCTCGGCCTCGCGCTCTCGGTGTACGACGAGCTCGACGTCGCCGTGCGCGACGCCCCCGGGGCGACCGTCCGCGTCGAGGGAGTGGGGGAGGGGGAGGTCCCGACCGACGAGTCGAACCTCATCGTCCGCTCCATCCGGCACACCTTCGACCACTACGG
Organism: Microcella sp.; assembly: GCF_030645145.1. GTDB lineage: Bacteria > Actinomycetota > Actinomycetes > Actinomycetales > Microbacteriaceae > Microcella. The sequence goes on along the minus strand of NZ_JAUSMI010000091.1, from coordinate 15,204 downwards.
GGTCGAGATGCCCGGGCTCGAGCTCGTCGCCCACAACGTCATCCCGCACGGCCGCGGCATGGGCTCGTCGGGCGCGGCGATCGTCGGCGGCATCATGGCGGCGAAGGGCCTGCTCGAGGGCATCGTCGCCATCGACGCCGACGGCCTCCTCGCGCGCGCGACCGAGCTCGAGGGCCACCCCGACAACGTCGCTCCCGCCCTCTTCGGCGGTCTCACGATCGCCTGGATGACGCCGCAGGGCCCGCAGCACAAGCGGCTCACCGTCCACCGCGGCGTCTCGCTGCTCGTATGCGTCCCCGAGTCGACCACGATGTCGACCGCTCTCGCCCGCTCGCTGCAGCCGGAGTCCGTCCCGCACGAGGACGCGATCTTCAACGTCTCGCGCTCCGCCCTCCTCATCGCCGCGCTCATCCAGAGCCCCGAACTGCTGTTCGCGGCCACGGAGGACAAGCTCCATCAGAACTACCGGGCGAGCGCGATGCCCGAGACGGATGCCCTCATCCAGGTGCTCCGCGCGAACGGCTTCGCAGCCGTCGTCTCCGGCGCCGGGCCCTCGATCCTGGTGCTGTGCGGCGACCCCGCGCAGCGTCTCGCCGCCGCCGAGATCGTCGCGCAGAACGCCGCCACACCGTGGCAGTCGCACATGCTCGCGGTCGATTTCAAGGGTGCTACAGTGGTGGCGCATCCGGTCGAGGCCGCGGCTTAGGCCCACCTCCCCGGGCATCCCCAAGCAGCTATCGCTTTTTCACCGGCTCGTACCGCGGCATCGCGTTGCGCCCGTTTCCCGGTTCATCATCACCGCCTCCCGTGCGGTCGGTCCGAAGCGATCAGCATCCTCCGCGGCACCATGCCCGGAGTCGAAAGGACACCACCTCCGTGACTGACACCACCGACCGCGCTTCGAGCGCGGCCGCATCCGACCTGACCTCCCTCAAGCTCCCGCAGCTCCAGCAGCTTGCGACCGAGCTCGGCATCACCGGGGTCTCCAAGCTCCGCAAGGGCGACCTCCTCGCGGCGATCGTCGCGCTGCAGGGAGGCGGGAGCGTCGTCGCCGACGCCGACCTGTCGACCGACGCCGCGCCCGCCAGTGACGAGGCCGGCACCGAATCGAGCACCGACGTCGCCGCCGAGGCGCCCGCAGCCCGTGCCGAGGCGCCGGCGCGCCGTGGTTCGCGGCGCGTGACGAGCGGCACCGTGACCGCCGCTCCCACCCAGGCCTCCGAGGCCGCCGCATCCGGCGATGACGCCGCTTCCGCGCCCGAGCCGTCGACCGAGGGTCCCGCCGAGCGTCGCTCCGGCCGCCGTTCCGCGCGCGAGCACGCCGCCGGCGCCGCCGCCGGTGTCGACGTCGCGCCCACCGAGGGCGCCGCGTCGAGCGATGCCGAGCGATCGAGCGATGCCGACGGCACCGACGACGACGCCGAGAGCAGCGGCGGCCGCGGTCGCAACCGCAACCGCAACCGCCGCAACCGCGACCGCAACCAGAACGTCCAGCAGCCCGAGCAGGCCGACGCCGCTCCGGCCGGGCGCCAGGGTGGGCGGGGCCAGGACGGCCAGCCCGCGCAGGACGGCCAGCAGGCGCAGAAGGCCCAGCAGGCCCAGGGCGGCCAGCGCGGCCAGCAGAACCAGAACGGCCAGCAGAACCAGAACGGCCCGCAGGGCGAGCGCGCCGACCAGGATGCCGACGGCCGTGGTCGCGGCCGAGGCCGTGACCGCAAGCGCGGACGCGGCCCTGCCGGCGACGACTTCGAGCCCGAGGTCGGCGAGGACGACGTCCTCATCCCCGTCGCGGGCATCCTCGACGTGCTCGACAACTATGCATTCGTGCGCACGACCGGCTACCTCCCGGGACCGAGCGACGTCTACGTGTCGCTCGGCCAGGTGAAGAAGTACCACCTGCGCAAGGGTGACGCCGTCGTGGGAGCGATCCGCCAGCCCCGCGAGGGCGAGAGCCAGGGCCGCCAGAAGTACAACGCGCTCGTCTCTATCGACTCGATCAACGGTCAGACCGTCGAGGAGGCCGGCGCGCGCGTCGAGTTCGGCAAGCTCACGCCGCTCTACCCGCAGGAGCGCCTGCGCCTCGAGACCGAGCCGCAGAAGCTCTCGACGCGCATCATCGACCTCGTCGCCCCCATCGGGAAGGGCCAGCGCGGCCTCATCGTCTCGCCCCCCAAGGCGGGCAAAACCCTCGTGCTGCAGGCCATCGCCAACGCGATCGCGAAGAACAACCCCGAGGTCCACCTCATGGTCGTGCTCGTCGACGAGCGCCCCGAAGAGGTCACCGACATGCAGCGCTCGGTCAAGGGCGAGGTCATCGCGTCGACCTTCGACCGCCCCGCCGAGGACCACACGACGGTCGCCGAGCTCGCCATCGAGCGCGCGAAGCGCCTCGTCGAGCTCGGCCACGACGTCGTCGTGCTCCTCGACTCGATCACCCGCCTCGGCCGCGCGTACAACGTGACCGCGCCCACGAGCGGGCGCATCCTCTCGGGCGGCGTCGACTCGGCGGCGCTCTACCCGCCGAAGCGCTTCTTCGGTGCCGCGCGCAACATCGAGGACGGCGGCTCGCTCACCATCCTCGCGACCGCGCTCGTCGAGACCGGCTCGAAGATGGACGAGGTGATCTTCGAGGAGTTCAAGGGCACCGGCAACATGGAGCTCCGCCTCTCGCGTCAGCTCGCCGACAAGCGCATCTTCCCCGCCGTCGACATCTCCGCCTCCGGCACCCGCCGCGAGGAGATGCTGCTCGGCGCGGAGGAGGTCAAGGTCACGTGGCGTCTCCGCCGCGCCCTCGCCGGCCACGACACGCAGCAGTCGCTCGAGGTCGTCCTCGGCAAGCTCAAGGAGACCGCGTCGAACGTCGAGTTCCTCGTGCAGATCCAGAAGGCGCTGCCGCAGGCCGACCGCACCCAGCCCGCCCACAAGGAGGACTGATCGCGGGGGCCTCGCGCCCCCGCTGACGAGGGAGTACCCATGTTCGACTCGGTCACCGCACTCATCGCCGAGCACGAGGCGCTGCAGGAGCAGCTCGCCGACCCCGCGGTGCACGCCGACGCGGCGCGCTCCAAGAAGCTCAACCGCCGCTACGCCGAGCTCAGCCGCATCGTCCACGCCCACGAGGTGTGGGTGCAGGCGCAGGACGACCTCGTCGCCGCGCGCGAGCTCGCGAAGGAGGACGAGGCCTTCGCCGAGGAGGTCCCGAGCCTCGAGGAGCGCGTGACGACGACGCAGGAGAAGCTGCGCCGCCTGCTCATCCCGCGCGACCCCGACGACGGCCGCGACGTCATCATGGAGATCAAGGGCGGCGAGGGCGGCGAGGAGTCGGCGCTCTTCGCGGCCGATCTGCTGCGCATGTACTCGTACTACGCCGAATCGCGCGGCTGGAAGGTCGAGGTCCTCGACTCCACGCAGAGCGACATGGGCGGCTTCAAGAACGTGCAGGTCGCGATCAAGTCGAACGCGACCGACCCGTCGCAGGGCGTCTGGGCGAGCATGAAGTACGAGGGCGGCGTGCACCGCGTGCAGCGCGTGCCCGCCACCGAGTCGCAGGGCCGCATCCACACCTCGACGACCGGCGTCCTCGTCTTCCCCGAGGTCGACGAGCCCGAAGAGGTCGAGATCAGCCAGAACGACCTCAAGATCGACGTCTTCCGCTCCTCCGGCCCGGGCGGTCAGAGCGTCAACACGACCGACTCGGCCGTGCGCATCACGCACCTCCCGACCGGCATCGTCGTGTCGATGCAGAACGAGAAGAGCCAGATCCAGAACCGCGAGGCCGCAATGCGCGTCCTCCGCGCGCGCATCCTCGCGAAGCAGCAGGAGGAGATCGACGCGGCGGCGAGCGACGCGCGCAAGAGCCAGATCCGCGGCATGGATCGCTCGGAGCGCATCCGCACCTACAACTTCCCCGAGAACCGCATCGCCGATCACCGCACCGGCTACAAGGCCTACAACCTCGACGCCGTCATGAACGGCGCGATCGGCCCGGTCATCGAGTCGTGCATCCAGGCCGACGAGGAGGCGCGACTCGCGTCCCTCGGCGAGACCGCGTCCTGATCCGCTCCCGGCGCTCCGCGGCATGACGGCTCCCGACCTCGACGCCCTGCGTCGCGAGGCGATCGACGCGCTCTCCGCCGCGGGCGTCCCCGTCCCCGAGGTCGATGCCGACCTTCTCATCGGCCACGTGCTCGGGCTCTCGCGCGGGGGGGTCCAGGCCCGCGCACTCACCCGCACCGCGGTCGACGAGGCGGATGCGCGCGCCATCCGCGCCGCGATCGCCCGACGGGCGGCCCGCGAGCCCCTGCAGCACATCACGGGCCTCGCGCCCTTCCGCTCGCTCGAGCTCGCGGTCGGCCCCGGCGTCTTCACGCCGCGACCCGAGACCGAGTGCGTCGTGCAGTTCGCGATCGACGCCCTCGCCCTCGTGCCGAGCCCCGAGCCGCTCGCGGTCGATCTGGGCTCCGGATCCGGAGCGATCGCCCTCGCGATGGCGACGGAGGTCCCGCACGCGCGCGTCGTCGCCGTCGAGAAGTCGCCGGATGCCCTTCCCTGGACGGCCCGCAACATCGAGCGCCACGGCGACGGCCGCGTGCGCCTCGTCGAGGGCGACTTCGCCGACGCGCTCCCCGAGCTCGACGGCCTCGTGGACGTCGTCGCCTCGAACCCTCCGTACATTCCGCTCGACGCGGTGCCCCGCGACCCCGAGGTCCGTCTGTTCGACCCCGCCGTGGCGCTCTACTCCGGAGACGATGGCCTGGATGCCGTGCGCGCGCTCTCCCGGACGGCGCGCCGCCTGCTCCGCCCGGGCGGCGCCCTCGTGATCGAGCACGGCGAGCTGCAGGCCGCCGCCATCGCCGCGATCCTGCGCGCCGACGGCTTCTCCGCCGTGGCGTGCCACCGCGACCTGCTGGGCCGCGACCGCGCGACGACCGCGCGCCGCTGACGACTCAGACTGGGGAGTGCGGGTACTCCGCCGACCGCCCCTGGAACGCCAGGATGGCCGGGTTGCGCACGCGGCCGTCCTCGATCTCGATCGCACGGTCGATGGTGTCGGACACGGCCCATGACGTCGGGCCCTCCATGACGGTGCGGAGGAACGGCATGAGCGCCTCGCTGATCTCCCACGTCGTCGAGTTCCAGAGCAGCGACGGGCTGTGGTCGACGGCGTAGTAGTTCGTCGAATCCCCGACCGTGAGCATCGGGTCGGCGAACGAGGTCGCCCGCGCCCAGCTGAAGCCCATGCCCTCGTCGATCGAGACGTCGACGATGAGGCTGCCGGGGCGGAAGGCACCGAGGTCGTCCTCCCGCAGGTACGTCAGCGGGGCGTTCGGGTCCTGCAGCGTGCAGTTGACGACGATGTCGTTCGCGGCGAGGAACTCGGGGAGCGCGACCGGCCCGTCATCGGTGTTGACGGTGCTCGAGAACGGCGACTCGGCGTCGTGCTCGAACTGCACGATGTCGACCGAGGGGATGGGTGAGCCGACGGCCGCGATGTCGCGGTTCGTGAGCACGCGCACATCGTGGATGCCGTGCGCGTTGAGCGCGGTCACGGCACCGCGCGCGGTCGCTCCGAACCCGATCACGACCGCGCTCAATCGGCGGCCGTAGTCGCCCGTCGAGCCGCACAGCTCGAGCGCGTGGATCACCGAGCAGTACCCGGCGAGCTCGTTGTTCTTGTGGAACACGTGCAGCCCGAACCCGCCGTCGGCCCGCCAGTGGTTCATCGCCTCCCACGCGATGAGCGTCAGCCGCTTGTCGATCGCGAGCTGCGTGATCGCGCGGTCCTGCACGCAGTGCGGCCAGCCCCAGAGCGCCTGGCCGTCGCGCAGCTCCTCGAGGTCGGCCGCCTGCGGCTTGGGCAGGAGCACGACGTCGGCGCCGGCGATGACCTCGGCGCGGTCGGCCATGGCGCCCACGAGCGGCTCGAGCTCCGCATCCGCGATGCCGAACCGCGCCCCGTACCCGCGCTCCAGCGTCATGCGCGCGCGCAGATCGGCGTCGATGCGCTCGAGGTGCCCCGGGTGGAGGGGCAGGCGGCGCTCGTCGGGTTTGCGCGAGGTCGCGATGACGCCGAGACGCAGCAGATCGGGAGCGGGGGAGGGAGAGGTCATGCCCCACTGTAGGGCGGCGGCCGCGGGGCCGTAGGCGGCACCGCTACGCGACGGCCGACTCCCGGGCGAACTCCTCGATCGCCGCGCGCAGCCCGGCCGCGTCGCGGTAGAGGTGCGCGGTGATGCCGATCGACGCCGCGCCCTCGATGTTCTCGGGCCGGTCATCCGTGAAGAAGGCGCTCTCGGCGGCGACGCCGTAGTGCTCGAGCACACGCGCGTAGACGAGCGGATCGGGCTTGCGCGCGCCGAACGCGGCGCTCGCGTGCATGTGCTCGCGACCCATGATGGGCACGAGCTCGGGCGCGACGACGTGCAGCTGCTCGTGGATGAGGATGCCGTTGTTGGTGAGCAGAGCGACGCGGCCGAGCTCGCTCGCGCGGCGCACGGCATCGAGCGCGGCCGGCCGGGGCCGCGTGGCCTCCGAGCGGATCCGCACCCACTCCTCGACGGGGATGTCCGCCCCGATCGCGTCGTTCACCGCGGCCAGGTAGGCCTCGGGCGTCGAGGGCGTGCCCGCCTCGGCCTGCCACTCGAGCCCGGAGATCCACCACCGGCGCCGCAGCTCGTGCAGGTCGTGGCCCGTGATCGCGGTGAGGCCGGCCATCCTCGTGCGCCAGTCGTAGTCGTACAGGACGTCGTCCATGTCGAAGAGGAACAGCAGGCTCATGCGCGTGGGTATCCCGTTCGGTCGACCAGGGGGAGGGGGCCGCTCGGCGGCGGCCCTCCAAGCATGCCCCACTACGATGAACGCATCATGACCACCGTGTTCGACTGCTCCGTCGAGGCCGAGCTGCTCGCCGGTCTGCGCGCGGCTCGGGGTGCCATCGGGCGCGGCGAGCTCGTCGTCCTCCCGACCGACACCGTGTACGGAGTGGCCGCCGACGCCTTCCGCCCCGAGGCCGTCCAGCGGCTGCTCGATGCGAAGGAGCGCGGGCGCGACGCGCCGCCTCCCGTGCTCATCCCGGGCATCCCGACCCTCGCCGCTCTCGCCGAGTCGGTGCCGCCCGAGGTCGAAGCACTCGTCGCCGAGTTCTGGCCGGGCGGGCTCACCGTGATCGTCGAGGCGCGCGAGTCCCTCGTGTGGGATCTCGGCGAGACGCGCGGCACGGTCGCGCTGCGCATGCCCGACAACCGCCACGCGCTGCACCTCCTCGCCGATACCGGCCCGCTGGCCGTCTCGAGCGCCAACATCAGCGGGATGCCCGCGGCGCGCACCGCGCAGGAGGCTCTCGACATGCTCGGCGACCGCGTCGCCGTCTACCTCGACGGCGGCGCCGTGGGGGAGGGGAGCGACCCCGCGCGCGACCCCGGGTCGACGATCGTCGACGCGACGAGCCTCCACCTCCCCGACGGCCGGCTGCGCATCGTGCGCCACGGCGTCATCCCCGACGACGAGATCGCCCGCGTGGTCGGCGCGGAGCGCCTCGCGTGACCTTCTACGCTCTCGTCGCCCTGATCGCCGCGATCGCGAGCTTCGCGGTCGGGGCGACGGTGCTGGCGCTGAGCCACCGCTTCAAGCTCTACCCGGGCATCCGCGACCGCGACGTGCACACGCGCCCGACGCCCCGTCTCGGCGGGATCGGCATCGTGCTCGGCGTCGCGATCGCCCTCGCGGTCGCCTCGCAGATCAGCTGGTTCGAGCGCGTGTACTCCGATCCGTTCCCGATCCTCGCGATCGTCGCGGCGGCCGTCGTCATGCTCGTCGTGGGCGTCGCCGACGACCTGTGGGATCTCGACTGGATGACCAAGCTCGCGAGCCAGATCCTCATCGCGGGGTTCCTCGCGTGGGCGAGCCTGCAGATCGTGTCGCTGCCGATCGGGCCGGAGAACGGCATCACCGTCCTCTCGCCGACGCTCTCGCTCATCGTCACGGTGCTCGCGATCGTGCTCGTGATGAACGCCGTGAACTTCATCGACGGCCTCGACGGCCTCGTCGCGGGCGTCACCCTCATCGCCGGCGGCGTGTTCTTCATCTACAGCTACATCCTCTCGATCACGACGAACCAGTCGGCGTTCAACCTCGCCTCGCTCACCATGGCGGTGCTGCTCGGGGCCACCGCGGGGTTCCTGCCGCTCAACTGGCACCCGGCGAAGATGTTCATGGGCGACGGCGGGGCCCTCGTGGTGGGGATGCTCATGGCGATCTCCACGATCACCGTCACCTCGCAGATCAACCCGAGCTCGATCGATCGCAGCCAGCTGCTCCCGGCCTTCATCCCGCTGCTGCTGCCGTTCGCCGTCCTCGTCGTGCCCCTGCTCGACTTCGGGCTCGCCGTGCTGCGTCGTCTGCGGGCCGGCAAGTCGCCGTTCAGCGCCGACCGTCTGCACCTCCACCACCGCCTGCTCGACATGGGCCACAGCCACTTCCACGCCGTCCTGATCTTCTACGCGTGGACGGCCGTCATCGCGATCGGCACCCTGCTGTTCATGTTCGTGCCGTGGGGATGGGCGCTCACGGCGGTCGTGCTCGGCCTCCTCGCGTGCACGATCGTGACGCTCGCGCCGCTGAGCGCGCGGAAGCGGGCCGAGGCCGCGGCGCAGTCGAGCCATGACGCCGACGGGCCCCTCGCACGGTTCGACCCGCTCGACGCGGCCGCGCCCCCGATCGACGCCGAGTTCGACGAGAACGACCCCGTCTTCGACACCCTGACCCGATCCCGTCGCCTGCCGGAGGAGACCCGATGACCGCCGCCGACCGCCCTCGAACCTCCGCCGCGCCTGCGCTGCGGCTCTCCCTCGTCTACGGAGCCTCCCTGAGCGTCGCGATCGCCGTCGTCGGGAGCGTCGTCGGTGCCCTCGTCGCCGAGCTGCCCGGTCTTCTCAGCGGGCTCATCGGGGCCGGCATGGGCTTCGTCTTCCTCGCCGTGACCGCGGGCAGCATCCTCCTCGCCGATCGAGTGACGAAGGGCGACCTCCTGTCGCCCGCGTACTTCGGCATCGTGCTCGGGGCGTGGCTGCTGAAGTTCGCCCTGTTCCTCGTGCTCGTCTTCACCCTGCGCGATGCGCCGTTCGTCGAGCCCACCGTCCTCTTCATCACGCTCGTCATCGCCGTCCTCGGCGGGCTCGTCGTCGACCTGATCGCCGTCGCGCGAGCCCGCATCCCGTACGTGAGCGACGCCCGGCCGACGCCCGGCGTCTAGCACCCGGAGCGGCCTCGCCGAGGCCGCCGCGCGCCCGCCCGCGCACCCGATGTCGATTCGGCCCTGCCCCTTTTCCTTGATAGGGTGAAGCCATTGCCGATCGCCGCGGCACCTCGTGTGCCGCCCCGATTCTGGAGACTCCCCTGAGCGCTGCCGCCCTGATCCCCCTGCTCCCGTTCGCGACCGAAGAAGGTTCCGAGGGAGGCTTCTCCGGTCCGTCGATCCTCGACTTCTTCCCTCCCGCGATCCTCTTCGAGGGCACGCCGTTCGAGCTCAACCGCATCATGCTGCTGCGCCTCGTGATCGTGGCGGTCCTGATCCTCGTCTTCTGGCTCGGGACACGGAAGATGCAGCTCGTCCCCGGCCGCTTCCAGGGCACGGTCGAGATGGGTCTCGACCTCGTCCGCGTCAACATCGCGGAGGACCTGCTCGGCAAGAAGGACGGCCGCCGGTTCCTGCCGCTCCTGACGACGATCTTCTTCCTCGTCCTGTTCATGAACCTCACGGGCATCATCCCGGGCATCAACATCGCGGGCACGTCGGTCATCGGCCTCCCGCTCGTGCTCGCGGTCGCCTCGTACATCGCGTTCATCTACGCGGGCCTGCGCAAGCACCCCGGGGCCTTCCTGCGCAACGCGCTCTTCCCGCCCGGCGTCCCGTGGCCGCTCTACATCATCGTGACGCCCATCGAGTTCGTCTCGATGTTCATCCTCCGCCCGATCACGCTCACGCTCCGACTGCTCATGAACATGGTCGTCGGCCACCTGCTGCTCGTGCTGTTCTTCTCGGCGTCGGCGTTCTTCATGACCGACCTCGGCGGCGGCTGGATCCTCGCCGGAATCGGCACGCAGCTGTTCGGCGTCGCCTTCACGTTCTTCGAGATCCTCGTGGCCGTCCTGCAGGCCTACGTCTTCACCCTCTTGACCGCTGTCTACCTCCAGCTCGCGCTGGCGGAAGAGCACTAGGCCGGGCTCCCGCCCGGTTCATCCAACACGGAAGGAAACACCCCTCGTGGACGCAAACACCGTTCTCGCCGAGATCAACGGCAACATCGCGACGGTCGGCTACGGCCTCGCCGCGATCGGCCCCGCCATCGGCGTGGGCATCGTCGTCGGCAAGACCATCGAGTCGGTCGCCCGCCAGCCCGAGCTCCAGGGCCGCCTGACGGTCCTCATGTACATCGGTATCGCGTTCACCGAGGCGCTCGCCTTCATCGGTATCGCGACCTACTTCATCTTCGTCTAAGGAATCGCTCGTGCTCGAAGCACTCATCATCGCGGCGGAGGAGGGCGAAGCCGTCAACCCGCTGATTCCGGCTTGGTACGACATCGTCTACTCGATCATCCCGTTCCTGCTTGTCCTGTTCGTGTTCTGGAAGGTCGTCCTTCCGCGCATGCAGGCCACGCTCGACGAGCGCAGCGCCAAGATCGAGGGCGGGATCAAGCAGGCGGAGTCGGCTCAGGCCGAGGCGAAGGCCGCGCTCGAGGAGTACAACAAGCTCCTCGCCGAGGCGCGTGCCGAGGCGTCGAAGATCCGCGAGCAGGCTCGCGTCGACGGCGGCGCCATCCTCGCCGACCTCAAGGAGCAGGCGAGCGCCGAGGCCGCGCGCATCACCGCGACGGCGCAGCAGCAGATCGAGGCCGAGCGCCAGGCGGCTCTCGTCTCGCTCCGCGCTGAGGTCGGCACGCTCGCCCTCGACCTCGCGAGCGGCGTCATCGGTGAGTCGCTCACCGACGACAAGAAGGCCACGGCCATCGTCGACCGCTTCCTCGCCGACCTCGAGGCCTCCGAGAAGGCGGCCAAGTAGGCATGGGCTCAGCTACGAGAAGCGCCCTCGAGTCGGCCCGCGCTCAGCTGGCCGCCTCGACGGGCATCGATCTGGCCGCGGGGGAGCAGCTGCTCTTCGCGGCGCGCACGATCGGCTCCTCGCCCCAGCTCACGAGCGCTCTGACCGATCGCTCGGTCGAGCCCGAGGCGAAGGCCGAGCTCATCGGCTCGATCTTCGGCGGCTTCACGGCTCCGGCCCGCGCTCTCCTCGAGGGCATGGTCGCGAGCCGTTGGTCGAGCGGCGACGAGCTTCTCGCCGGTGTCGAGGAGATCGGCATCCGGGCCGTCGCGCAGTCGGCTCCGGCGTCGGTCGAGGTCGAGAGCGAGCTCTTCGCGTTCGGTCGCGCCGTCGCATCGGATGCTGAGCTCGAGCTCGCGATCGGCAGCAAGCGCGGCGACGCCGAGGGCAAGCTGTCGCTCGTCCAGAGCCTGCTCGGCCGCTCGGCGAGCCCGCAGACCCTCGCGATCGCCGGGCACCTCGTGCAGCAGCCGCGCGGTCGTCGCATCGGGGCGCTCGTGCGCCACGGCGCCGCGCTCGTCGCGGACGTCGCCGGGAAGGGCGTCGCGACCGTCACGGTCGCGCAGCCGCTCACCGAGGCGCAGCGCGACGCGATCAGCGCGAGCCTGCAGCGCCGCTACGGTCGCGCGTTCACGCTCGATCAGGTCATCGATCCCGCCGTCATCGGCGGCGCTCGCGTCCAGGTCGGCGACGAGGTCATCGACGGCAGCGTCGCGGCCCGACTGACCGAACTCAAGCTCCGGCTGGCCGGCTAGGCCTTCGCCGTCACACCAGAACGGGCCCGAGTCGGGCCCGAACGAAAAGGGAAGAACATGGCAGAACTGACGATCAGCCCGGACGAGATCCGCGACGCGCTGAAGAACTTCGCCAAGGGCTACGCTCCCGGCGCTGCGGTCGCGACCGAGGTCGGTCGCGTCACCGACGCCGGTGACGGCGTCGCGCACGTCGAGGGTCTCCCGGGCGTCATGGCGAACGAGCTCATCCGCTTCGCCGACGGCACGCTGGGCCTCGCCCAGAACCTCGACGAGAACGAGATCGGCGTCGTCATCCTCGGCGAGTTCACCGGCATCGTCGAGGGCATGGAGGTGACGCGCACGGGCGAGGTCCTCTCGGTCCCCGTCGGCGACGGCTACCTCGGCCGCGTCGTCGACCCGCTCGGTGCGCCCATCGACGGTCTCGGCGAGATCGCGTCGGAGGGTCGCCGCGCCCTCGAGCTCCAGGCGCCCGGCGTCATGCAGCGCAAGAGCGTGCACGAGCCCCTCCAGACCGGCATCAAGGCGATCGACGCCATGATCCCCGTCGGCCGCGGCCAGCGTCAGCTCATCATCGGCGACCGCCAGACGGGCAAGACGGCGATCGCGATCGACACGATCATCAACCAGAAGTCGAACTGGGAGTCGGGCGACGTCTCGAAGCAGGTCCGCTGCATCTACGTCGCCATCGGCCAGAAGGGCTCGACGATCGCGGCCGTGAAGGGCGCGCTCGAAGAGGCCGGCGCGATGGAGTACACGACGATCGTCGCGGCTCCCGCCTCCGACCCCGCGGGCTTCAAGTACCTCGCCCCCTACACCGGCTCGGCCATCGGTCAGCACTGGATGTACGGCGGCAAGCACGTCCTGATCATCTTCGACGACCTGTCGAAGCAGGCCGAGGCCTACCGCGCCGTGTCGCTCATCCTCCGCCGTCCTCCGGGGCGCGAGGCCTACCCGGGCGACGTCTTCTACCTGCACTCCCGTCTGCTCGAGCGCTGCGCGAAGCTCTCGGACGACCTCGGCGCGGGATCGATGACGGGCCTCCCGATCATCGAGACGAAGGCCAACGACGTCTCCGCGTACATCCCGACCAACGTGATCTCGATCTCCGACGGCCAGATCTTCCTGCAGTCCGACCTGTTCAACGCCAACCAGCGCCCCGCGGTCGACGTCGGCATCTCGGTCTCGCGCGTCGGCGGTGACGCCCAGGTGAAGAGCATCAAGAAGGTCTCGGGAACCCTGAAGCTCGAGCTCGCGCAGTACCGCTCGCTCGAGGCGTTCGCGATGTTCGCGTCCGACCTCGACGCGGCCAGCCGTCGTCAGCTCGCCCGCGGCGCTCGCCTCACGGAGCTCCTGCGCCAGCCGCAGTACTCGCCCTACCCCGTCGAGGAGCAGGTCGTCTCGATCTGGGCCGGCACGAAGGGCAAGCTCGACAACCTCGAGGTCTCCGACGTGCTCCGCTTCGAGCGCGAGCTGCTCGACCACCTCCACCGCAACACCTCGATCCTCACGACGCTGCGCGACACCAACGTGCTCGACGGCGACACCGAGGCCGAGCTCGAGAAGGCCGTCGACGCCTTCGTGCTCGAGTTCCAGGGCGGCGCCAACGGCGGCGTGCACGCGGGTCACGAGGAGTTCGACGAGACCGAGGCGGAAGACATCAACCAGGAGAAGATCGTCCGTCGCAAGCGCTAGGTCGCGACGGCGGGCCCGCACCTCGACGGCGCAGGGCCCGCCGCGCACCGGCACCGGACATCCTCACCCCTTCGACAGAAAGAGAGACATGGGAGCGCAGCTTCGGGTCTACCGGCAGAAGATCAGGTCTGCCCAGACGACCAAGAAGATCACGCGTGCGATGGAGCTCATCTCCGCCTCGCGGATCCAGAAGGCTCAGGCGCGCATGGCCGCATCGGCGCCCTACGCCCGTGCCGTGACGCGCGCCGTCTCGGCCGTGGCCACGTACTCGAACGTCGACCACGTGCTCACGACCGAGCGCGAGAACCCGCGCCGCGCGGCCGTCGTCGTGTTCTCGTCCGACCGCGGACTCGCGGGCGGCTTCAGCTCGCAGGTCATCCGCGAGGCGAACGAGCTGCGCACGCGGCTCGAGGGCGAGGGCCTCGAGGTCGTCAACTACCTCGTCGGCCGCAAGGCCGTCCAGTACTACGCCTTCCGTCGCCGCACGGCGGCGAAGGAGTGGATGGGCGGCACCGACCAGCCGACGTTCGAGACCGCGAAGGACATCGCCGACACCCTCGTCGACGCGTTCATCGCCGGCGGCGAGAACGAGGGCGTCGATGAGATCCACATCGTCTACAACCGCTTCGTGAGCCTCGTGACGCAGACGCCCGAGATCGTCCGCGTCCTTCCCCTCGAGATCGTCGACGGGGTCGAGGAGCCGGGCGAGACCGACGTCCTCCCGCTCTACGAGTTCGAGCCGGAGGTCGACGACGTGCTCGACGGTCTTCTGCCCGTCTACATCGAGAGCCGGATCTTCAACGCGATGCTGCAGTCGGCGGCATCCGAGCACGCGGCGCGTCAGAAGGCGATGAAGTCGGCCACCGACAACGCCGACAAGCTCATCCGCGAGTACACCCGACTGGCGAACAACGCTCGCCAGGCCGAGATCACCCAGCAGATTTCCGAGATCGTGGGCGGCGCTGACGCCCTCGTCTCGGCGAAGTAAGCACCGAGAAAAAGGGACGAACCCATGACCACGACTGCTCCGGCCGAGAAGGCCCCCACCACGAGCGCCGGCGTCGGCCGCATCGCTCGCGTGACGGGCCCCGTTGTCGACATCGAGTTCCCGCACGACGCCATCCCGGGCATCTACAACGCCCTGCAGACGACGATCACGATCGGCGACGAGTCGACCGTGCTCACGCTCGAGGTCGCCCAGCACCTCGGCGACGACCTCGTCCGCGCGATCGCGCTCAAGCCGACCGACGGACTCGTCCGCGGCCAGGAGGTGCGCGACACCGGCGAGGCGATCACCGTCCCCGTCGGCGACGTCACCAAGGGCAAGGTCTTCAACGTCCTCGGCGAGGTCCTCAACGGCGAGCCCGGCGCGGCCGTCGAGGTCTCCGAGCGCTGGCCGATCCACCGCAAGCCCCCGTCGTTCGACCAGCTCGAGTCGAAGACGCAGCTCTTCGAGACCGGCATCAAGGTCATCGACCTCCTCACGCCGTACGTGCAGGGTGGCAAGATCGGCCTCTTCGGCGGCGCCGGCGTCGGCAAGACCGTCCTCATCCAGGAGATGATCCAGCGCGTCGCCCAGGACCACGGCGGCGTGTCGGTGTTCGCCGGTGTCGGCGAGCGCACCCGTGAGGGCAACGACCTCTGGCTGGAGATGAAGGAGT
>NZ_JAUSMI010000079.1 GCF_030645145.1 Microcella sp. | reverse complement strand
CGCGCGGGCGCCGACGCGGCCGCGCCCGCCTGAGCCGCGCCCGCCCGAGCCGCGGCCCCCGGCGATGACAGGATGACGGCATGAGCTCGCCGACCCCCGACTCGCCCGCGTCCGCCGCCGCGCCGCCCGCCGGAACCCCGGTCGAGCCGCACCCCGCGCTCGACGCGCTCATCGGCGTGATGGCACGACTCCGCGCCCCCGGCGGATGCGCGTGGGATGCCGAGCAGACCCACGAGTCGCTCACGAAGTACCTCATCGAGGAGGCGCACGAGCTCGTCGACGCGATCGAGCACGGCACGCGCGACGACCTCCTCGAGGAGCTCGGCGACGTGCTCTACCAAGTGCTCTTCCACGCCGACATCGCCGCCGCCGACCCCGTCGACCCGTTCACGATCGACGACGTCGCCGCGCGCAGCATGCGCAAGATGGTCGGCCGCCACCCGCACGTCTTCGCCGACGTCGTCGCCGACACGGCCGACGAGGTCTCCGCCAACTGGGAGACGTGGAAGGCCGCCGAGAAGCCCGCGCGCACGAGCGTGCTCGACGGGCTGCCCGCGGGGCTCCCGGCACTCGTGCGCGCCGACAAGGTGCTGAGCAAGGGCGCCGCGCTCGGCGTCGCGCCGACGAGCCCGCCGCGTGAGACGGGCGACCTCTCCGACGAGCGGGCGCTCGGCGAGCAGCTCCTCCACCTGGTGGCGGTCGCGCGCGAGCGGGGGTGGGATGCCGAGCGCGCGCTCCGCACGGCGACGCGCGATCTCGAGGCGGGCATCCGCGCCGCCGAGGAATCGTCGCCATAGGCGAGTCCTCCTCGACACCGGGTGCCGTGAGTGCTTGACTCAGCCGCATGACCACCCATCCGGCGATCGCGGTCGAGGGCGTCGCGCGCAGCTTCGGCGACGTGCACGCCGTGCGCGACGTCTCGTTCGAGGCGCGAGCGGGCTCCGTCACGGCCCTCATCGGGCCGAACGGCTCGGGCAAGACGACGCTCCTGCTCATGCTCGCGACCCTTCTCGAGCCCGATCGCGGCTCGATCCGCATCGAGGGCCACGACCCCGTCGCCGACCCCCGCGCCGTACGGCGCGTCATGGGGTGGATGCCCGACGTGCTCGGTTCGTGGGCCACCCTGACCGTGCGCCAGACCCTCGAGACCACCGCGCGCCTGTACGAGATCGACGCCGCGCAGGCCCGCGTCCGCGCATCCGAGCTCATCGACCTCGTGGGCCTGGAGCCGCTCGCCGACCAGCCGACGCGCGTGCTCAGCCGCGGGCAGAAGCAGCGCCTGAGCCTCGCGCGGGCCCTCGTCCACCGCCCGAGCGTGCTCCTGCTCGACGAGCCCGCCTCGGGCCTCGACCCGGCCGCGCGCATCGACCTGCGCATCCTCGTGCGACGGCTCGCGAGCGAGGGCGCCGCGATCCTGGTCTCGAGCCACGTGCTCGCCGAGCTCGACGAGATGGCCGACGAGGCCGTCTACATCGACGCGGGCGTCACGGCCTCGCGCGCGAGCGTGGAGGCGAGCCGCGCGACGGTGCGCGACTGGCGCGTCCGGGCGCTCGACCCCGCAGGGCTGACCGCGGCGCTCGCCGAGTTGGGAGTCCCCACGTCCGGCACCGACCACCTCGGCGTGCTCGTCCCCGTCACGGGCGAGGCCGAGGCCGCCGCCCTGCTCACCCGCCTCACTGGCCACGGCGTCGGCATCAGCGCCTTCGGCCCCGCGGTCGGCGACCTCGAGCACACCTTCCTCGACCTCGCGAAGGGCGGCCGCTCGTGAACGCCTGGATCACCGGCCTCGGTACAATCGCGAGCCTCGAGCTGCGTCAGCGCGTGCGCTCGGTCGCCTGGATCGTCCTGCTCAGCATCGTCTTCGTCGTCGTAGGCCTCGTCACCCTGCTGCTGTGGTTCGCGCTCGCGCAGTTCGGCGAGGACGGCATCGACAACGCCGCGATCTACTCGAGCATCATCTTCTTCGTCCTCCTCGTCGGCACCCTCGTGACGCCCGCGGTCTCGGGCGGCGCGATCAACGCCGAGCGCGACGCGGGAACCCTGGCGACCACACAGGTCACGCTCGTGAGCGCGAGCCAGATCGTCCTCGGCAAGTTCCTCGCCGCGTGGACGATCGCGCTCACCTTCCTCGCCGCGAGCCTGCCGTTCATCGTGCTCGCCGTCGTCCTCGGCGGGGTGCCGTTCGAGACCCTTCTGAGCTCGCTCGGCGTGCTCGTGCTCGAGCTCGGCGTCGTCTCCGCGATCGGCGTCGGCCTCTCCGGCCTGCAGACGCGCGCGCTGTTCTCCGTCGTGACGACCTACCTCGTCGTCGCCGCGCTCAGCATCGGCACGCTCATCGCCTTCGGGCTCGGCGGGCTCGTCAATCAGACCCAGGTGCGCAACGTCTACATCGGTCTCGACTACTCGGGGCCGGTCGACCCCGAGACGGGCATCCCGGAGGAGATCCGCTGCCTTGAGCCGCAGGTCAGCACCTACCAGGTGCCGCGGTTCGACCGCGTCTGGTGGTTCCTCGCCGCGAACCCGTACATCGTGCTCGCCGACGCCTCGCCGACGACGTTCGATAGCAACGGCTACCCGGAGGACCTCTTCGGCGGCATCGGCCTCGGCATCCGGCAGGCGCAGATCCCGCCCGAGACCGAGTCGGTGTACGACGAGTGCGAGGAGGCCCGCAACGGCTTCAAGGGCTCGAACGACTACCCGACGCCGGAGGAGATCTACGCCTCGACCGTGCCGAGCTGGTTCGTCGGGCTGCTCATCCACGCCATCCTCGCGGCGCTCGCCTTGTGGGGCGCGACCGCGCGCACGCGCACGCCGTCGAAGCGCCTGCCGAAGGGCTCGCGCGTCGCCTGAGCGGCCCTCTGACAGAATCGAGGCATGGCCAGCCCGGTGACCCCGCCCCGCGGGATGCGCGACTTCCTTCCCGGCGACAAGGCCCGCCGCGAGCACGTGCTCGCGCGCATCCGGGGCGTCTACCGCGCGCACGGCTTCGACGAGATCGAGACCCCCGTCATGGAGGACGCCTCGCGCCTTCATGCCGGTCTCGGCGGCGACAACGAGAAGCTCGCGTTCGCTGTCATGAAGCGGGCCCTGACGACGGATGACCTGCGCTCCGCCGCGACCGCCCTCGACCTCGCCGACCTCGGCCTGCGGTTCGATCTCACGGTGCCGCTCGCACGCTTCTACGCGAGCAACCGCGGCCAGCTGCCCGGCGTCTTCCGGGCCATTCAGATCGCGCCCGTCTGGCGCGCGGAGCGCCCGCAGAAGGGCCGGTTCCGCCAGTTCGTGCAGTGCGACATCGACATCATCGGCGAACCCGGCGTCATCGCCGAGATCGAGCTCATCGCCGCGACCTCGAGCGCGCTGGATGCACTCGGGATCCCCGGCTGCTCGATCCGCATCAACGACCGGCGGTTGCTCACGAGCATGCTCACCGTGCTCGGCTTCGCCCCCGACGCCCAGGCCGAGGTGCTCATCACCCTCGACAAGCTCGACAAGATCGGAACCACGGGAGTGCTCGCCGAGCTGCGCGAGCGCGGGCACGCCGAGGCCGCGATCGATGCCCTCGCGGCGGTTCCGGCGTTCGCGTCGTTCGGCGCGGGAGCGGCATCCCCCGATCACGACGCGCCCGCCGCGGGCGGTGCGCTCACGGCCGAGTCGATCGCTTCGCTCCTGCCCGCCGGCGTCGACGAAGCCGCCCTGACCGACCTCGCCGCGATCGCCGCGGGCCTCGGCCACGCGGTGCCGCTCGTCTTCGACCCCTTCCTCGTGCGCGGCATGGGCTACTACACGGGCCCGATCTTCGAGGTCGCGCACCCCGAGCTCGGCTACTCGCTCGGCGGCGGCGGGCGCTACGACGGCATGATCGGCCGCTTCCTCGGCAGCGACGTGCCCGCGACGGGCTTCTCGCTCGGCTTCGAGCGGCTCATCGACCTCGTCGAGCTGCCGGAGGGCGACGGCGACGGCGACGCGGCCCTCGTCTACGACCGCGACGTCGAGGCCGCCGACCTCATGGCGCTCAAGTCGACGCTCGTCGCCGAGGGCGCGCGCGTGCGCCTCGTGAAGCGCCCCAAGAACATGAAGACGGCCCTCGACCAGCTCGCCGCCGACGGCTTCGCCCGGTTCGCGACGGTGAGCGCGAGCACCGGGGCGGATGCCTCGGCTCTCGACTGGCGGCCCCTCGAGCGCAGCGCCTGAGCCGCCGGAGGGCGTTTCCCGGCGGCGAGTAGGATTCCCTGCGGACGACCACCACCGTCGCGTCCGCACCCCCACTTGTTAGGAGACCCATCCGTGGCAGCTATCGAGGCCGTTGGAGCCCGTGAAATCCTCGACTCGCGAGGCAACCCGACCGTCGAGGTCGAGGTCCTGCTCGACGACGGCACCGTCTCGCGCGCGGCCGTGCCCTCGGGCGCGTCGACCGGAGCGTTCGAGGCCTACGAGCTGCGCGACGGCGACAAGGGCCGCTACCTGGGCAAGGGCGTGCAGAAGGCCGTCGACGCCGTCATCGACGTGCTCGGCCCGGCGATCGAGGACATGGACGCGAGCGACCAGCGCCTGATCGACGCCGAGCTCAACGCCACGGACGGCACGGACAACAAGTCGAAGCTCGGCGCGAACGCCATCCTCGGCGTCTCGCTCGCCGTCGCGAAGGCCGCCGCCGACTCGGCCGACCTGCCGCTCTTCCGCTACCTCGGCGGACCCAACGCGCACGTGCTCCCCGTGCCGATGATGAACGTCATCAACGGCGGCGCGCACGCCGACACGGCCGTCGACGTGCAGGAGTTCATGATCCTGCCCATCGGCGCCGACTCGTACTCCGAGGGCCTGCGCTGGGGCGTCGAGACCTACCACGCGCTCAAGGGCGAGCTCAAGGCCGGCGGATTCGCCACCGGTCTCGGCGACGAGGGCGGCTTCGCCCCCGATCTCGCCGGCACGACGGCAGCGCTCGACTTCCTGATGGCCGCGATCGAGAAGGTCGGCTTCACCCCCGGGAAGGACATCGCTCTCGGTCTCGACGTCGCGGCGACCGAGTTCTTCTCCGACGGCTCCTACCGCTTCGAGGGCAGCGCGCGAACCTCGGCCGAGATGGCCGCGTTCTACGCGGAGCTCGTGGCGAACTACCCGCTCGTCACCATCGAGGACCCGCTCGACGAGGACGACTGGGAGGGTTGGGCCTCTCTGACCGCCGACGTCGGCACGAAGGTGCAGCTCGTCGGTGACGACCTGTTCGTCACCAACCCGACCCGCCTCGCCAAGGGGGTCGGCCTCGGCACGGCGAACTCGCTGCTCGTGAAGGTCAACCAGATCGGCACTCTGACCGAGACCTTCGACGCCGTCGCTCTCGCCCAGCGCAGCGGCTACACGGCCGTGCTCTCGCACCGCTCGGGCGAGACGGAGGACACGACGATCGCCGACCTCGCCGTCGCCACCAACTGCGGCCAGATCAAGACCGGCGCGCCCGCCCGCAGCGAGCGCGTCGCGAAGTACAACCAGCTCCTCCGCATCGAGGAGGAGCTCGGCGACGCCGCGGTCTACGCGGCGCGGAGCGCCTTCCCGCGGTTCACGGCGTAGCCGGGGACCACGGGTCCGAGGCCATTTCTGGCCTCGGAGCGCCCCGCGCCGACGGCCGTCTCGGCCGTCGGTCTCGTGAGCCAGAGCATGTCTGACGCTGGGCGCCCGCCCTCTCCCTCCCGGGAGGCGGCGGGCCCCTCGCGTAGGCTGGAGGCATGGCCGGCCGCTCGCGACACCTCCCCGTCGAGCTGCCCGCCGACGCCCCGGCATCGACGCCGTGGTTCCGCAATCTCGAGGTCTCGGGCTTCACCGTGACGGTGCTCGTGCTCATCATCGGCGCCCTCGTCGTCCTCGCCCCGTCGCTGCGCATCCTCGTCGAGCAGCAGCAGGAGATCGCGGCGCTCGAGGCCCGCGTCGCCGAGCAGGAGCGCGCCGTCGAGGGCCTCTCCTCCGAGATCGACCGCTGGTCAGACCCCGCCTACATCGAGTCGCAGGCCCGCGACCGACTCCTCTACGTCAAGCCCGGCGACATCAGCTACCTCGTGATCGACGACGGCGCGACGATCGAGGTCGACTCCGCGCAGCCCGTGAGCGACGAGATCCAGCGCACGCGCATCGACTGGTCGCGCGCCGTCCTCGCCTCGGCTCTCACCGCCGCGCTCACCGACCTCCCGGCCGTCGAGCTCGTCGGCCCCGAGACCGAGCCCGCGCCCGCCCCGGAGCCTGCGCCGTGAGCCGCCCGCCCTTCGACCCCGCGAGCGAGCGGGATGTCCGGATCGTCTCCGCGCAGCTCGGCCGGCCCGCACGCGACGTCATCGGCATCCCCGCCCGCTGCGTCTGCGGCGCTCCGACGGTCGTCGCGACCGCTCCGCGGCTCGAGAGCGGCACGCCCTTTCCGACCCTGTACTACCTGACGCATCCGGCGGCGACCGCCTCCGCCTCGCGCCTCGAGGCGAGCGGCGTCATGGCCGAGTACCAGGCCGCGCTCGCCGACGACCCCGCGCTCGCCGCGGCCTACGCGCACGCGCACGAGACCTACCTCGCCGATCGCGCGACGTTCGGCGACGTCGACGAGATCGCGGGCATCAGCGCCGGCGGCATGCCGACGCGCGTGAAGTGCCTGCACGCCCTCATCGGCCACTCCCTGTCGGTCGGCCCCGGTCTCAATCCGATCGGCGATCGCGCCCTCGCCGAGTGCGACTGGAGCCCCGAGGTGTGCGCGTGCGCTCCCGACCAGCGCGGCTCGTAGCGGCCGGTCTCCTCCTCGCCGCGATCGTCGGGGCGGCACCCGCGGTGCCCGCGTCCGTCGCCGTCGCGGCCCCGGGCATCCTCGCGACCGACGCGGTCCGCGACCGGCAGTACTGGCTCGACGAGTACGGGATCCGCGCGGCGTGGGCCGTGACCCGCGGGGCGGGCGTCACGATCGCGATCATCGACTCGGGGGTGGATGCGACGCATCCCGATCTGCGCGGAGCCGTCGTCGACGGCGTCGACCTCTCGGGCGTCGGCTCGGCCGACGGCACGCGACCCGTCGGGTCCGATGCCCCGGACCACGGGACGATGGTCGCCTCGCTCGCGGCCGGCCGGGGGAGCGCGCCGGGCGACGGCGTCATCGGCGCGGCGCCCGAGGCCGACCTCATCAGCGCGTCGCTCGCGTTCGGCCCCGAGCAGCGCGACGGCGACGCGCAGGTCGCCGAGGCCGTGCGCTGGGCGGTCGACGCGGGGGCCGACGTCATCTCGCTCTCGCTCACGCGCAACACGCTCTCGTGGCCCGAGAGCTGGGACGACGCGTTCGGGTACGCGGAGGCCAACGACGTCGTCGTCATCGCGGCGGCCGGCAATCGCGGCAGCGGGACCGAGCAGGTCGGCGCGCCCGCGACCATCCCGGGCGTGCTCGCCGTCGGGGGAGTCGACCGGCGCGGCATCGCGAGCGACAGCGCAAGCGCGCAGGGCATCTCGATCGCCGTCATGGCCCCGAGCGAGCAGCTCGTCGGCGCCGTGCCGGGCGGCGGCCACGTGATCTGGCAGGGCACGAGCGGCGCGACGCCGATCGTCGCGGGCATCGCCGCGCTCATCCGCTCGGCGCACCCCGAGGCGACCGCGGCCGACGTCGTCGCGCGCCTCATCGGCACCGCGCGACCCGTCACCGCGACCGTGCCCGACCCGCTGTACGGCTACGGGCTCGTCGACGCGGCCGCCGCCGTGCGGGCCGATCTCGCGCCCGTCGCGGAGAACCCGCTCGGCAGCCTCGCGGAGTGGATCTCGCTCAATCGCCGGGCCGACGCCGAGGTGCGGACCATCCGCATCGAGGGCGCGCGCGAGGCCGTCGGGCGCGCCGGGCATCCCGGACTCGCTAGGATCGGGGAGGCAGTGCGCCCCGTCGTGGCGGCCATCGCTCCCCTCGCAACAGTCGGTGCGGCCGTGCTCGGCGGCTCGCTCCTCGTCATCGCGACCGTCTCGCTCGGCAGCGCACGATTCGGCAGGCGCTCGCGCGCGGGGTAGATTATCCGGGTCCCTCACCACAAGGAGATCGTTCCCCCGTGCCCAGAATCCTGATCGTCGGTGGCGGTTACGCCGGTTTCTACACCGCTCTGAAGCTTCAGAAGTGGCTGCGCCCGGGCGAGGCCGAGGTCGTCGTGGTCGACCCGCTGCCCTACATGACGTACCAGCCCTTCCTCCCCGAGGTCGCCGCCGGTCAGATCGAGCCGCGCCACGCGGTGGTTTCGCTGCGCCGCCACCTCGACAAGGGGCGCGTCATCACCGCGAAGGTCACGGGCATCGACCACGCCGCGAGGACCGCGACGATCACGCCCGAGGTCGGCGACGCCTGGCAGCTCGAGTACGACCACATCGTCGTCACCGCCGGGTCGGTCTCGCGCACCTTCCCAATCCCCGGCGTCGCGGACGAGGCGATCGGCATGAAGGCGATCGAGGAGGCCGTCGCCGTGCGCGACCGCCTCATCGACAACTTCGCCCGCGCCGAGCTCCTGCCGGCGGGTCCCGAGCGGGATCGCCTGCTCACGGTCGTCGTCGTCGGCGGCGGCTTCGCCGGCATCGAGACCTTCGCCGAGCTCCGCAGCCTCGCGAGCTCGCTCCTGAAGGAGTACCCGCAGCTCACGATCGACGACACGCACTTCCACCTCATCGAGGCGATGGGCCGCATCATGCCCGAGGTGTCGCTCGAGACGAGCCAGTGGGTGCTCAAGAACCTCGCCCAGCGCGACGCGATCGTGCACCTCGACACGCAGCTCACGAGCGCGGTCGACGGCGTCATCGAGCTGTCGACGGGCGAGAGCTTCCAGAGCGACCTCATCATCTGGACGGCCGGCGTCATGGCGAACCCCGTCGTGCGCTCGACCGACCTCCCCGTCGAGGAGCGCGGCCGCATCCGCGCCCAGGCCGACCTCCGCGTCATCGACGAGAGCGGCACCGTCGTCGAGGGCGCCTGGACGGCCGGCGACGTCGCGGCCGTGCCCGACCTCACCGGTGGCGGCGTCGGCGGCTTCTGCGTTCCGAACGCCCAGCACGCCGTTCGTCAGGGCAAGCTCCTCGCGAAGAACATCGTCGCCGTCCTGCGCGGCGAGGAGCCCAAGGACTACGTGCACAAGAACCTCGGCGCGGTCGCGGGCCTCGGCCTCGGCCACGGCGTCTTTCAGTCGGGCAAGATCGCGATCAAGGGCTTCCCGGCCTGGGTCGCGCACCGCGGCTACCACGGCCTCGCGATCCCGATGTTCGAGCGCAAGATCCGCGTGTTCAGCGGCTGGCTCTGGAACCTCATCCTGGGCCGCGACAACGTCACGCTCACGGCGCGCGAGGAGCCGCAGGAGTACTTCCAGGCCTTCGCCTCGCGCCCCAAGGCGTAGCAGCGCGCCGCAGTCGACCCCGGGGCGGATGCTCGCCTCTAGGCTGATCGGTGCGCCCCGGTAGCCCAACCGGCAGAGGCAGCCGACTTAAAATCGGCCCAGTCTGGGTTCGAACCCCAGCCGGGGCACGCACGGCGGATCACGCGAGCGCGGGCTCGACCCACCGCACCCAGAGCGTGACGCCGACGAGCACGGCGCCGATGCCCGCCGCCGCGAGCCCGAGCCCGATGATCGGGAAGCTCGCGCCCGAGGCGAGGATCGCCCCCGTCACGGTCGCGACGGCGAGGGAGGCGACGGCCCACGTCGCGCGAGAGATCTGGAAGACCGCGCGCCCGGGGAACGAGCCGACCGGCAGCAGCATGAGCAGCAGCGACCCGAGCCCGCCGAGCGCGACGGTCGCCGCGGTCTCGGCGGCGAAGCTCACCCAGAACCCCGTGCTCGGCGTGAGCAGGTCGTGCACCGCCCAGCCCGCGAGGGCGAGCGCCGCGACCGCGACGAGCTGCGCGACGGCGAGACCCACCCGCACCCGGAACCGCGCGGCCCCGACGACGCTCGCGGTGACGAGCACGCCGATGAGGATGGCGGGCCGCAGCTCGGCCACGCGCGAGAGCAGCGCCGCCGCGATCGCCAGGGCGAGGATGCCCGGCAGCAGTCGCGTCACGACCGGCACCCGCGCCGCTCGTCGCACGACGCCGGCGGGCAGCCTCACCCCGACGGCGGCGAGCACGAGAAGCCCGAGCCCGATCGCGGCGGTGAGCCGCAGGTACCGCACCTCGAGGTCGAGCCCACCGCCGACCGCGGCGACGACGGCCGCCCCGGCGAACACCCCGACGGCGGTGAGGGCGGGGGAGACCACGGGGTCGTCCTCGCTCAGCACCGTCCCCCGGTTGCGGCCGGTCAGGCGCGGCATCGCGAGACGGATGCGCGGCGCGGCCCGCGTGGCGAACCAGCGCAGCGGCACCGCGATGAGCGCGAGGTAACCGATGGCCACGAGCGGCGCGATCGCGAGCCCCCCGCGCTCGACGATCTGGGCCGCGGTCGGCAGGGTGCCGCCGAAGCCCGTCGGCGTGCCCCAGTTCGACGAGGGCTCGTCGCTCGACGAGCCCGGCAGCGGCGGGGCGGGCGGGGCCTCAGCGCCGGCATCGGAGCCCTCGCCGGGCGCCCCGCCGTTCCCGGGGTCGCCGTCCGGGCCGCCGCCGGGATCGGGAGCCGCGCTCGGTGGGGCGGGCTCGGTCGGTCGGGCGGGAGCGTCCGTCGCTCCGGGGGCCGGGGTCGCGCCGGGCGCGGGCTCCTCGACCGGCGGCGCGCTCGCTCCGCCATCGGGCACGGCCCACTCCACCCGCACCCTGGCGCTCGCCGAGCTGAAGTTGCCGGCGGGGTCGCGCTGCAGCGCGCGCAGCTCCCGCTCGCCGGGTGCGGGCAGCCGCGCCTCGCACTCCCACTGCTCGCCGCGATCGACGGTCGTGCCGCACACGAGCTCTCCGTCGACGTAGAGCTGGAGGGTCGCTCCGGGCTCGCCCGTGCCCGCCGCGCGCAGCACTGCGGTCGCCGTCCGCGTGCCGGTCCGCGGGAAGTCGATCGTCGGGGCCGCCGGCACGTCGCGGTCGACCGTCGCGAGCGTCGAGGCCGACCAGGTCGAGCGCTCCGGGCCGATCGAGGGCAGCGACTGGCGCGCCGTCGTCCGGTACTCGCCGCTCGGCACCGTCACGATGCACGACCAGTACCCGTCCGGCAGCGCCGCGGGGCACCCGTGCACCGTGGATCCGCGCGGCCCGACCGTGCGCACCTCGATCGCCGCGCCGGGCGACGCCGTCCCGGTGAACCGCCCGGCGGTGAGCAGCGTGCCGCCCGCCCCCTCGATGCGGGGAGGCCCGAGCACGCGCAGCGGCAGGGAACCGAACTCCTCGGTCGTGCCGTCCTCGAGCGTCTCGAGGCCGGCGAGCTCGATGACGCCGTCGGGCAGATCGACGCCCTCGCAGCTCCACGTCGTCGCGGCGTCGGAGGAGACGGTGCAGACGACGGGCCCGCCGACGACCACGACCCGCACGGCGCTCCCGGCATCCTTCGTGCCCGAGATGGTGACGCGATCGTCGCCGATGAATCCGCTCGAAGGCTCGGTGAAGGATGCCGCTGCCGCGGCCGGCGCCGCCGGCAGCGCGATCGTCGCGAGGCCCGCGATCGCGGCGAGGGCGATGACGAGGGCGCGAGCCGCACCGCCGGGCCGCGCGGGGCGAGGCGGGTGCGCGCGCATGCCGCCTCCTCGGGCCGATGGTGCTCGGTCGTCGTGCGGGGGAGGTGCTGTCCTCCCGCCGACGACCATTCTCTCAGATGCGTGGTGAGCGATCGTCGCGATCGGGGCGAATCCATAGCCCGGGTCGAGCGCGCGGCCTGTCGGCGCACCGGCGGCGGCTCTAAGCTGTGCCGCATGGAAATCCTCATCCTCGTCGGCGTCGTGGTTCTGCTCGCCGTCATCGTCGGCATCTACCTCTGGGCGACGTACAACTCGCTCGTCACGCTCAACGTCCGCGTCGACGAGGCGTGGAGCGACATCACGGTGCAGCTCAAGCGCCGCGCCGACCTCCTGCCCAACCTCATCGAGGCGGTCAAGGGCTACGCAGCGCACGAGAAGCAGGTCTTCGAGAGCGTCACGCGCGCGCGCGCCGAGACCCTCAGCGCGCAGGGCCCCGCCGACGCCGCCGTCGCCGAGGGCCACATGCAGCAGGCGCTCAAGAGCATCTTCGCCGTGGCCGAGGCCTACCCCCAGCTGCAGGCGAGTCAGAACTTCCTGCAGCTGCAGGGCGAGCTCGTCGACACCGAGGACAAGATCCAGGCCGCGCGCCGGTTCTACAACGGCGGCGTGCGCGAGCTCAACGTCAAGATCAAGCAGTTCCCGAACACTCTCTTCGCGCGTCGCCTCGGCTTCCACGAGCGCGACTTCTTCGAGGTGTCGGACGCCGCGGCGATCGCCGAGCCGCCGCGCGTTCAGTTCTGACCTCGGCCCGAGCATCCTGACCCCGAACCCGCCCGAGGAGGGCTGACGTGTATCGCGCGATCGCCGCGAACAAGCGCAACACCATCGTCATCATGCTGGTGTTCCTCGTGCTCATCGGCCTGCTCGGGCTCGTCGCCGACTACTTCTACGGCGGCGGCTACACGATCTTCATCGGCACCCTCATCGGCGCCGCGGCGTACACGGCCTTCCAGTACTTCGCCGCCGGCAGGCAGGCGCTCTCCATGGCGGGCGCGCGGCCGATCGAGAAGGCCGACAATCCGCGGCTGTACCGCATCGTCGAGAACCTCGCCATCACGGAGGGCATGCCGATGCCGAAGGTCTACCTCGTGGAGGACCCGGCGCCGAACGCCTTCGCGACCGGCCGCGACCCCGAGCACGCGAGCGTCGCCGCGACGACCGGCCTTCTGGAGATCATGAACGACCGCGAGCTCACGGGCGTCATGGCGCACGAGCTCGGGCACGTGAAGAACTACGACATCCGCGTCTCGACGATCGTGTTCGGGCTGACCGTCGCCGTCGGACTCATCGCCGACATCCTGGCTCGCATGGCGTTCTTCGGCGGCAACCGCAACAACAACGGCGGCAACCCGCTCGTCCTCGTCTTCGGGCTCGTCGCGATGCTCGTCGCTCCGCTCGTCGCGGCGATGATCCAGGCCGCGGTCTCCCGTCAGCGCGAGTACCTCGCCGACGCGACCGGTGCCCTCACCACGCGCGACCCGGAGGGCCTCGCGAGCGCACTGCAGAAGCTCGGCGACTACGCCCGCCCGATGCGCCGCCAGAACTCGACCATGGCGCACCTCTGGATGAACGACCCCATGAAGCCCGGCGTCATGGACCGCATGTTCCAGACCCACCCGCCCATCCCCGACCGGGTGAAGCGCCTCATGGAGAACTCGGCGCGCTTCTAGCGGGCGCGGATCTCGAGCCCCTGCCGGCCCGCCAGGTCGCCCGTCCATCGGTCACTCGTTGCGGCCGTCGGGGCCGAAGTTCGAACAGCTGACCGATAGACGCGCAGAGTGACGCGCGCGACCGACGCGCGACGGCACGCTCGCGGGTC